>NZ_JACHMZ010000001.1:4663269-4980961 GCF_014205165.1 Micromonospora carbonacea | reverse complement strand
GGGAGCGGGTGGGGCGGTTGAGCAGGTCGTACACCCGCTGCTCGACCGCGTCGCTCATCACGTGCTCCCACCGGCAGGCCTCCTCGTGGGCCTCCTCGTAGGGCATCCCGATGACGTTGACCAGCAGCAGCTCGGCGAGCCGGTGCTTGCGCATCACGGACACGGCGGACGCGCGGCCCAGCGGGGTCAGCGCGAGGTGCCGGTCGCCCTCGACGGTGAGCAGCCCGTCGCGTTCCATCCGGGCGACGGTCTGGCTGACGGTGGGACCGCTCTGGCGCAGCCGCTCGGCGATCCGGGCGCGCAACGGCGGGACGCCCTCCTCCTCGAGTTCGAGGATGGTGCGCAGGTACATCTCGGTCGTGTCCACTAGATCGTGGCGCATCGATTCCCCCTCTCGGCGGAGGCAGTTCCGCGCCCACTCGTGTCGACCAGGTGCTTCACGTCGGCGACCTCCCGGAGGTCGATGGTACCCCGGCCGCTGGAGATCGCCCGCCGCCGAATCGCGAGGTGACCGCCCGAATGGTGTTCACTGGACGGCATGTCCGGTACCGAGGAGTCGCTGGTCGAGGCCGACCGGCTCGCGGCGGAGCTCGACTCCGCCGACCCGCCCGCCCTGCTCGACGTCCGGTGGCGGCTCGCCGGCCCGCCCGGCCGCGAGGACCACGCCGCCGGTCACCTGCCGGGCGCGGTCTTCGTGGACCTGGACGCCGCGCTGTGCGGGCCGCCCGGCGCGGCCGGCCGGCATCCGCTGCCCGACCCCGCCGCCCTCCAGGCCGCGTTGCGGGCCGCCGGGGTCCGCGCCGGTCACCCCGTCGTCGTGTACGACGGCGGCGACGGCCTCGGCGCGGCGCGGGCCTGGTGGACGCTGCGCTGGGCCGGGCACCGGCCGGTCCGGGTGCTGCACGGCGGCTTCCCGGCCTGGGTGGCCGCCGGCCTGCCCGTGTCGACGGACGTGCCCACCCCGGCCCCCGGGGACGTGACCGTCCGCCCGGGCGGGCTGCCGGTGCTCGACGCCGCCGCGGCCGCCGCGCTCGCCGCCGCTGGCGACGGGACGCTGCTCGACGTGCGGGCCGCGGCCCGCTTCCGGGGCGAGCACGAGCCGGTCGACCCGGTGGCCGGGCACGTGCCGGGCGCGGTGAACCTGCCCGCCGGGGAGTACGTCGGCCCGGACGGCCGCTTCCCGTCCGGCGCGGCGCTGCGGGAGCGGTTCGCCGCCGCCGGGGTGGCCGACGCCGCGGCCGTGGGGGCGTACTGCGGGTCCGGGGTGACCGCCGCGCAGGCCGTGCTCGCCCTGCACCTGGCGGGCCGCCCGGACGCCGCCCTCTACGTCGGATCGTGGAGCAACTGGGTGGCCGACCCGTCCCGCCCCGTCGCCACCGGCGGCTGACCGCCGGTGCCCGGCGGCCGGGAGGGCCGCCGACCAGGGAGACACCGGCCACGGCGGCAGCGCGGGTGGTGGGCGGCGGCGGTGGCCCGTGCGACGATGGCCCCATGTCCGAGGACACGGTGGTGGTGTGGGACGAGGCGCTGCTCGCCTACGACATGGGCGACCATCCGCTCGACCCGGTGCGGGTCGAGCTGACCGTCGCGCTCGCCGGGGAGCTGGGCGTCCTGGGCCGGCCCGGGGTGCGGCTGGTCCGGCCGGAGCCGGCCGGCGAGGCCCTGCTGACCCGGGTGCACGACCCGCGCTACCTCGACGCCGTCCGCGTCGCCCCCCGCGACCCGCTCTTCGCCGGGTTCGGGCTGGGCACATCGGACAATCCGGTCTTCGAGGGGATGCACGAGTCCAGCGCGCTGGTCGCCGGGGCCACCGTGGCCGCCGCCGAGGCGGTGTGGCGGGGCGAGGCGCGGCGGGCCGTCAACGTGGCCGGCGGGCTGCACCACGCCATGCCGGCCCGCGCCGCCGGGTTCTGCGTCTACAACGACCCGGCGGTGGCCATCGCCCGCCTGCTCGACCTCGGCGCGGAGCGGATCGCGTACGTCGACGTGGACGTGCACCACGGCGACGGCGTGCAGGCCATCTTCTGGGACGACCCCCGGGTGCTCACCGTCAGCCTGCACGAGACCCCGCTCGCCCTGTTCCCCGGCACCGGGTTCCCCGACGAGACGGGCGGCCCGGGCGCGCCGGGCAGCGCCGTGAACGTGCCGCTGCCGCCCGGGGTCGACGACGCCGGCTGGCTGCGCGCGTTCCACGCGGTGGTGCCGTCGGTGCTGCGGGCGTTCCGGCCGCAGCTTCTGGTGACCCAGTGCGGGGCGGACGGGCACCGCATCGACCCTCTCGCCGACCTGCACCTGAGCGTCGACGGGCAGCGCGCCACCTACCTGGCGTTGCGGGCGCTTGCCGACGAGCTGTGCGACGGCCGCTGGGTGGCCACCGGCGGCGGCGGGTACGCCCTCGTCGAGGTGGTGCCCCGCGCCTGGACCCACCTGCTCGCGGTGGCGACCGGCGACCCGATCGACCCGGCGACGCTCACCCCGCCCGGCTGGCGCGGCCTCGCCGCCGCCCGCCGCCCCGGCCGGGAGGTGCCGCTGCGGATGACCGACGACGCCGACCCCGCGTTCGCGCCGTGGCAGCCGACCGGCGAGCCGAACCCGGTGGACCGGGCCATCGCGGCGACCCGCAAGGCGGTGTTCCCGCTGCTCGGCCTCGACCCGCACGACCCGCGGGACTGACCGGGCTGCGCCCGGGGAGGGGCCGGAACCGGTGACCACAGTCGACCAGCCGGTGGACGTGCTGCTCAGCGACGGCAGCACCGTCGGGCTGCGCCCGATCCGCCCGGACGACGCGCCCGGGATCGTGGCGATGCACGCCCGCTTCTCGGAGCGCACCCGCTACCTGCGCTACTTCTCGCCGTACCCGCGCATCCCGGAGCGGGACCTGAACCGCTTCGTGCACGTCGACCACGTCGACCGGGAGGCGTTCGTGGTGCTCGCCGCCGGGCGGATCGTCGCCGTGGGCCGCTACGAACGGCTCGGCCCGCAGGCCCCCGAGGCCGAGGTGGCGTTCGTGGTGGAGGACGCCCACCAGGGGCGGGGGATCGGCTCGGTGCTGCTGGAGCACCTGGCCGACGCCGCCCGGCGGGTCGGGATCGTGCGTTTCGTCGCCGAGGTGCTCCCGGCCAACGGGGCGATGCTGCGGGTCTTCGCCGACTTCGGCTACCAGGTCCAACGCCAGTACGCCGACGGCGTGGTGCACCTGAGCTTCCCGATCGCGCCGACCGAGGCGACGCTGGCGGTGCAGCGGGGTCGGGAGCACCGCACCGAGGCCCGCTCCATCGCCCGGCTGCTGGCCCCCCGGGGCGTGGCCGTCTACGGCGCGAGCGCCACCGGGCAGGGCGTCGGCGCGGCGCTGCTCGGGCACCTGCGCGACGGCGGGTACCCGGGGCCGGTCGTGCCGGTGCACCCGGGCGCGGCGACGGTGGCGGGGCTGCCCGCGTACCCGTCGGCGGTCGACGCCGGCCACGCGATCGACCTGGCGGTGGTCGCGGTGGCCCCGGAGGCGGTGGGCGCGGTGGTGGCCGACGCGGCGGCGGCCGGCGCGCACGGCCTGGTGGTGATCTCGGCCGGCTTCGCCGAGGCCGGCGCGGACGGCGCGGCGGCCCAGCGGGCCCTGGTCCGCGCCGCGCACGCCGCCGGGATGCGGGTCGTCGGCCCGAACTGCCTGGGCGTGGCCAACACCGCCGACCAGGTACGCCTCAACGCGACCCTCGCGCCCGCGCTGCCGGCCCCCGGCCGGGTGGGCATCTTCAGCCAGTCCGGCGCGTTCGGGGTGGCGCTGCTGGCCGAGGCGGCCCGGCGGGGCCTCGGCCTGTCCAGCTTCGTCTCGGCCGGCAACCGGGCCGACGTCTCCGGCAACGACCTGCTTCAATACTGGCAGGACGCCCCCGGCACCGACGTGATCATGTTGTACCTGGAGACGTTCGGCAACCCGCGCAAGTTCGCCCGGCTGGCCCGGCGGATCGGCCGGGACAAGCCGGTGGTGGCGCTGGCGTCCCCGGCCCGCCCGCCCGGCCTGAACGGCGACGCGCCCGGCCCCGACGCGGTCGCGGTCGACGCCCTGTTCGCCCAGTCCGGGGTGATCCGGGTCGACACGGTCGCCGAGCTGCTCGACGTCGGCGTGCTGCTGGCCCACCAGCCCCGGCCCGCCGGGCGGCGGGTCGCCGTGGTCGGCAACTCCTCGGCGCTGACCGGGCTGGCCGCCACCGCCTGCGCCGCGCAGGGGCTGACGGTGGCGGCCGGCTACCCGTCCGACGTGGGCCCCCGGGCCGGGGCGGCCGAGTTCGCCGCCGCGTTCGGCGCGGCCGCCGCCGACGCGCACGTGGACGCCCTCGTCGCGGTCTTCGCCCCGCCACTGCCCGGCCAGCTCACCGACACCGGGGCCGACTTCGCCGCCGCCCTGCCCGGCGCGCTCGACGCCGGCAAGCCGGTGGTGGCGACCTTCCTCGCCGGGCGCGTGCCGGCGGGGGTGCCGGCGTATCCGAGCGTGGAGGAGGCGGTGCGGGCCCTGGCCCGGGTCGCCGCGTACGCCGACTGGCTGCGCCGGCCGCCCGGCGCGCTGCCCGAGCTGCCCCGCGTCGACCCCGCCGCCGCGGCCGCCGCGCTGCGCGCCGACGGGGCCGACCCGGCGGGGCTGCTGGGCGCGTACGGTATCGACGTGGTGCCGTCGGTGCGCGCCGGGTCGGCCGACGAGGCGGTCGCCGCCGCCGGGGCGCTGGGCTGCCCGGTGGCGCTGAAGGCGGCCGCCCCCGGGCTGCGGCACCGCCTCGACCTCGGCGCGGTCCGGCTCGACCTGGCCGACGCGGCGGCGGTGCGCCGGGCGTACGCGGAGATGTCGACGGTCTTCGGCGCGGACGTCCTGGTGCAGGCGATGGTCCCGCCCGGCGTGCCCTGCGTGGTGGAGCTGGTGGAGGACCCGGCGTTCGGGCCGGTGGTCGGCTTCGGCCTCGGCGGCGTCGCCACCGAGCTGCTCGGCGACCGGGCGTGGCGGGCGGTGCCGCTGACCGACGCCGACGCCGCCGAGCTGGTCGACGCGCCCCGGGCCGCGCCGCTGCTGCGCGGGCACCGGGGGGCCGCGCCGGTGGACCGGGCCGCCCTGGCGGAGCTGCTGCTGCGGGTGGGGCGGCTCGCCGACGAGCAGCCCCGGGTGCGTTCGCTCACCCTCAACCCGGTGCTGGCCCGCCCGGACGGCATCTCGGTGCTGCACGCCACGGTGGGCGTCGGCGCGGCGGGCGCCCGCCCCGACACGGGCCCCCGCCGCCTGTAAGGAAGGGCACCTTGTTAACGCCTTCTGTATAGGAAGGGCCCCCTCCTAACACCGCTGGGCCCGCGCCCGCCCAGCGCCGCACCGCATGCGCGAGGGCCCCGGCGAACCGCCGGGGCCCCTCCCTACGCGTGCCGCTTCAGCAGGCGTACGCCTCCAGCCGCTGCGCCCGCTCCGGGGCGCGCAGCTTGAGCAGCGTGACCTTCTCGATCTGCCGGATCCGCTCCCGGGACAGGCCGAACTCCTTGCCCACCTCGTCGAGGGTGCGCTGCCGGCCGTCGTCCAGGCCGAAGCGGAGCCGGATCACGGCCTGCTCCCGCTGGGACAGGGTGGCGAGCACGATCTGCACCTCGTTGCGCAGCTCGCCGTCGGCGGCGGCCGCACCGGGCTCGGCGGCCGGGTCGACGGCGGCGACGAAGTCGCCCAGGGCGCTCTCGCCGTCCTCGCCGACGGCCTGGTCGAGGCTGACCGGCTCCCGGTCGTACGAGATCAGCTCGATGACCTGGAACTCGGGGACGTCCATGGCGCGGGCGACCTCGGCGACGGTGGGCTCGCGGCCCAGCGTGACGGCCAGCTCGCGGCGGGCCCGGACCATCCGGTTGACCTGCTCGACCATGTGCACCGGGATGCGGATGGTGCGGGCCTGGTCGGCCATCGCCCGGGTGATCGCCTGCCGGATCCACCAGGTCGCGTACGTGGAGAACTTGAAGCCCTTGGTGTAGTCGAACTTCTCGACCGCCCGGATCAGGCCGAGGTTGCCCTCCTGGATGAGGTCGAGGAACGCCATGCCCCGGCCGGTGTACCGCTTGGCGATGCTGACGACGAGGCGCAGGTTGGCCTCCAGCAGGTGGTCCTTGGCCGTGCGCCCCTCGGCGACGACGATCTCCAGGTCGGCGCGCAGCTCCGTCGAGACGGGCGTGCAGGTGGCCAGCTTCTCCTCGGCGAACAGCCCGGCCTCGATCCGCTTGGCGAGCACCACCTCCTGCTCGGCGGTGAGCAGCTTGGTGCGCCCGATGCCGTTGAGGTATGCCCGGACCAGGTCCGTGGAGACGCCGCGCTCGTCGGTGGCGTCGAGGTCGGTCAGGGTGTCGGCGGCAGCCTCGGCGTCGGTGGTGACGGCCGGGCCGATCTGGTTCTCGATCATCTGAAGGACCATCTCTGTCTCTCCCCGTGTCCACGTCTGTGCCGCGTTGCCGGCCCAGCGGCGCCGGTGACACACACTCTGGCAACCGGGACGTGAAACGGGAGTGAGGCGATCGGGGAACCGACAGCGGATAGGGGTACCGGGGTATGACCTTGCCAGGCCCGGCTACCGTGCCGGCAGTCGGCCGTTCGGGCCGAATCAGCAGGTCGGACGTGCAACGGCCGATCTTCGAGAGGGTGGAGGGCGTCGTGGTCTTCAAGCGGCTCATGCAGGCGATGGGTGTGGGCGGTCCGTCGGTGGAGACGGTGCTGAGCAATCCGAACTGCCGTCCGGGCGGTCAGTTGGAGGGCGTCGTGCACGTGGCCGGCGGCGAGCACGCGGTCGACATCGACTACGTCGCGCTGGGCCTGGTCACCCGGGTCGAGGTGGAGAGCGGCGACAGCGAGTACGAGACCACCCAGGAGTTCCACCGTCGCCAGGTGACCGGGGCGTTCCGGCTGGAGCCGGGGCAGCGCTACGACGTCCCGTTCCGCTTCGACGTGCCGTGGGAGACCCCGCTCACCGAGCTGTACGGGCAGCACCTGCACGGGATGACGATGGGGCTGCGTACGGAGCTGGAGGTGGCGCGGGCGGTCGACAAGGGCGACCTGGACGCGGTGGCGGTGCACCCGCTGCCGGCCCAGGAGGCGCTGCTGGAGGCGCTGCTGCGGCTGGGCTTCCGGTTCGCCCGCGCCGACGTCGAGCGGGGCCACATCTACGGGGTACGCCAGCACCTGCCGTTCTACCAGGAGATCGAGTTCTACCCGGCCCCCCAGTACGCCCAGGCGATCAACCAGCTGGAGGTCACCTTCGTCACCGACCCGCAGCAAGTGCAGGTGGTGCTGGAGATCGACAAGCGGGGCGGCGTGTTCACCGAGGGGCGGGACGCCTTCGGCCGGTTCAGCGTCGACCACGCCACCGTGCACAACACCGACTGGGCCGCCCAGCTCGACGGCTGGCTCCGCCAGTCCATCCAGCGCCGCGGCCTCTTCTTCTGACCCGACCCGACCCCGCCCCGACCCCCGAGTCCCCACGTCGATCAAGAGGTCTGCGTCACCCGGAGCACGGATCATGACGCCAACCTCTTGATCGACGAGAGGGGTCGCGGGGGCGGGGGCGGGTGGCTGGGGTTGGTGCGGGCGTCAGAGGTCCAGGAGGAGGGTGCGGGGGCCCACGTTGACGCTCTCCACCAGCATGTGGGCGCGGAAGCGGCCCGTCTGCACCGGGGCGCCACGCTCGCGCAGGGCCGCCACGACCGCCTCGACCAGGGGCTCGGCGACCTCGGCGGGGGCGGCGGCGGTCCAGCTCGGGCGGCGGCCCTTGCGGGCGTCGCCGTAGAGGGTGAACTGGCTGACCACCAGGATGCCGGCGCCGGTGTCCGCCGCGCTGCGCTCGTCGTCCAGGACGCGCAGCTCGTGGATCTTGCGGGCCATGGTGCGGGCCGTCTCCCCGGTGTCGGTGTGGGTCACCCCGAGCAGCACCAGCAGCCCGTCGGTGACCGCGCCGACGACCTCCCCGTCGACCGTGACGCTGGCCCGGCCGACGGTCTGCACGACCGCCCGCATCAGCGCACCGCCCGCGCCGCCGCCGGCATCCGCGGCTGTCTCAGCGCGCGCATCAGTCGCTCACCGGCTCGACGATGCCGCGTTCCACCAGGTGCGCCACGATCGGGCCGGCCGCCTCGGCCAGCTCCTCGGGGGCCACGTCGTGCGCGGCGGCGAGCAGGGCGAGCTGGTCGCGCAGCGGCAGCCGGCCGTCCGCGCCGCCGACCAGGGCCAGCACCAGCGGGTCGATCTCCTCCGTCCAGCGCAGCCCGTGCGGCATCGCCAGGACCTGCCGGTCCACCGCCCAGCCCTCGTCGCCCATCGTCGCCTCCTGCCGCAGCTGGAGCCCCTCGGCGGCCCGGTAGCGCGCGTCGAGCAGCCCGTCGGCACCGCGTGCCCGGAGCCAGTCCTGGCGGTCGAACCAGGCGGCGATCCGCTCGCCCATCGGCGGCTCCACCCGCTGCCGCAGGTCCTCGATCCGCACCACCGGGTCGGCGTGGCCGCCGCGACGCAGCGAGACGATGCCGAAGCCGACCGCCTCCACCTTGTGCGCGTCGAACCAGTCGAGCCAGGCCGCCGCCCGGTGCGGGTCGGCGGCCTCGCCGACGTCGGTCAGCCACAGGTTGACGTACGCCATCGGGTCGGCGACCTCCCGCTGGATGACCCAGGCGTCCAGGCCGGTGCCGGCGAACCAGCCGGCCACCCGCTCGCCCCAGTCCTCCCCGGTGACGTGCACCCAGTTGGCCAGGTACTGCATGGTGCCGCCCTCGGTGAGCAGCCCTGGTGCGGCGGCGGCCAGCTCGGCGCCGATCGCGTCGCCGACCCGGCCCGAGTCCCGGTACACGTGGGTGGTGGTGCCGGGGCCGACCACGAACGGCGGGTTGCTGACCACCAGGTCGAACCTGCGTCCGGCGACCGGGGCGACCAGGTCCCCGCGCAGCAGCTCCCAGTCCTGGCCGTTGAGCGCGGCCGTGGTGGCGGCGAAGCGCAGCGCCCGCTCGGAGACGTCGGTGGCGGTGACCCGGCGGGCGTGGGTGGCCAGGTGCAGCGCCTGCACCCCGGAGCCGGTGCCCAGGTCGAGCGCGGTCTCCACCGGCCGGCGCACGGCCGCCCCGATCAGCGTCTGGGTCGCCCCGCCGATGCCGAGCACGTGCTCGGCGTGCAGCGGCCGGCCCGGCCGGGAGCTGACCGGCAGGTCGGCGAGGACCCACCAGTCGTCGGCGTACGGCTCCAGGTCGACGCCCGCGCGCAGCCCGTCGCCGTGCCGCTCGACCAGGCCCCCGGCCAGCGCCTCGGCCACGGTCAGCGGGGCGAGCGCGGCGGCCACCGCGGCCTCCGGCTCGGTCTGGTCGCAGATGAACACCCGGATGAGGGTGGCCAGCGGGTCGCGGTCGGCGGTGGCGCGCAGGGCCGCCCGGAAGTCGTTGCGGGCGATCCCGCCGGTCGCCTGCGGTCCGAGCCGGTCGGCGATGCCGTTCGAGGTGTACGCGGCGCGGGACAGCGCCGTGCGGAGCGCCTCGACGCCGGCGGGGGAGAGCAGCATGTCGTGTTCGTCCACGTCGCCATCCTGCCTGCCGCCGTGGCGGCAGGCGTCACCGCCGCCCCGGAATCCGACTTCCTGGGCGCGAGCCGGCGGGACCGTCCGGCGGCCCACGCCCGGGGAGTCGGCGTCGCGGCGTCGCGGCGGGGCGGCAGGATGGACGGCATGACGTTCTCGCTGCCCATCGACCCCGAGGCCAACCGGCTGCTGGAGCGCAGCCCGCTGGCCCTGCTGCTGGGGATGACGCTCGACCAGCAGATCCCGATGGAGAAGGCGTTCTCCTCGCCGTACGTGCTGGCGCAGCGCCTCGGGCACGAGCCGGACGCCCGCGAGCTGGCCGGGTACGACCCGGACGCGCTGGTGGCGGTCTTCGCCGAGCCGCCCGCCCTGCACCGGTTCCCGAAGGCGATGGCCGCCCGGACGCAGGAGGTGTGCCGGGTGCTGGTCGACCGGTACGACGGCGACGCCGCCCGGCTCTGGGCCGACGTCGCCGACGGGCGGGACCTGCTGCGCCGGATCACCGAGCTGCCCGGGTTCGGCCGGCAGAAGGCGCAGATCCTCGTCGCGCTGCTCGGCAAGCGGTACGGCGTCACCCCGGAAGGCTGGCGGGAGGCGGCCGGCGGCTACGGCGACGCCGACGCGTACCGGTCGGTGGCCGACGTGGCCGACGCGGACTCGCTGCGCCGCGTACGCGAGCACAAGCAGCGGATGAAGGCGGAGGCGAAGGCCGCGAAGGGCTGACGCAACCCCGCGCCGGTCGGGCTCGTTGAGCCCGTCGGGCGGCGGCGACGGGTGGGCGATGGCGGAGGACCAGCGGGGCGCGGCGCTGCTGCGGGGCGCAGCGAGTTCGCCCCGGGCCAGCTTCCTGGAGCTCTTCTTCGACCTGGTGTTCGTCTTCGCGTTGACCCGGGTGTCGCAGCGGACCATCGACGACGTGGCGTCGGCCCGCCGGGACCTGTGGGGCGGGGTCGCGCAGACCGTGCTGCTGTTCCTCGCGCTCTGGCTGGTCTGGACGCTGACGGCCTGGGTGACCAGCCGCTACGAGCCGGAGCGCGGGATCATCCAGTTCGTCGTGGTGGCCTCGATGTTCGGCAGCATGGTGATGGCCGTCGCGCTGCCCCGGGCCTTCACCGAGCGGGCGGCGACCTTCGTCTGCGCGTACCTGGCGATCCAGATCGGCCGGCCGCTCCTGATCACCGTGGCGCTGCGCCGGCACCCCCGCCGGAAGGTGACGACGCGCATCCTGGCCTGGTCGACGCTCGGCGCGGTGCCCTGGCTCGCCGGTGCCCTGGTGCCGCAGCCGACCCTACGGGCGGTGTTCTGGACCGCCGCGCTGGCCTGGGACTACACGGGGTTGGCGCTCGGCTGGCCGGTGCCGCGCCTCGGGCCGACGCGGGTCTCCGGCTGGGCCGTGATGGGCGAGCACCTGGCGGAGCGGTACCAGCAGATCTTCCTGATCGCCCTGGGCGAGACGATCCTCATCATCGGGCTGACCTTCAGCGGCAGCGACTTCTCCGCCGCCAGGTTCGGGGCGTTCGCCCTCTCGTTCCTGGTCACGGCGCTGTTCTGGCGGATCTACTTCCACCGGGCCGGGCACCTGCTGGCCGAGGCGATCCGGGTGGCCCGGTCGCCGGGGCTGCTGGGCGAGTCGGCGAGCTGGACCCACCTGGTGATCGTGGCCGGCGTGCTGGTCACGGCCGTCGGCTACGAGCTGGTCATCGATCACCCGTACGCCCGGATGGAGCCGGCGTGGCCCGCGTTCGTCATGGGCGGCCCCGCGTTGTTCCTGGCCGCCCGGGCCCGCTTCGAGTACGAGATTTTCGGCCGGGTCTCCCGCTCCCGGCTGGCCGGGGTGCTGGTGCTGGTCGCGCTGGCCCCGCTGGCGCTGCGGATGCCGCCGATGGGCGCGCTCGCGTCGGCCGCCGCCGTGCTGGCGGCGGTCGCCGTGCGCGACATGGCGCGGTCGTGGGGCCGCCCGGTCGAGCGGCCCGCGTCTCCGTTGGAACGCCCCGGCCCGGCCCGCCCCCAAGGGCCACAAGAGTGATGGGCCGGGGCTCAGGCGGCGGTGGGCCGGGAGAGGGCGGCGAGGGCCCGCCGCACGTCGGCGAGGGACACCGTCGCCGAGTCGTCCAGCTCGGCCAGGCCGGCCTCGATCCACTGCCGCATCAGCGTGGTCACCCCGATGCCCCGGGCGTCGGCGGCGGCCCGCACCCGCTCGTAGGTCTCCAGCGGCAGCCGCACCGAGCGGCTGACCATCGGCACGTCGGTGTCGGGGGCGGGCAGCTCCACCGGCGCGCCGGCGTCGATCAGCTCGGCCAGCGGGTCGCCACCGCCGTGGAACTGCTTGGTCGCGTCGTTACGGTTCATCGCCACGCCTCCTCATCGGCGGAATCTGCGGCCGGCGTCGTCGTCGGGAAACCGGCGGACGGCCTCGTCGTAGCGCTTGGCCTCGGCGTCGGTCAGCTCCCGGGCGGAGAGCACGTCCCAGTCGTTGTCGGCGCCGTCGGCCTCGGCGAGCAGCACGGCCAGCCGCCGGCCGTGGCGGGCGGCGGCGTAGACGACCATCACGTCGTCGCCCAGGTGCCGGATGACCCGCCGCGGGCTGTGCAGCGCCTCCCAGACCTCGCCGGGCGAGACGTCGTAGACCCGCAGGTTGGCCAACGCCTCGTCGGTGAAGCTGAACCGGCTGCCCACGAGCGGAGCGTACCACGGGCGTAACACGAGCCGGAGCGGGTCGATTTCGCTGATCAACGCCCCGCGACGAACCGATCAACGCCCCGGGGTGACAGGATGGGGGCGATCCCTCTTGGAGGTTCGTGGTGAAGCGTCAGGCGTACCAGCCGATCCTGATCACCGACGCGGCCCGCAGCCAGGACGACCAGCTCACCAGCCGGCAGCGCCGCTACGTCGTGATGATGGGCGTCCGGGTGGCCTGCGTGATCGTCGGCGCGATCCTGGTCGGCGCGCAGGCGCCCATGCTCTGGCTCTGGCTGCCGCTGTGCGGCCTCGGGATGGTGCTCATCCCGTGGCTGGCGGTGCTGCTGGCCAACGACCGGCCGCCGAAGGAGAAGCACCGGTTGGCCAACCGGTTCCAGCCCCGGCACACCGACCCGGCCGCGCCGATGAGCCTCGCCGCCGAGGAGCGCCCGCACAAGGTCATCGACGCCGAGCCCTGACCGGGCCCGACCGGCCTCCCGGCGGCCGGCGCGCGCGCCGGTAGCGCCACCGGGCCCCGCCGGCCGGGCCGTCGGTCAGGCCGTCGGGCGCGCGCCGATGCTCGACACGGCCAGCGCGCCCAGGTCGCCGGCCCGGTCCAGCGCCGTCCGGGGCCCCGCCCCGGCCAGCCACGCCGACAGCAGCCCGGCCGCGAAGGCGTCCCCGGCCCCGGTGACGTCGGCCACGGCCACCCGCCGGATCGGCGCCACGCTGACCGTCGCCGTCCGGTCCGCCCACACCGCCCCGGCCGCGCCGCGCTTCACCACCACCCGCCGGGCCGTCGCCGTCAGCGCCCGCGCCTGCGCCGCCGGGTCCAGCCCGCCGGCCAGCACGGCCGCCTCGTCGGCGTTGACCAGGAGCAGGTCGACGTCGCGTACCCAGGTCAGGAAGGCCGCCGCGCCGACCCGCCGCAGCGGCGCCGCGGACGCCGCGTCGACGCTGGTGGTGAGCCCGCGCTCGCGCGCCGCGGCCAGCGCGCGCAGCCCGGCGGCGCGGGAGGAGGCGTCCAGCAGGGGATACGCGGACAGGTGCAGGTGCCGCGCGTCGGGCGCTGCGGCGAGGGCGGCGTCGACGTGCCCGGCGCCCAGCCGCAGGTTCGCCCCCCGCTCGGTCACCATCGTGCGCTCGCCGTCGCCGGTGAGCACGATCACGGTGCCCGTGGTGCGCCCGGCGTGCCGCTCGACGGCGCAGTCCACGCCGGCCCGCTCCAGCTCGGCGACCCGGTCGCGGCCCGCGTCGTCGTCGCCGACGGCACCGACCATGGTCACCGGCACGCCCTGGGCGGCGAGCCAGGCGGCGGTGTTGGCGGCCTGCCCGCCGCCGGTGACCCGGATCGTGGCCGGGGTGTCGGAGCCGGTGGCCAACGGCCCGCCCAGCACCGCGACGACGTCGGTGATCAGGTCGCCCACGACGACGACCCGGCCCGGCCCGGCGGGGTGGCGCGCAGCGGTCATGCGGCGGCGCGGTCGGCGGCGGCCACCGCGATCCGGGCGGCGAGGTCGGCGTTGCGTAGGATGATCCGCACGTTCACGGCGAGGCTCGCGCCCTCGGTGGCGGAGTGGAAGTGCGCGAGCAGGTACGGCGTCACGGCCTTGCCGGTTACCCCGTCGCGCTCCAGCAGGGCCAGGCCCTCGGCGAGCGTCCGGTCGTGCAGGGCCGGGTCGAGCTGCTCGTCGGCCGGCAGCGGGTTGGCCACGATCAGCCCGCCGCCGTGCACCCCCTGGGCGTCCCGCGCCGCCAGCACGTCGGCGACCTGCGTGGGCGAGTCGACCGACCAGTCCAGGTCGAAGCCGGCGTCGGTGAGATAGAAGCCGGGGAACCGGCGGGTGCGGTAGCCGACCACGGCGACGCCGAGGGTCTCCAGCCGCTCCAGGGTCGCCCCGACGTCGAGGATCGACTTGACCCCGGCGCAGACCACGGCGATCGGCGTGCGGGCCAGGGTGCCCAGGTCGGCCGACTCGTCGAAGGTCGCCGCGGCCTCCCGGTGCACCCCGCCCAGCCCGCCGGTGGCGAAGACCCCGATCCCGGCGGCGGCGGCCACCGCGCTGGTGGCGGCGACCGTGGTGGCCCCGTCCGCGCCGGCCGCGGCGGCGATCGCGAGGTCGCGTACCGAGAGCTTGCTCACCCCGTCGACGGTCGCGAGCCGGGTCAGCTCCGCGTCGTCGAGGCCCACCACGAGCTGACCGGCGACCATGCCGATGGTCGCCGGGACCGCCCCGGCGGCGCGGACGGCCTGCTCGATCTCGCGGGCCACCCGCAGGTTGTCGGGCCGGGGCAGGCCGTGCGAGACGATGGTGCTCTCCAGGGCGACGACCGGACGCCGGTCGCGCAGGGCGGCGGCCACCTCGACGCCGAGGCGGGTGTGGAAGCTGTTCACGTCCGTTACGGTACGGGCCGGGAAGGGGCGGCCTGCGGTGGACCCGGCCAGGTCGACCTGCCAAACTGGAAAGTTGGAGGTGCAGAAGTGAACACACAGGTTCTCGAACGTCCGGACCTGAAGGATGCCGACACCGGTCCCGAGATGTTCCACTACGTCCGTAAGGACAAGATCGCCGAGAGTGCCGTCATGGGCACCTTCGTCGTCGCGCTGTGCGGGGAGAAGTTCCCGGTGACCAAGGCCGCCAAGCCGGGCTCCCCGGTCTGCCCGAAGTGCAAGGAGATCTACGAGTCCTGGGGCGAGTGACCGCGGGCGGCCCTCCCGGCCGCCCACGTAACCTTCGGCGGTGACCACCTCCACCGCCCTGCTCCTCGCCGACCTGGCCGGGGTGGCCGTCTTCGCCGCCTCCGGGGCCTCCGCGGCGGTGGCCAAGCGTCTCGACCTGTTCGGCGTCGTCTTCGTCGGCTTCGTCGCCGCGCTCGGCGGCGGGATCCTCCGCGACCTGGTGATCGACGAGGTGCCGCCGCTGGCCTTCGCCGACTGGCGGTACGCGGCCACAGCCGCGCTCACCGCCGCCGCCACCTTCTGGCTGCACCCCAGGCTCGCCCGGCTGCGCACCACCGTGCTGGTGCTCGACGCCGCCGGCCTCGGGCTGTTCACCGTCACCGGCACCCTCAAGGCGCTCGACGCCGGCGTGCCGGCCGTCGGCGCGTGCCTGCTCGGCATGCTCACCGCCATCGGCGGCGGGCTCGGCCGGGACCTGCTCACCGGCGAGATCCCCGTGGTGCTGCGCCGGGAGATCTACGCGGTGGCGGCCCTCGCCGGGGCGGTCGCCGTGGCGCTGCTCGACGCGTTCGGGCGGGCCGACGCCGCCGGGCTGACCGCCGCTGCGGTGTTCGTCTTCGCGCTGCGCCTGGTGTCGCTGCGGCGGCGCTGGTCCGCCCCGGTGGCCGCGCTGCGCCCGCCCCGCACCGGCACCCGGGGACCCGCCTCGTGACGACGCCCGGCGCTGACCCAGGGTGAGCGCCGGATCGCCGGCCGTGGTGGTGGCGGGCGGTGTCGATGTGACCAGCGTGGCGTCGCCTGGGCCCGCCGGCCCGCGCTGGTTATGCTGAGCCGGCCTTCGCGGCACCCGATGCGCGAGGGCCTTTTCATGGGCGGCGGCACCCGTGGCCCTCGACCGGGGCCCGCCGTCGCGCGGTCGGAGAGGAGCCTGACGCGTGGCAGCCCGGACGCCGGCGCTCGAGACGTTCCCGCCCCTGCGTGCCTGGCAGCGCAAGGCGCTGGTGGAGTACCTGCGGCGACGCACCGACGACTTCACCGCGGTCGCCACCCCGGGGGCCGGCAAGACCACCTTCGCCCTGCGGATCGCCGCCGAGCTGCTCGCCGACGGCACCGTCGAGGCGGTCACCGTGGTCGCACCCACCGAGCACCTGAAGACCCAGTGGGCGCAGGCGGCGGCCCGGGTCGGCATCCAGCTCGACGCGGCGTTCCGCAACGCCGACCTGCACTCCTCCGCCGACTTCCACGGCGCGGTGGTCACCTATGCCCAGGTGGGCATGGCGCCGCAGGTGCACCGGCGGCGCACCATGACCCGGCGCACCCTGGTCATCCTCGACGAGATCCACCACGCCGGCGACTCCCGCACCTGGGGCGACGGGGTGAAGGCGGCGTTCGAGCCCGCCGTGCGCCGGCTGATGCTCACCGGCACCCCGTTCCGCTCGGACGACAACCCGATCCCGTTCGTCACCTACGAGCGCGGCGGCGACGGCCTGCTGCGCTCCCGCGCCGACGCCGTCTACGGCTACGCCGACGCGCTGCGCGACAACGTGGTCCGGCCGGTGCTGTTCCTGGCGTACTCGGGGGAGACCCGGTGGCGGACGAACGCCGGGGACGAGCTGGCCGCCCGGCTGGGCGAGCCGATGACGCAGGACCTCGTCGCCCAGGCGTGGCGTACCGCCCTGGACCCGGCCGGCGACTGGATGCCGCAGGTCCTGCGGGCCGCCGACGCCCGGCTGACCGTGCTGCGCAACGCGGGGATGCCCGACGCCGGCGGGCTGATCATCGCCAGCGACCAGCAGACCGCCCGCTCGTACGCGAAGCTGATCGAGCGGCTCACGGGCGAGAAGGCCGCGGTGGTCCTCTCCGACGACCAGGGCGCGTCCGCCCGGATCGCGACGTTCGCGGCGTCCGAGCAGCGCTGGCTGGTGGCGGTCCGGATGGTCTCCGAGGGCGTCGACATCCCCCGCCTGGCGGTCGGCGTCTACGCGACCAGCGCCAGCACCCCGCTCTACTTCGCCCAGGCCATCGGCCGGTTCGTCCGGGCCCGCCGCCCGGGGGAGACCGCGTCGGTGTTCCTGCCCAGCGTCCCGCACCTGCTCGGGCTGGCCAGCGAGATGGAGGCCGAGCGGGACCACGTGCTCGGCAAGCCGAAGGACCGCGAGGGGTTCGACGACGACCTGCTGGAGCGCGCCCAGCGCGACGACCAGGCCAGCGGGGAGCTGGAGAAGCGGTTCGCGGCCCTGTCCGCCACGGCCGAGCTGGACCAGGTGATCTTCGACGGCGCGTCCTTCGGCACCGCCGCCCAGGCCGGCACGCCCGAGGAGGAGGAATACCTGGGGCTGCCCGGTCTGCTCACCGCCGACCAGGTCTCCCTGCTGCTCACCAAGCGGCAGGCCGAGCAGCTGGCGGCCCAGCGCCGCAGGGCCACCGAGCGGGCCGCTGAGCCGGCCCCTGCCGCCACGGCGGCCCCACCCCAGCCCATGAGCGCCGCCCAGCGTCGGGTGGCGCTACGGCGGCAACTGAACGCCCTCGTGGCCGCGCGGCACCACCGGACCGGTCTGCCGCACGGCAAGATCCATGCCGAGCTGCGCCGCCTCTGCGGCGGCCCGCCCAGCGCGCAGGCCACGATCGAACAACTGGAGGAGCGGATCGCCACCGTCCAGACCCTGTGACGGAGGGTCGAAACGGTCAAGCCGGCCGGAGGGGCCCGTGGGGCGCCTCCGGCCGGCTTGTGGTCGGTATGCGGACTTCTGCGGTCAGTTCGCCATTAGATCGGCGCCACGCCAGCTGAACTCGGGGTCCGTCGCGAACCGCACGGTGATCTTCACGAGATCCTCCGCGTACTTGTTCGCGTGGTGCCCACAGAACACCAGCTCGCTCCCGCCCGCCAGAGTGATACGGAGCTTGCCGGCAGCGTTGCAGCGGTCGCACCGTTCATCGGCGGCTGGGGGAGCCACCGTCTCGGGCGGCGGCGTGAGGGTCGGGGTCATCGCCTTCCTCCTCTGGTCGTCACCGATGAACAATCTCGTCGGTCGTTGCTCACCTATCGTGCAACACCCGACGAGGGTCTTGCCTTCCCTGTGTGCCCGCGGGGGACCGAGGTCACACCTGGCGGCAACAGTGTGCCGTGCACCAAGGGTGCCACGTCAACGATCACAATCGTGCAACCGGCCGATCACCATCGAGTGTTGTACGCCTGGTGATCAAAGCGACACGTGCGGTTGACGAACTCGGGTCAGTCCAGGTAGTCACGGAGAACCTGTGACCGCGACGGGTGACGCAGTTTCGACATCGTCTTCGACTCGATCTGCCGGATCCGCTCCCGGGTCACGCCGTAGACCTGACCGATCTCGTCCAGCGTGCGCGGCTGGCCGTCGGTCAGGCCGAAGCGGAGCCGGACCACGCCCGCCTCGCGCTCCGACAGCGTCTGGAGCACCTGCTGGAGCTGGTCCTGGAGCAGGGAGAACGAGACGGCGTCGACCGCGACGACGGCCTCCGAGTCCTCGATGAAGTCGCCGAGCTGGCTGTCGCCCTCGTCGCCGATGGTCTGGTCGAGCGAGATGGGCTCCCGAGCGTACTGCTGGATCTCCAGCACCTTCTCGGGTGTGATGTCCATCTCCTTGGCCAGCTCCTCCGGGGTGGGCTCGCGGCCCAGGTCCTGAAGCAGCTCGCGCTGGATCCGGCCGAGCTTGTTGATCACCTCGACCATGTGCACCGGGATGCGGATGGTGCGGGCCTGGTCGGCCATCGCCCGGGTGATCGCCTGCCGGATCCACCAGGTCGCGTACGTGGAGAACTTGTAGCCCTTGGTGTAGTCGAACTTCTCGACCGCCCGGATCAGGCCGAGGTTGCCCTCCTGGATGAGGTCGAGGAACGCCATGCCCCGGCCGGTGTAGCGCTTGGCCAGCGACACCACCAACCGCAGGTTGGCCTCCAGCAGGTGGTTCTTGGCCCGCTCGCCGTCGCGGGAGATCCAGCCGAGGTCGCGGACCATCTCCCGGACCAGCTTCTCCTCGCCCTCCTCGGCGGCGCGCAGCCGCTCGGCGGCGTAGAGGCCCGCCTCGATCCGCTTGGCGAGCTCCACCTCCTGCTCGGCGTTGAGCAGGGGCACCTTGCCGATCTGCTTGAGGTAGGCCCGCACGGAGTCGGCGGAGGCGGTCAGCTCGGCGTCGCGACGCGCCTGCTTGAGCGCCTCGGACTCCTCGTCGTCCCACTCGAAGTCGTTGTCGGTGGCGGAACTGGCGGCGTCGGCCGCGGCGGCCTGGGCCAGCTCCGCCGGCTCCTCGACCACCACGTCCTCGATCTCGGCGGCGAGCTCCTCCGGGTCGATGTCGCCCTCGGCGCCCTCGCCCTTCGGCTTGCCGGCGGTCTTGGCCGGCTTGCCCGCGGCGGCGGCCACCGTCGCCTTGGTGGCCCGCGTGGGCCGCGCGACCTTCGCCGGGACGGCGGCCTTCGCGACCGCCTCGGTCGTCGCCTTGCGCGCGGCGGCCTTCCGGGGCGCCGGCGCGGGGGCGTCGTCGGCGGCCGGCGCCTGCTTCGGGGCGGGCGCGGCCACCTTCTTCGTGGTCTTGGCGGTGGTGGCCCGGGACGCCGGGGTGGCGGACCGGGCGGCGGCGACCCGGCGGCGCGGGCTGGCCGAGCCGTCGACGACCACGGTCACCCCCGCTTCCGCGAGCGCACGCAGGATCTTCTTGGCCTGGGCCGGAGTCACCTCGGCGGACTCGACGGTGCGCGCGAGCTGGGCCGACGTGAGCTGGCCGCCGGCGCTCTGCGCGTGGGCGATCAGGGTGTCGGTGAGCGAGCGAACGTCGGCGCCGGTCTGGCGGGGTTCTGTCACGAAGACCTTCCGGAGGCGAAGAGCGAGCACGGCCGGGTTGCCCGACGCGGCATGGAACACGGTGCCGGGCGATGTCGTTGAGGGACCCCCGTGTCCCGGGCCGGCCGGTGGCTGGCGGTCCGTGGCGCGTGGGCAGGGTGAATTGTAACGCCGTCTGCCGCGATCATCCTGCGCCGCACGGCGGACCGACTGACGGGACCGCCGATTGGGCGCAGATGTGGACTTTGTAAGGATGATACTCGCGCGCGACCCGGACGGGTCCGGTCGTGCGGGAAGGGGACGAACCTATGGACCGCGCGGTGCCGCCACCCGGGGAACTGCTGGAGATCGCCGTCGATGTCGCCCGGGCCGCGGCGGCGACCGCACACCGGATGTGGGCCGAGGGCGTGTCGGTGGCCGCCACCAAGTCCACCGTCACCGACGTCGTCACCGCCGCCGACCGGGCCGTCGAGCGGCAGGTGCTCGACGCGCTGCGCCGGCTCCGCCCGCACGACGGCGTCCTCGGGGAGGAGTACGGCGCGGGCGACGCCACCCCGGCGGCCCGGGTGCGCTGGATCGTCGACCCGATCGACGGGACGGTCAACTACCTGTACGGGCTGCCGTACTGCGCGGTGTCGCTGGCCGCCGAGGTCGACGGCGAGGTGGTCGCGGGCGTGGTGCGCAACGTGTTCACCGGCGACGAGTGGACGGCCACCGCCGGGGGCGGCGCGTACCGGGCCGGGGAGCGGCTGCGCTGCTCGGCCGAGACCGACCTCGGGCAGGCGCTGGTCGCCACCGGCTTCGGCTACGACCCGGCCCGCCGGGCCCACCAGGCCCGGGTGCTCGCGGGGCTGATCGGCCACGTGCGGGACGTGCGCCGGCAGGGCGCCGCCTCGGTGGACCTCTGCCTGGCCGCCGAGGGGCGGCTGGAGGCGTACTACGAGAAGGGCCTGAACCTCTGGGACCACGCGGCCGGGGCGCTGGTCGGCGTCGAGGCCGGGCTGCTGGTCGGCGGCCTCGGCGGGCGGCCGGCGGGCCCGGACCTGGTGATCGCGGCCCCGCCGGCGCTGTTCGCGCCGCTGCACGACCGGCTGGCCGACCTGGACGCCTCGGGCGGCCCCTGACCGCCCGGAGGCGGCCGGGTCGGCCGGCCCCGTCACTTGTCGACGGGCATCGGGCAGGTGCCGGCCGGGGCGACCGGGGCGCCCAGGTCGCCGAGGGACTGGTTGACCTCGGTGGTCGTGGCGAGCTGGGCGAAATTGTTGCCCAGGACCACGTCGACCGTGTCGTCCTTGCGCTTGATGTCGAACTTCGGCTCGGCGTTGTTGAGGAAGTACGCGCGCAGCAGGTGGGCGGAGCCGACGCCCTTCGGGCCGTACTGCAGGACGGCGACGCCGTCGAGCTGCTGCTTGGCGTTGCCCTCCTTCTTCACCTGGAACTTGCGGTTGCGGAAGTCGTCCGCCACCTTCTTGGCGAGGCCCGGCTCGTCGGTGGCGTTGTAGACGTTGATCTTCACGTCCTTGTTCTCGTGCAGGGTCACGTCCGCCAGCGGCGCGCCCTCGGGGCAGCCGGCGGCCGCGCCGCCCTTGCCCTGGGTGTCGCGGACCACGGCCACGACCACGATGACCAGGGCGACGACCGCCAGCAGACCGACGACTACGAGTGCTCGCACTCGCGCAAAGCTCATCCTGGCGCTCCCCGGACGGTGATTGGGTGGCGGCGGCCGGGGGCGGGTGGGCCGCCCCGCCGGCCGCCGAGTACGCCGCTGAGGCTAACGGTTGTCCGGCGGTCGCGTGGAAACAGTCCGACATGCCGGCGCGCCAACCGGGAAGCGGGTAGTACTACCCCTATCTTCGTGTCGCCTGAGTCACATTGGGAACAACTTCGAGGTCTGGGGCGTACATCTGAGCCGCGAGGGCGGTATACATGCCTCGCCCGAGGGGGGTAAGGTACCGCGCTCGCTGGGGGAGTTTCTCTGGCGGACCCGGTTCGGCCGGTGGCCGGGTCGGGTGACCGACAAAAGTTGGTGGCCGGCAGTGGAACCGAAACAGCGCCTTCCGGCGTTACAACCGGGAGCGACCATATCGATATGGGAGAGTGAAACCGATGGCCACCGACTACGACGCCCCGCGTCGCGACGAGGTCGACCTCGGCGAGGACAGCCTGGAAGAGCTCAAGGCCCGGCGGGTCGACTCACAGTCGGGCGCCGTGGACGTCGACGAGGCCGAGGTGGCCGAGAGCTTCGAGCTCCCCGGCGCTGACCTGGCCGACGAGGAGCTCACGGTCAAGGTGCTACCGATGCAGCAGGACGAGTTCCGATGCGCCCGCTGCTTCCTGGTCCACCACCGCAGCCAGCTGGCGGTCGAGCGCAACGGCGAGCTGATCTGCCGCGAGTGCGTCTGACCGCGACACGGCACACCAGCGCCTCAACGGGGGATCTCCACGCCTCGACCCGGCGACATCAGCGGCGGCCTCATCGGTGAGGCCGCCGCTGTGGGAGTCGCCGGCGTCGGGCACGTCCACACCCGCCGGTGCGCCACCGGCCCACGGCACCGCCGTGCGCCGGTGGCGGGGAACTGCTTGACTCGTCAGGACGGTTCCCCCACCCGCCGACGCACCCGGGAGGTCGACGCATGGTCGAGCACAACGACGACGGCGGGCGGCCCGCCAGCGACGGCGTCGGCGGGCCGGAGGCCGCCCCGCCGGCCGGCGGCCGCAGCGGGTCCGCGCCCGCTCCGCCCGGCGGCGACCGCACCGGGCCGGAGGCCGCCCCGCCGGGCGGCGCCGGCGCGGAGGAGGAACTGGGCGAGACGGTCGCCGCGCTGACCGCCGACGACATCGCGCCGGCCCGCCGGCGGCAACTGCTGACCCGGCTGGTCGGCCAGGTCCGCGGCCGGGGCCTCGCCGACCTGTTCAAGCCGCGCGCCGCCGTCCGCTGGATGACCGACGCGGTCGCCGACGTCGCCCCGCACGTGCCGATCCGGGACCTGGCCACCCTGCGCCGGCACTTCCCCGGCCTGGACGACGAGGCCCTCGCCGACCGGCTGGTGCGCAACACCGCCCGGACGACCGCCGCGATCGGCGCCGCCGGCGGGGGAGTCGCGGCCGTCGAGTGGGCGGTCACGCCGACCCTGCTCTCCGCGCCGGCGCTGCTGGCCGCCGAGACGGTCGCCGTGGTGGCCGTCGAGCTGAAGCTGATCGGCGAGCTGCACGAGGTGTACGGCGCCCCGCTGCCCGCCGGAGGCACCCAGCGGACGGTGGCCGTCGTGCAGTCCTGGGCCAGCCAGCGGGGGGTCAACCCGATGCTGCCCGGGGTCGGCGTCAGCGCGGTGCTCGGCACGGCGGCCCGCAAGGAGCTGCGGGACACCCTGCTCAAGCGCTTCGGGCGCAACCTGACCACGCTCGGCCCGTTCCTCACCGGGGCGGCGGTCGCCAGCTATCTCAACCGGCGGGCCACCCGGGCCCTCGGCGAGCAGCTCCGCAAGGACCTCGGCCGGCAGCGGCGCGAGCTGCCCGGCCCGCCGCCCGCCCTGCCCTGACGCCCGCTCTGCCCTGACGCCCGTCCGGCCCGCCGCCCGCTCCGCCCCGACGCCGCCTCAGCGGGCGTCGCGGGCGGCGAGGAGAGTGGCGGCCAGGCGTACCGGGTCGCGGGTGCTGACCACCCAGAACGGGGTGGGGTCGGCCGGGTCGTCCAGCACCACCTGGACCGCCCCGCTGATCCAGGGGCGCTGCACCACGAAGGCGAGCGGGTCCGCCCCGACACCGAGCACCTCGCGGCGGCCGGCGGCGTCCAACGGGACGGCGTCGGCCACGAACCGCACGGGCAGGCGGGCGTCGTCCACCCGCAGCTCGCCGTCGGCCACGACGACGCGGATCCGGCCCAGCCACCACAGGGCGCCCACGGTCGCCGGCAGCAGCACCACGAACGGCAGCCAGGCGCGCACGCCGCCCGCGCCCAGCCACAGCTCCAGCGCGAGGAAGCCGCCGAGGGCCGGCCCGGCCAGCCAGAGCCACCACGGCAGGCTGAGCCGCTCCGCATAGTGGGTGGCGGTGGCGGCGGGCGTCGGGGCGGGCGATCGGCTCACTCCTGCCAGGGTACGGCGCACGGCGGCCGGCCGACCCGGCAGGATGACGGGGCACCCCGCGAAACGGACGGAAGAGGAAGACCGTGACCGACGACGTACCCGTGCCCGTGCGGCGGCTCGACCCGCAGCTGCCGCTGCCGGCGTACTCCCACCCCGGCGACGCCGGGGCGGACCTGGTGGCCGCCGCGGACGTGGAGCTGCCCCCCGGCGGCCGGGCCCTGGTGCCGACGGGCCTGGCGATCGCCCTCCCCGAGGGGTACGTGGGCCTGGTGCACCCGCGGTCGGGCCTGGCGGCGAGGCTCGGCGTGACGGTGCTCAACGCGCCCGGTACGGTCGACGCCGGCTACCGGGGTGAGATCCTCGTCAACCTGATCAATCATGATCGGGAGACACCGGCGAAGATCGCCCGTGGCGATCGGATCGCGCAACTCGTTGTGCAGCGGGTGGCACGGGCCGATTTCCGGCCGGTGGCCGAGCTGCCGCCGTCCCGGCGGGGCGTCGGCGGGCACGGCTCGACCGGCGGGCACGCCGGGCTCGTCCCGCCGCCGGCGGACCGGGCCGGCGGGCAGCCGGAAGAGGTGGCAGGGTGAGTGCGAACAGCGGAGGGTGGGTGCAGTGATCTTCTCCCGAAAGCGGGCCGGTGACGGTCGGCAGGCCCGTGACGAGCGGTCCGCCGAGGTCGTCGACGGCTCCGCCGCCGAGGCCCCGGCGCGCGGCCCGTACGACGTCTCCGACGCCCCCGACGGGGTGCAGCGGCTCGACCTGGGCAGCCTGCACATCCCGGCGGTGGCCGACGTGGAGGTGCGGGTGCAGGCCGACCCGGAGGGCGTGATCCAGCAGGTCGTGCTGGTGCACGGGCAGAGCGCGCTCCAGCTCGGCGTCTTCGCCGCGCCCCGCTCCGAGGGCATCTGGGACGAGGTGCGCGAGGAGATCCGGCAGTCGCTGTTCAACGACGGCGCGGCGGCCCAGGAGGCGCAGGGCGAGTACGGCCCGGAGCTGCACGCCCGGGTGCGCACCCCGGACGGCCTGACCGACCTGCGGTTCGTCGGGATCGACGGCCCTCGCTGGATGGTGCGCGGCGTCTACCAGGGCGCCGCCGCGACCGACCCGTCCGCCGCCGGCCCGCTGCGCGAGTGCCTGGACGGGCTCGTCGTCGACCGCGGCCAGGAGGCGAAGCCGGTGCGCGAGCCGCTGCCGCTGCGCCTGCCGCGCGAGGTCGCCGAGCAGGCCGGCCCACCCGTCGAGGCCTGAGCGGGCGTCGCCCGGCCCGCCCGGGCCCGCCGTCGGCGTGCCGCCGGCCCGGTCCGGGGCGGGCCGCCGGTCCCGGCCGCGCGCCGGCCGGCGTACGCTGGCGGGACGGCCTCGCCCGCGCAGGCCGGACCGGTGCCGGCGCGGCCTGCCGGCGGAGGAGGGGTTGAGGCGGTCATGACGACCGACGAGGGCGGCAGGGTCTCGTTCCGGCGGCTGCTGCACCGGCTCACCGCGAGCGAGGCCGAGATCGAGGCGCAGGAGCTGCTCCGGGAGAGCGCCGAGTCCGGCGGCGTGCCGGCCCGGCAGTGCGCGCGGGGTCAGGTCGTCTGCGTCAACGGCAGGCTGCGCACGGTCGTCTACACCCCCCGGACGAACCTCCCCACCCTCGAAGCCGATCTATATGATGGCAGCGACGTGGTGACCCTGGTCTGGCTCGGGCGGCGGCACATCGCCGGCATCGAGCCGGGCCGGCACCTCACCGCCCGGGGCCGGGTGGCGGTGCGCGACGACCGCAAGGTCATCTACAACCCGTACTACGAGTTGGAGCCGCCGAAGTGACGACGCGCACGACCCCGACGGGAGGGCCACGATGACCACCGGAGCCCAGCGGGCGACCGAGCCCGGCACCGGCCCGGAGGACGAGGCGCCGCTGCCGACCCTCGCCGAGCAGATGGCCGACCAGCTCGGCGGCTGGCGCGGGCTGGTCGAGTCGAGCATCCCGGTGGTCGTCTTCGTCGTCGCCAACATCGTCGGCGAGCTGCGCCCCGCCGTCATCGCCTCGGTGGCCGTGGCGCTGCTCATCGCCGCGCTGCGGCTGGTCCAGCGCCGGCCGGTGCGGCACGCGGTCAACGGCCTGGTCGGCGTCGGCATCGGCGCGGCCATCGCCTGGCGCACCGGCGACGAGCGCGACTTCTACCTCCCCGGCATCCTCTACGGCATCGGCTACGGGCTGGCCCTGCTGGTCTCGGCGGCGGTCAGGCAGCCCCTCGTGGGCTGGATCTGGTCGGTGCTGGTGGCCAAGGGGCGCTCCGAGTGGCGGGACGACCCCCGCCTCGTGCGGACCTTCACCCAGCTCACCGTCCTGTGGGGCGTGGTGTGGCTGGCCAAGGTCGGCGTGCAGGCCGGGCTCTACCTCGCCCACCAGGACACCGCGCTCGGCGTGGCCCGGCTGGCGCTGGGCTACCCGCCGTACGCGCTGCTGCTGCTGATCACCGTCTGGACGGTGCGCCGGGTGACGCGCGAGCGGGAGGCGGGGCAGGAGGCCACGGCGGCCCCGGAGCCCCTGCCCGGCGGCTGAGCCCCGCGGCGGCGGCCACCGGCCCGCCCGGCCCCCGCACCGGTGCGCCCGGGCCGCGCCCGCCAACGCGCCGGACCTCGCTCCGGTGCGGGGCCGCTCAGCTCGCGCCGCGGGTCCGCTCGATGCTGTCCGTGCCGAGGATCACCGCGCGGACGTCGTCCTCCACCTCCGCCGTGCACACGAAGATCAGCTCGTCGCCGGCCTCGATCGGGTCGTCCGGGCTGGGCACCAGCACCCGCTTGCCGCGCAGGATGGCCACCAGGGCGGCGTCGCGGGGGAGCGGCACGGCGTGGATCGGCTGCCCGACGTACGGCGCGGTCGGCGGCAGCGTGATCTCCACCAGGTTCGCCTCGCCCTGCCGGAACGTCATCAGCCGCACCAGGTCGCCGACGGTCACCGCCTCCTCGACCAGGGCCGCCATCACCCGCGGCTTGCTCACCGCGACGTCGACGCCCCACTGCTCGGTGAACAGCCACTCGTTCTCGGCCCGGTTGACCCGGGCCACCACCCGGGGCACCGCGAACTCGGTCTTGGCCAGCAGCGACACCACCAGGTTGACCTTGTCGTCCCCGGTCGCCGCGACCACCACGTCGCAGCCGGCGACGTTGGCCTCCTCCAGGCTGGCCAGCTCGCAGGCGTCGGCGAGCACCCACTCGGCCGCCGGCACCCGGTCGGGCCGCAGCATCCGGGGCTGGCGCTCGATCAGCATCACCTGGTGGCCGTTGTCGATCAGCTCCTGCGCGATCGAGCGGCCCACGTTGCCGGCGCCGGCGATGGCGATCCGCATGCTCAGTGCGCTCCTTCCGGCGGGCTGCCCGCCACCGAGGTCGCCGACGCCACGATGTCGTCGGTGACCAGCATGAAGACCTGGTCGCCCTCCTGCACGGCGGTGGAGCCGGTGGGCAGGGTGCCGATGCCGAAGCGGATCAGGTAGGCCACCCGCGCCCCGCTCGCCTCCTCCAGCGCCCCCAGCGGCCGGCCGATCCAGTCCTTGTGCACCGGCACCTCGACGATCGAGACGGTGCTGGTCGGATCCCGGAAGATCTCCACGTTGCCTTCGGGCACCAGGTGGCGCAGCATCCGGTCGGCCGTCCACCGCACGGTGGCCACGGTCGGGATGCCCAGCCGCTCGTAGACCTGGGCCCGGCGCTGGTCGTAGATGCGCGCGGCGACCCGGGAGACGCCGAACGTCTCGCGGGCCAACCGGGCCGAGATGATGTTGGAGTTGTCGCCGCTGGAGACCGCCGCGAAGGCGTCCGCCCGTTCGATGCCGGCCTGCCGGAGCACCTCGCCGTCGAAGCCCGCGCCGGTGACCGTGATGCCCGCGAAGTCCGGGCTGAGCCGGCGGAACGCGTCGGCGTCCTGGTCGATCACCGCCACCGAGTGCCCCCGGGCCTCCAGGCTCTGGGCCAGGGTCGACCCGACCCGGCCACAGCCCATGATCACGACATGCACGTGTCCCTCCCAAGGTGCGCGCATCCGCCCGCCGTCGACCCCTCGCCTGCGAGCCTGCCACGTCGGGGTTACCGGCGGGGGACGACGGTACTCCGCCCTGTCGAAGCCGCCGCCCCGCCACCCCCGGGTGACCACGGAACCGTCGTCGTACCCTTAGCGCTTGTGGCCAGTCCCACCTCGCTGCTGAAGCGGCTGCTCGTCGGTCGACCGTTCCGGTCCGACCGGCTCCAGCACACCCTCCTGCCGAAGCGCATCGCGCTGCCGGTCTTCGCCTCCGACGCCCTCTCCAGCGTGGCGTACGCCCCCGACGAGATCCTGCTGACGCTCTCCATCGCGGGCGCGTCGGCGTTCTTCTTCTCGCCGTGGATCGCCCTCGCCGTGGTGGTGGTGATGCTCACGGTGGTGGCCAGCTACCGGCAGAACGTGCACGCCTACCCCTCCGGCGGCGGCGACTACGAGGTGGCCACCGTCAACCTCGGCCCCCGGGCCGGCCTCGCGGTGGCCAGCGCGCTGCTCGTCGACTACGTGCTCACCGTGGCCGTGTCGGTCTCCTCCGGCGTGGCCAACCTGGGGTCGGTGGTGCCGTTCGTGGCCACCCACAAGGTGCTCATCGCCGTCAGCGCGGTGGTGCTGCTCACCGCGATGAACCTGCGCGGCCTGCGCGAGTCCGGCACCGCGTTCGCCATCCCGACGTACGGCTTCGTGATCGTCATCGGCGGCATGATCGTCACCGGCCTGGTCCGGTACTTCGTCCTCGGCCACGACCTGCGCGCGCCCAGCGCCGGCCTGGAGATCCAGGCCGAGCACAGCGTCACCGGGTTCGCCCTGGTCTTCCTGCTGCTGCGGACCTTCTCCTCCGGCTGCGCCGCGCTCACCGGCGTGGAGGCGATCTCCAACGGGGTGCCCGCGTTCAAGGCCCCGAAGAGCCGCAACGCCGCCACCACCCTGCTGCTGCTCGGCACCATCGCGGTGAGCATGCTCGTCGGCATCATCTGGCTGGCCCGGCTCACCGGCCTCCAGTTCGTCGAGGACCCGAACCTGCAGATCCTCTCCGGCCCCGACGGATACGTGCAGAAGACCGTCACCGCCCAGCTCGGCGAGACGGTCTTCGGCTCCGGGTCGGTGCTGCTGTACGTGGTCGCCGGGATGACCGCCCTGATCCTCTTCCTCGCCGCGAACACCGCGTTCAACGGCTTCCCGGTGCTCGGCAGCATCCTCGCCCAGGACCGCTACCTGCCCCGGCAGCTGCACACCCGGGGCGACCGGCTGGCGTTCTCCAACGGCATCGTCTTCCTCGCCGTCGCCGCGATCGTGCTGATCGTCGGGTTCCAGGCCGAGGTGACGCGGCTCATCCAGCTCTACATCGTCGGCGTCTTCGTCTCGTTCACCCTCTCCCAGGCCGGCATGATCCGGCACTGGAACCGGCACCTGCGCACCGAGCGGGACCCGCAGGCCCGCCGCCGGATGATCCGGTCCCGGGCGATCAACGCCTTCGGCATGGTGATGACCGCCGCGGTGCTGGTCATCGTGTTGATCACCAAGTTCCTGCTCGGCGCGTGGATCGCCATCGCCGCGATGGCGGTGCTCTACGTGCTGATGCTGGCCATCCGGCGGCACTACGACCGGGTCGCCGCCGAGCTGGAGCCGACCGAGGTCCGGGGCGTGCTGCCCGCCCGCAACCACGCCATCGTGCTGGTCAGCAAGCTGCACCAGCCGACGCTGCGGGCCATCGCGTACGCCCGCGCCACCCGCCCGGACACGCTGACCGCGGTGACGGTCAACGTCGACGAGAAGGACACCCGGGACCTCCAGGCCGACTGGGAGCGGCGGGAGCTGCCGGTGCCGCTGACCGTTGTCGACTCGCCGTACCGGGAGATCACCCGGCCGATCCTCGACTTCGTGGCCAACACCCGCCGGGAGTCGCCGCGCGACGTGGTCACGGTCTTCATTCCCGAGTACGTCGTCGGACGCTGGTGGGAGAACCTGTTGCACAACCAGAGCGCGCTGCGCCTCAAGGGGCGGCTGCTGTTCGAGCCGGGCGTCATGGTCACCAGCGTGCCGTGGCAGCTCGCCTCCACCGCAGGCAAGAACCTCGACCGGCTCGACGCGACGCTGACCCGGGGCCCGGCGCGCGGCCCCCGGGTCGCCCCGCGCAGCACCCTGCCCCCGCCGGTGCCGCCGGTGGCCTCCGCCCCGCCCGGCGAGCGCGGCCCGACCGAGGGGGACGGGCGATGACCCGGCCGGGCGTGGCCGCGTCCCGGGCCGGCGCGGGCGCCTCCCGGGCCGGCGCGGGCGGCGACGGTCGCCCGGCGGGCGCCGGGCGGGGCGAGGCCGAGCGGCGCGGGCTGGAGGAGGCCGAGCGGGTCGAGCTGACCGTCGACGCCGTCGCCCCCGGCGGGCACTGCGTGGCCCGCGTCGACGGGCAGGTGGTCTTCGTCCGGCACGCGCTGCCCGGCGAGCGGGTGGTGGCCGAGGTCACCGAGGTGCACCGCGGGTTCGTCCGCGCCGACGCGGTGACGGTGCTCGACGCCGCGCCGCAGCGGGTCGCGCCGCCCTGCCCGTACGCGAAACCGGGTCTCTGCGGCGGCTGCGACCTCCAGCACGTCGCGCCCGCGGCCCAGCTCGACTGGAAGGCCGCGGTGGTCCGCGAGCAGCTGCGCCGCCTCGCCGGCCTCACCGACGCGGAGATCGACCGGCTCGGGGTCCGGGTCGCCGCGCTGCCCGGCGGGCCGCTCGGCTGGCGCTCCCGGGTCCGGTACGCGGTCGACGCCGCCGGCCGCGCCGGGCTGCTCAAGCACCGCTCGCACGAGGTGGTGCCGGTCGACCGCTGCCTCATCGCCCACCCGGCGATCCAGGCGCTGCCGCTGCTCGGGCGGCCCTGGCCGGCGGCCGAGGCGGTGGAGGCGGTCGCCTCCACCGGCGGCGACGTCACCGTCACCGCCCTGCCCCCCGACGCCGCTGCGACCGCCCCGCCCGCCGGCCCGGCTGCCCTGCCGGCCGCCCCGCCCGACGGCCTGACCGCCCCGCCCGACGGCCTGACCGGCCCGGCCGTCGCCCCGCCCGCCGCCGGGCCGCAGACCGTCCGGGAGGTGGCCGCCGGCCGGGAGTGGACGCTGCCGGCGTCCGGCTTCTGGCAGGTGCACCCGGCGGCGGCCGACACCCTGGTCGACGCGGTGCTCGACCTGCTCGACCCGCAGCCGGGCGAGTCGGCCTGGGACCTCTACGGCGGGGCGGGGCTGTTCGCCGCCGCCGTGGCCGCCCGGGTCGGCCCGGCCGCCCGGGTCACCGTCGTCGAGTCCGCCGGCGCGGGCGTCGCCGCCGCCCGGGACAACCTGCGGGACCTGCCCGGCGTCGAGGTGGTGGCGGCCCGGGTGGAGACCGCCCTGGCCCGCCGCCGGATCACCGGCCCGGTGGACCTGGTGGTGCTGGACCCGCCGCGCAGCGGGGCCGGCGCGCGGGTGGTGCGGGACGTGGTCGCAGCCGGGCCGCGTGCCGTGGCGTACGTGGCCTGTGACCCGGCCGCCTTCGCCCGGGACGTGCGCACCTTCGCCGAGGCCGGCTGGGAGCTGGCGGGGCTGCGCGGCTTCGACCTGTTCCCGATGACCCGGCACGTCGAGCTGGTCGGCCTCCTGCGACCCGGTCGGTGACCGGCGCCCGGCGCGCGGTGCGCGGCGCGCGGGGTTGATTGCAGGGGGCCCTTCCTATACAGAAAGCGTTAACAGGGGGCCCTTCCTTACATGCGGATCGTGGGGTTGATGTCGGGGACGTCGTACGACGGGGTGGACGTCGTCGCCGCCGAGTTCACCGTCGACGGAGAGACGCTGCGGCTGCGGCCGCTCGGCCACGTCGGCCTCGATCACGACGCGGGGCTGCGGGCGCAGATCCAGGCGGTGCTGCCGCCGCACCCGACCACGATCGAGGCGGTCTGCCGGCTGGACAACCGGCTCGGCGAGGTGTTCGCCGAAGCGGCGGCGCGCGGCGTGGAACTGGCCGGCGGGGGGGTCGACGCGGTCGTCTCGCCGGGGCAGACCGTGTTCCACTGGGTCGACGGCGGCGCCGTGCGCGGCACCCTCCAGCTCGGCGCGCCGGCCCGGGTGGCCGCCCGGGTGGGCGTGCCGGTGCTGGCGGACCTGCGCGCGGCCGACGTCGCCGCCGGCGGGCAGGGCGCGCCGCTGGTGCCGGCGTTCGACGCGCTGCTGCTGGGCGGCGAGGACGGCCCGCCCCGGGCGGCGCTCAACCTGGGCGGCATCGCCAACCTCACCGTGGTCGCCCCCGGCGCGCCGACCCTCGGGTACGACGTGGGCCCGGCCAACGCGCTGCTGGACGCGGCGGCCCGGCGGTTCCTCGGCCGCCCCTGCGACCTCGACGGGGCCCGGGCGGCGGCGGGGCGGGTGCACCCCGGGCTGCTGGAGCTGCTGCTCGCCGAGCCGTACTACGCCGCGCCGCCGCCCAAGTCCACCGGCAAGGAGCTGTTCCACGCCGGGTACCTCGACGAGCGGCTCGCCGCGCTCGGCGCGCCCGTGGCCGCCGACGACGTGCTGGCCACGCTGACCGAGCTGACGGCCCGGACGGTGGCCGCCGCGTGCGACCGGCATCAGGTGGCCGAGGTCGTCGCCGCCGGGGGCGGGGTGCGCAACCGCACCCTGTGGGGCCGGCTGGCCGCCCTCGGCGCGGGCCGGTGGCGGCTGCGGACCAGCGACGAGCTGGGGGTGCCGGCCCAGGCCAAGGAGGCGTACGCGTTCGCCCTGCTCGGCTGGCTGTCCTGGCACGGCCTGCCGGGGGCGGTCCCGTCGGTGACCGGGGCCCGCGAGGCGGCCGTGCTGGGCTCCTGGACGCCGGCCGGCCCGGCCCGGCACGCCCCGCCGGTCGCCCCGCCCCGCCGCCTGGTGATCGTCTCCTGACTGCGCACCCGGTCAGCGGGGTCGTTCACCGGCCAGGCTGCGGACTACCGGGCGGCCGATAGACTCTTCGCTCATGAGTGCTGAAGAGGACACGGCCAACCACGGCCGGCTGCTGGCCACGGTGCGGGGTCCGCAGGACGTGAAGCGGATGACCGCCGAGCAGCTGGACATCCTCGCCGCCGAGATCCGTGACTTCCTGATCGCCAAGGTCTCCCGCACCGGCGGGCACGTCGGCCCCAACCTGGGTGTGGTGGAGCTGACACTGGCGATGCACCGGGTCTTCGACTCCCCCCGGGACCGGCTCCTGTTCGACACCGGCCACCAGGCGTACGTGCACAAGATCCTCACCGGCCGGCAGGACGGCTTCGACAGGCTGCGCCAGCGCGGCGGCCTCTCCGGCTACCCGAGCCAGGCCGAGAGCGAGCACGACCTGATCGAGAACTCGCACGCCTCCACCGCCCTGTCCTACGCCGACGGGCTGGCCAAGGCGTACGCGCTGCGCGGCGAGGCGCGCTCCGTGGTGGCCGTCGTCGGCGACGGGGCGCTGACCGGCGGCATGTGCTGGGAGGCGCTGAACAACATCGCCACCTCAGGCAACCCCCTGGTGATCGTCGTCAACGACAACGGCCGGTCGTACGCGCCGACCATCGGCGGCCTCGCCGACCACCTGTCGTCGCTGCGGCTCAACCCCGGCTACGAGAAGGTCCTCGACACCGTCAAGGACGCCCTCGGCTCGACGCCGCTGGTCGGCCGCCCCATGTACGAGGTGCTGCACGCCGTCAAGAAGGGCATCAAGGACGCGGTCGCCCCGCAGGCGATGTTCGAGGACCTGGGCATCAAGTACGTCGGCCCGGTCGACGGGCACGACGTGGCGGCGGTCGAGTCGGCGCTGCGGGCGGCGAAGCACTTCGGCGGCCCGGTGATCGTGCACGCGGTGACCCGCAAGGGCTACGGCTACCGGCCGGCGGAGGAGGACGAGGCCGACTGCTTCCACGGCCCCGGCGCGTTCGACGTGGCGACCGGCAAGCTGGTCGCCGCCCCGTCGGTGAAGTGGACCGGCGTCTTCGCCGACGAGCTGGTCGCGATCGCCGACGCCCGGCCCGACGTGGTGGGCATCACCGCCGCGATGGCCGAGCCGACCGGCATCGCCAAGCTGGCCCGCAAGCACCCCGACCGGGTCTACGACGTCGGCATCGCCGAGCAGCACGCCGCCACCTCGGCGGCCGGGCTGGCCCTCGGCGGGCTGCACCCCGTGGTGGCGGTCTACGCGACGTTCCTCAACCGGGCGTTCGACCAGGTCCTGCTGGACGTGGCGATGCACAAGCTGCCGGTGACGTTCGTGCTGGACCGGGCCGGGATCACCGGGCCGGACGGGCCGAGCCACTACGGCATCTGGGACATGTCCGTCTTCGGGGTGGTGCCGGGCCTGCGCATCGCCGCTCCCCGGGACGCGGCGACCCTGCGTGAGGAGCTGCGCGAGGCGATCGCCGTGGACGACGGCCCGACCGTCGTGCGGTTCCCGACCGGCACCGTCGCCGCCGACCTGCCGGCCGTGCGCCGGATCGGCCCGGTCGACGTGCTGGCCGAGGCGGACCGCGCCGACGTGCTGCTGGTCGCGGTCGGCTCGTTCGGCCACCTCGGCATGGAGGTCGCCGCCCGGGTCGCCGAGCAGGGCTACGGGGTGACCGTGGTCGACCCGCGCTGGGTGCGCCCGGTCCCCGCCGAGCTGGTCGAGCTGGCCGCCGGCCACCGCCTCGTCGTCACCGTCGAGGACGGCGTGCGCGTCGGCGGCGTCGGCGACGCCCTCGCCCAGGCGATGCGGGACGCCGACGTCCGGGTGCCGCTGCGGGACCTGGGGGTGCCGGCCGACTGGCACCCGCACGGCACCCGCGCGCAGATCCTCGCCGACCTGGGCCTCACCGCGCAGGACGTGGCCCGCGACGTCACCGGCTGGATCTCCCGCCTCGACGCGCAGCAGTCCGAGCCGGTCCGCCTGCCCAACTGAGTGCAAGGAAGGGCCCCTTCTTAACGCCTGGCGTCGAGAAGGGGCCCCTTCTCACCTGTCCGCCGTGCGGTGGCGCGGTGCGGCGGGGCGGCGGGGCCGCGCGCCGCCGAGGGCTGCGGGGGCGGGTTAGCGGCCGCCGACCGAGCGGTAGTAGGTCTTCTCCGCGCCGGCCAGGCTGAACGTCGCCTTGCTCGTCGGCTGCGGCACCACCACCAGCCCCGGCCGGTCGACCAGCCGGGGGGTGCCCGGGGGCACCGACAGCGAGGTGTACCGGTTGGCCCGCCAGCTCAGCACCACCAGCGGCTGCCCCGGCACCGGCAGCACGTACGCCTGCAACGTGTTGGCGCGGTCGGCCGGCGAGAACACCGGGTCGCCGGCCGCCGGGCGGTAGACGACGGCCGTCATCGTGCCCGTGCCGGTCTCCCAGCTCAGCTGCTCCAGGTCGGCCGGGTCGCCCCCGCCGAGGGCCACCTCGCCGAGCGCGCGCACGCTCACCTTGCCCCGCGGCCAGGACTCCGGCACCGCGCGGGGCGCGTCCCGGTCGCCGATGCGGCGCGGGATGCTGCCGAACGGGCCCCGCTCGTCGGCCAGCTCGCAGGTGTCCAGGTCGTCCAGCGCCCGCCGGCCCGAGCCCGTCTCGTCGCGCACCAGCGGGTAGCGGGGGTCCGTGGTGGCCGTACCCAGGTCGAGCAGGCGGTCGGCGGCCCGGCCGCGCGGCAGCGAGCTGGTGGCCCGCAGCGTCGCGGTCAGCGGCACCGCCTGGCAGGCCGGCACGTCCACCGGGTCGGTCAGCCCGTCGCGGGTGACCAGGGCCCGGCCCTTCGGGCCGAGCAGCCGCTCCACCCGCTCGGAGAGCAGGTAGCGACGCCCGGCGCTGGTCTGCACGGGCAGCACGTCGGAGTAGACGAGGTAGCCGGGGTCGGTGTATTCGCTGGCCCGGTCGACCACGTAGCGGTTGCCGTCACGGGTCAGTTGCAGCAGCCAGGAGGCGCTCTCGCCGGGGACGTCGGCGGCCACCAGGGCGAGCGGCGCGCCGTCGGCCTCGCCGGACCACAGGATCCCCGAGGACGGCAGGTGCGCCCGGTCGTCGACCGGCGTCCGCCAGGCGCGGACCGCGTCGGTCACCGCCGCCGTCGCCGCCGCGTCACCGGCCAGGCCGCCCCGCGCGGGCCACACCCGCAGCGTGCCGTCCAGGCTGTCGTAGCCCACCGGGAGGGCGTCGGGCTTGCGGTCGGCGACCGGGCCGCAGGCCGTCGCGGTCAGCAGGAGGGCGAGCAGCGTGGTGGCCGTCCCGCCGCGCCGGCGCGCTGAAGCCACGTGTACGCCCCCGATCGCGTCGCCGGTCGTTGCGCCCCACATGGTACGAGACGGCGGCGGACCGCGAACCGGCACCTCGATCCCCGGCCGCGAGCTGCGCGCCGACCGCCCACAAGGGACGCAACGGTGATTGTCGGGCGTGGCCCCGCCTCCGGTAGACTCCGCCGACTGTGACTCCTGCCGAGCCCCTGACCGTCGAGCCTCCGACCGTCGAGCCCCCGGCCGGCGCGGAGCCCGCAGCCGCCCCGCCGCCCGCCGCAGCCCCGTCACCCGCCGCCGCAGCCCCGCCGGCCGCGCCCGCCGCGGCCCCGGCCGCCGGCACCCGCAGCCGGCGGCGCTGGCGCTGGACGCCCCGGCGGCGGGACCTCGCCGTCTACGGCGTCTTCCTGCTCGCCGCGCTCTGGGTGACCAGCCAGATCTGGATCGACCCCGCCGGCCGGGTCGCCTCGCTCTACAGCAGCGACCCCGCCCAGGTGCAGTTCTTCCTCGCCCACTCGGTGCGGGTGGTGCTGCACGGCGAGTTCCCGTTCTACACCGACCAGTTCAACTACCCCGACGGGGTCAACCTGATGGCCAACACGGCCGTCCTGGCGCTCGGCATCCCGATGGTGCCGGTGACCCTGCTGTTCGGGCCCGCCGTCTCCTTTGTGGTGCTGGTCACCTGCGGTCTCGCCGGCACGGCCGCCGCCTGGTACCGGGTGCTGTCCCGGCACGTCGTCCGCAACCCCCTCGCCGCCGCCGTGGGCGGCTGGTTCTGCGGCTTCTCCCCGGCGATGCTCTCGCACGCCAACTGGCACCCGAACATCATCAGCCAGTTCCTGCTGCCGTTCATCGTCTGGCGGGTGCTGGTGATCACCCGGTCGAAGCGGCCCGTCCGCGACGGGGCGCTGCTGGCGCTGCTGGTCACGGTGCAGGCGTTCATCAACGAGGAGATCCTGCTCTTCACGGCGCTGGCCTGCGGGGTGTTCCTGATCGCCGTGCTGGCGCAGCGGCCGGGGCTGTGGTCGACCGCGTGGCGGCCCCTGGGCGTCGCCGTCGCGGTGTGCACCGTGCTGGCCGGCTCGCTGCTGGCGTACCCGCTCTACGTGCAGTTCGCCGGGCCGATGGCGTACCACGGGCTCAGCGACGCCGTCCGCGACTACGGCAACGACATCGCCGCCTTCTTCGCCCCCGGCTCGCCCACCCTCGGCGGCAACGAGCGCGCCAACGTCAACCTCGCCCCGAACTACTCCGAGGAGAACGCCTTCCTCGGCTGGAGCCTCGCCCTCATCGCCGTCGGCATCGTGCTCTGGCTGCGCCGCGAGCCGATCGTCCGCGCCCTCGCGGCGACCGGCGCGTTCTTCGCGCTGCTCTCCCTCGGTGAGCGGGTGTCCTGGTGGGACCGGGAGCTGTTCACCGGGCCGTGGGAGTTCCTGGTGCGGCTGCCGCTGCTCGACGCCGTCGTGCCCACCCGGTTCGGCATGATCACCAGCGTGGTGGTGGGGGTGCTGCTCGCCCTCGCCGTCGAGCGGGTCTGGGCGCTGCGCACGGCCGAGGCCCGCACCATGCGTACCCTCGGGGTGGCCGCCCTGGTCATGGCCCTGCTGCCGATCGCGCCGATGCCGCTCAAGGTCACCTCGCGCCCGCCGGTGCCGAAGTTCATCACCGCCGACCGGTGGCGCGACTACGTCGGCCCCGACCAGACCCTCGTGCCGATCCCGGTGCCCAGCATGGGCAACACGCACGGGATGCGGTGGGCGGCCAGCACCAACCTCGACTTCAAGATCCCGGGCGGCTACTTCCTCGCCCCGCGCAACGGCAACACCGGCGACCCGGGCCGCTTCGGCGGGCGGCCCAGCGGCGTCGGCGAACTGCTGGAGGACGTGGCCAGCACCGGCCGCACCCCGAAGCTCGACGACCGCCAGCGCCGCCGCTCGCTGGACGAGCTGCGGCACTGGCGGGCCGCCATCCTGGTGCTCCCCGTCGGTCAGCACAACGCCGAGCCGCTGCGGCGTACCGTCGAGGACCTGGTCGGCCCGGCGCGCCGCGAGCTGGACGTCTGGGTCTGGGACGTGCGGACCCTGACCGACCCGTCGGCCTGATGGCCGCGCCCGCCGCCGTCGGCGCGCCGGGCGGGCGGCGGCAGCCGGTCGCGCCGCCGGTCGCCGCCCGGCCCCGGCGGGTACGCAGCGTCGACGTCGCCGTCGTCGCCGGCTACCTCGGCCTGGCGGTGCTGCTCACCAGCCGCCAGTGGGGCCGGCCCGACCGGCTGTTCCACCAGGACAACGACCAGATGCTGTTCGAGTGGATGCTCGCCCGGGCGGCCCGCGCGGTCACCGCTGGAGAGAATCCGCTGCACAGCGCGGCCCTGAACGCCCCGGACGGGGTGAACCTGATGGCCAACACGTCGGTGCTCGGCCTGGGCGTGCCGCTGACCCCGGTGACGCTGCTGTTCGGCACGCAGGCGGCCTTCCTCGTGGCGGTCGTGGTCAGCCTGGCCGGCACCGCCACCGCCTGGTACGTCCTGCTGGCCCGCCGGCTGGTCGGCTCCCGCGTCGCCGCCGCCGTCGGCGGCCTCGTCTGCGGCTTCGCCCCCGGCATGGTGGCCCAGGCGGGGGCGCACCTGCACATGGCCGCCCAGTTCCTCGCGCCGCCGATCCTGGCGCTGGTGTTCCGGCCCGGCACCGACCGGGTCCGCCGGCACGGGGTGGCGCTCGGGCTGCTCGTGGCGTACCAGGTCTTCGTCGGCGAGGAGCTGCTCGTCTTCCTGGCGCTCACCGCCGGGGCGTTCGCCGTGGCGTACGCCCTCGCGGACCGGGCGGCGGCCCGCCGGCTGACGCCCGCCCTCCTCGGCCGGCTCGGCGTGGGCGCGCTGGTGGCGGGGGCGCTGCTGGCGTACCCGCTGTGGTTCCAGTTCCTCGGCCCGGGGCACTACCAGGGGATGCCCTTCCACGCGCGGGGCTTCCAGCTCGACGCGGCCTCGTTCACCGCGTCGGCCCGGCAGACGGTCCTCGGCGACGGGTACGTCCCCGGGCTGCTCTCGCCGAACCCGACCGAGGAGAACTCGTTCTTCGGGCCGGGCCTGCTGGTGCTCGCCGTGGTGGTCGTGGTCTGGCTGTGGCGTCGGCCGTTGGTGCGGGCCCTCGCCGCCGTCGGGCTGCTCGCCGCGCTGCTCTCCCTCGGCGACACCGTCCGGGTCGACGGCGCGTCGACCGGGCTGCCCGGGCCGTACCGGCTGCTGGCCGGGGTGCCGCTGCTCGACCTCGTGGTGCCGGCCCGGTTCGCCCTGATCTGCGTTCCGGTGCTGGGGGTGCTGGTCGCCCTCTCCCTGGACCGGGCGCTCGCCCTGGCCCCGGTCGGGGGCGGCGCGGTGCCGGCCGTGCCGGGCGCCGAGGGCGGGGCGGTGGCCTTGTCCGGGACCGGCTCCGGGGGCGGGGCGGTGGCCTTGTCCGGGACCGGCTCCGGGGGCGGGGCGGTGGCCTTGTCCGGGACCGGCTCCGGGGGCGGGGCGGTGGCCGACCGGCCGGGGGTGCCGGTGCGGCTGCTCTGGGGCGGGGCCGTGGCCGCCGCGCTGCTCCCGCTCGCCCCCACGCCGATCCGCACCGTGCCGACGTGGCCGGTGCCGGCGTTCGTGGCCGACGGCGGCTGGCGGGCGTACGTGCCGGCCGGGCGGACCCTCGTGCCGGTGCCGCCGGTGACCGGCGCGGGGGTCAGCCCGGCGACGTTCTGGTCGGCCCGCACCGGGCTGGCCTTCACCGCGCCGGGCGGCTACTTCATCGGCCCGAGCGCCGCCGCCGACCCGACCGCCCGCTGGGGCGCGCCCGACCGGCCGACGGCGGCGCTGCTGCGCCGGGCGGCCGAGACCGGCGAGGCGCCGGTGGTGACCGACGCGGACCGCCGGCAGGCGGTGGCGGACCTGCGGCACTGGCGGGCGGCGGTGCTGGTGCAGGGCGGGCTGCACCGGGGCGAGGCGGTCCGCCGCACCGTCGACGCGCTCGTCGGTCCGGGGCGCGAGGTCGACGGCGCGTGGGTGTGGGACGTGCGCCCCCTGGTGGGCTGACGCCGCCCGCCTCGCGGGCTACGCGTGCGGCGGCGGCGTGCGGCGGCGTGCGTGTTAGGAAGGGCCCCCTGTACAACAGAATGCGTTAACAGGGGGCCCTTCCTTGCACCTCACACCGGCCAGAGCCAGACGTCGTCGACGCGCTGCGGGGGGCCGAGCAGGGCGGTCATCAGCTCGCGCAGGACCGCCTCGCGGGGATGCGCGCCGAGGACCACCACGGACGCCTTCCAGTAGCGCAGGTCCTCGGCGGCCTGCCGGCGGTTCTCCTCGGTCAGCGGCGGCAGGGTGCCCGAGTCCATCGTGGCGTAGATGAGGGTGCTGGTCGGGCGGTTCGGGGCCCCGAAGACGCCCTCGCCGTCGGGGTTGGGCCCGATGAAGTAGCCGCCGGGGATCGGGAACTCGTGCCCGGTCAGGGCGCTCCAGCGCAGCGTGGGCAGGCCGTGCACGTTGCTGGGGATCGGCACCGGCACCAGGGTCCGGCCCGCCGGGACGTACGGCCGCCAGCCGCCGGAGGTGATGAAGTGCGGCGGCGGGTCGATCCGCTCGGCCGGCAGCGGCCGGGGGACCAGCGGCAGCACGGCGAGCGCCAGCGCCGCGTACCCGACGGGGCGCAGCCAGCGGCCCGCCCGGCCGGCGGCCCCGGTCCCGGTCGGGGCGGTGCGCGCCAGCGCGTCCCAGGCCAGGGCGAGCAGCACGCCGACGGCGGCGGCCACCACCAGGGCCAGCCGGGTGGGCATCATCATCTCCACCAGCGGCAGGTCGTCCGGGATGTACGCCCACGGCCCGTCGATCGTGGTCTCCGCCCCGTCGAAGCGCACCACCGGGCCGATCGAGGCGACGGTGAACACGACCACCAGCACGGCGACGATCCGGGCGGCCAGCGACCGGCGCACCAGCAGCGCCAGCGCGACCAGCGCCACCAGCACCAGCGGCCAGCCGAACCAGGTGTTCTGCTCGGTGAGGCCGATGGTCTTCTCCACCGCCTCGTCGCCGGCCACGGTGTCCCGGGCGAACGTGACGAACGCCACCAGGTCCTCGCCCCAGTTGTGGAACACCCCGCCCTGCAACCCCCGGTAGGACTGCGGGCCGTTGAACTGGAACCAGATCGGGTACGCGGTGAGCAGCAGCGCCAGCGCGCCGCCGAGGCCGAGCGCGGACAGGAAACCGCGGGTGCGGGCCCACGCCGCCCGGGGCCGCTGCGCCGCGTACGCGAGCACGACCACGAGGCAGGCCAGCGCCGTGAGCAGCAGCATCTCCTCGTTGATGAAGATCTGGTACGCCACCAGCAGCCCCAGCACCACCCCGTCGCGCCGCCAGCTCCGCCCCGCCGCGCCCAGCAGCAGCACCCGCGCCACGATCAGCGGCAGCAGGTAGTTGGAGACGAAGTTGGGCTGCCCGTTGGCGTGGTGCACGATGCCGGGCGCGAAGCCGAGGAACGCGCCGCCGAGGAACGCCGCCGCGCGCGAGCGCACCAGGTGCCGCGACAACATCCAGTACGCGGTGGCCGCCGTCGCCGCGAGCGCCCCGCCCAGATAGAGGGCGTACGTCACCTGCGGGCCGAGCAGCAGCGTCACCGGCGCCAGCGGCAGGGTCGCGCCGAGCAGCGACGTGTTCGCCATCATGTTCACCCCGTCCGGGGCGTTCTGGCGGGTGGAGAAGAGCGGGTTCTCCAGGTGCTGCACCGAGTACGCGCCGTGGGCGAAGAGCCACTCGAACCAGCTGTGGTCGGTCGGCAGGTGCGACGACACGCGGTGCTCGACGTCACCCCAGTAGTTGAGGCACACGAGGACGCCGAGGAGCACGTACGCTCCGATGGCCAGCAGGTCGGCGCGGGCCGGCCGCCAGCGGGGCCGGCGCGGTGTGCCTGTGCCCGCCGCGCCGGGCCCGGTCGACGCGGCCCGCGTCGCCACGGGTGCGGAGTCGGAGTTCAGCGAGGGATCTACCACCGGCACGGCCACGACGCGCCATCGTACAGGCGCGTGCGCGCGGTCCCGGTCGGCCGGTGCGCCCCACGGCGGCCCGGCGGGACGCGCCGCCGCAGCGCCGGCCACGGGCCGGGAAGGAGCGAGGGTGACGCTGATCGACCTCGGCGAGGTGCGCGGCGACGGGGAACCGGCGTCGGCGTCCCGGCCGCCCCGGGCGGTGGGCCGGCCGCTGCGGGTGACGTTGGCCCTCCTGCTCGCGCTGTCTCTGCTGGCCTCGTCGACGTCCGTGGCGCGCCCCGCGTCGGCGGTGCTCGGCGGCCGGCTCGGCATCGAGGTCGTCGTCCTCGACGGCCGGGTCTACCTGCTGGACCCGGGGGCGCCGGGCGCCGACGGGGCCCGGGAGGTGACGGCCCACGGGACGCCCACCGGCGCGGGGGCCGGCGTGCGGACGCTGTGGCGCACGGTCGTGCCGGGCCTCGGCCGGCTGGGCGGCGTGCAGGAGCAGGGCGGCGTCGCCCTGCTCGTCGACTACCGGACGGACGGGGTGCAGACCCTCGCCGTGGACGCGGGGACCGGCGAGCGGCGCTGGCAGCAGGCCGGCTACCCGGTGCTCGCGGCCGGCGGAGGGCTGCTGCTCCTCGGCGACGACATCGAGCGGGGCGAGCTGCGGTCGGTGGACCCGACGTCGGGCCGCCTCCGGTGGTCGGTGCCGGGTCGCCTGGGGTGGGCGGCCTTCGCCGACCGCGACGAGGACGGGGCGGCCGAGCAGGTGGCGCTGGTCACGGCCGCCGGCGGGATCGAGCTGCGCGACACGGCCTCCGGGGCGGTGCGGGCGAGCCTCGTCGCGCCGCCGGGCGGCTGGCGGGGGGACCTCCAGGTCGAGGTCGCCGGTGACCTGCTGCTGGCCTTCGAGCAGGACAAGGGCGAGGTCCGGCGGGTGACCGCGTACGGGCTCGCCGCGCTGGACCGGCGCTGGGCGCTGGAGCAGCCGACCTTCGGCTACGCGGGGGCCTGCGGGCCGGTGCTCTGCGCCTACGCGTACCGGGGCTTCGACCTGTCCGGGCTCGACCCGGCGACCGGCGGGATCCGGTGGACGAATCCCCGCTGGCAGACGGTCATCGCGGTGCGCGGCGACCGGCTCCTGGCGATCGCCGACGAGCAGGCGGGCGGCACGGCCAGCCACCTCGGCGTGCTGGATGCCGCCACCGGGCGGGAGGTCGCCGACCTGGGGAGCTGGGACCTGGCGTTCAGCCGCACCCCGGGCGGGCCGCACTACGGCACCCGGGCCGACCGCGACGGCCGGAGCCTGGTGGTCGCCGAGCTGGACCTGGCGGGGGCGGCGGCCCGGGTGCGCGACGTGCTGCCCGGCGCGGCGGGCGACTGCGCCGCCGACGGCCGGGACATCGTCTGCCGCCGGCACTCCGGCACGTACGGCTGGTGGCGGCTGCCCGCCTGACGGCCCCGCCGCGCCCGGAACCGGCCCGTCCGGCCGGCGGTGCGAGGCTGGTTTGGTGGCCGGCACTAGGTTGTCGGGAGGTCGGCCGGCGAGGAGGCGGGTATGCGGGTGTTGGTGGTCGAGGACGAGCGCAACCTCGCCGACGCGATCGCGCGGGGGTTGCGCAAGCGCGGCATGGCCGTCGACGTGGCCTACGACGGCGACAGCGGTCACGAGATGGCCTTCGTCACCCGGTACGACGTGGTGGTGCTGGACCGGGACCTGCCCGGCGTCCACGGCGACCAGATCTGCGCCGAGCTGGCCGCCTCCGGCACGCTGACCCGGGTGCTCATGCTCACCGCCAGCGGCACCGTCGCCGACCGGGTCGAGGGGTTGCAGCTCGGCGCGGACGACTACCTGCCCAAGCCGTTCGCCTTCGACGAGCTGGTCGCCCGGGTGCAGGCGCTGGGCCGGCGGGCCACCCCGGCCGCCCCGCCCGTGCTGGCCGTCGCCGACCTGGTGCTCGACCCGGCCCGCCGGGTGGTGACGCGCGGCGGGGCGCCGGTCGACCTGACCAACAAGGAGTTCGGGGTGTTGGCCGAGCTGCTCAAGGCGCGCGGCGCGGTGGTCTCCAGCGAGGAGCTGCTGGAGCGGGTCTGGGACGCCAACACCGACCCGTTCACCACCATCGTCCGGGTGACCGTGATGACGCTGCGCCGCAAGCTCGGCGACCCGCCGCTGATCGAGACGGTGGTCGGCGCCGGCTACCGCACCGCCGAGGGGCTGGCGTGAGCGTCCGTTTGCGGCCGACCCTGCGGCTGCGGCTCACCCTGCTCAACGGGGTGCTGCTGGTGGGGGCCGGGACGATCCTGGTGCTGCTGGCCTGGCTGCTGGTGCGCGACGCGCTGCGTCCCACCGACGAGCTGCTGCCCGGCACCACCGTGCTGCTGGCCGACGGCCGGTCCCTGGACGCGGGGGAGTGGCAGCGGCAGCTCGTCGACGCCGCGTCCCGGGAGCTGCTGGTCAAGGGCCTGCTGGCGTTGCTGGCGATCAGCGTGGTCGGGGTGGCCGGCGCGTACGCGGTGGCGGGCCGGGCGCTGCGCCCGCTGCACCAGGTCACCGCCACCGCCCAGCGCCTCGGCGAGGCCACCCTCGACCAGCGGATCGGCTGGTCCGGGGCGGACGACGAGGTGGCCGAGCTGGCCAAGACGTTCGACGCGATGCTGGACCGGATCGCCGCCGCGTTCGAGGCGCAGAAGCGGTTCGTCGCCAACGCCTCGCACGAGCTGCGTACCCCGCTGGCGGTGATGCGGACCGAGATCGACGTGACGCTCAGTGACGACGAGGCCGACGCCGCCGAGTACCGCCGGATGGCCACCGTGGTCCGCGACGCCTCGGAACGGGCCAACGGCCTGGTCGACGCGCTGCTGGTGCTGGCCCGCAGCGAGGCCCAGGCGGGCCGGCGGCTGGGTCGGCGCACCGAGTGCGACCTGGCCGCCGGCACCGCCAACGCGCTGTCGGCCGTGCGCCGGGAGGTGGACCGGATCGGGCTGCGGGTGCAGACGGCGCTGGAGACCGCGCCGGTGGTGGGCGACCCCGGGCTGCTGGACCGGCTGGCCGGCAACCTGATCGAGAACGCGGTGCGCTACAACCACCTGCACGGCCGGATCACGGTGCGCACCGGCACGGACGGCTGCACGTCCTGGCTGGTGGTCGCCAACACCGGCTTCGAGGTCAGCCCGGGCGACGTGCCGGGCCTGTTCGAGCCGTTCCGCCGGGGCGGGCAGGAACGCACCGGGGCGCGGGGCTCCGGGCTGGGCCTGTCCATCGTCCGGGCGGTCTGCGACGCGCACGGCGGCACGGTGCGGGTGTTCGCGCAGCCCGGCGGCGGCCTGGAGGTGACGGTGACCCTGCCTGCGGCCGACGCCGTGCCCGTTGCCGTCGGCCCGTCCCACGCCGGGCGGCCCTGACCGGCTCCGCGCCGACCGGCCCGGACGGGCGCCGGGCCGGGCCACCCTGGCCGTCCCGCGCCGGCCGGGCCTGCCGGTCGGCGCGGACCGACGGCCCGCAGGGCGGCCCTGACCTGGCCCTGGGGTCGGTCAAGGTCGGCTTTTCGTGTGCGCCGCCCGGCTGACCCGGCGAGCCACGCCTCCGGCGGGCAGCCCGGCGTCGGGTGCTCGGTTGGAGCCGTCGCGCGGTTGGGGCAGAATCGGACCCCGCCGCTGGACTCGGCGGCTCCGGTGCGTGAAGGTGTGATGGCGCCATGCCTCACGTGGTGCGCGCCGCCGAGCCGGCCGTCCCCGGCGGCCCGGCTGTGAGCCGTACCCCACCCCGCACGTGCTCCGGGAGCTGCCCGTGATTCGTTCCTCGTCCCTGACCCGCCGGGTCCCGGCGGTCCTCACCGCGGTCGCCCTGACCGCCGCCGGTCTCGTCGCCGGCAGCCCGGCCAGCGCCGCGCCCGGCCACGACAAGGTGGTCTCCGCGGTCCCGTCCACGGCGTCGCCGGACATCGTGGACGGCACCGTGTTCGCCATCCACGACGCCGGCACGAAGATCATCGCGGCGGGTTCGTTCACCACGGTGCAGAACCGCAACTCGGACGTGGACATCACCCGCAACTACGTGCTCGCCTTCGACAAGGCCACCGGCGCGGTCGACACCGCCTTCGTGCCGGTCGTCGACAACGAGGTCAGCGCGGTGGCCGCCGGTCCGACCGCCGGCACCGTCTACCTGGCCGGCAAGTTCAACACGGTCAACGGGGTGACCCGGCGCAAGGTGGCCCTGGTCAACGTCGCCACCGGGGCCACCGTCACCAGCTTCGCCGGGCCGGCGTTCAACGGGCTCGTCGACGACGTCGCCCTGGTCGGCAACCGGCTGCTCGTCGGCGGCATCTTCACCACCGCCGGCAACGCCAACCCGCGCGGCGGCCTCGCCTCGCTCAACGCCACGACCGGCGCGCTGGACAGCTACCTGACCACCACGCTCACCGAGAACCACAACTACGACGGGGTGAGCGGGGCCAAGGCCGGCGTCGGCGCGGAGAAGCTCGCGCTCTCCCCGGACGGCACCCAGCTCGTCGTGATCGGCAACTTCCGGAAGGCCGACGGGGTGCTGCACGACCAGATCGTGCGGCTGGACCTCGGCGCGACCGCCGCGACCGTGGCCGACTGGAACACCAGCAGGTACACCCCGCGCTGCTCGTGGAAGTCCTTCGACTCGTACATGCGGGACGTGTCCTTCGCCCCGGACGGCAGCTACTTCGTGGTGGTCACCACCGGCGGCCAGTACAGCGGTTCGCTCTGCGACACCGCCGCCCGCTGGGAGGCCGGCGCGACCGGCGACGCCCAGCAGCCCACCTGGGTGAACTACTCCGGCGGCGACACCTTCCTCTCGGTCGGCGTCAGCGAGCAGGCCGTCTACGTCGGCGGGCACCTGCGCTGGCTCAACAACACCTTCGGCGGCGACTCGGCGCAGGCCGGGGCCATCGGCCGGGCCAGCATCGCCGCCCTCGACCCGCGCAACGGCCTGCCGCTGTCGTGGAACCCGGGCCGGCACCCGCGCGGCTACGGCGTGACCGAGATGCTCGTCACCCCGCAGGGCCTCTGGCTGGGCTCCGACCAGTCCTGGATCGGCAACTTCCAGTACCGGCGGGAGCGGATCGCGTTCTTCCCGCTGGCCGGCGGCAAGGCCCCGCACTCGACCGCCACCGCCGACCTGCCCGGCGCGGTGTACCAGGCCGGGGTGCCGGTGCCGACGAACGTGCTGTACCGGATCAACGCCGCCGGTCCCGCCGTCGCGTCGACCGACGACGGGCCGGACTGGAGCGCCGACACCGCCGACGCGCCCAGCCCGTACCACAACACCGGCAGCAGCGCCGCCAGCTACGGCGTCGCGCCCAACCTCGACGGGACCGTCCCGGCCGGCACCCCGGCCGCGATCTACAACAGCGAGCGGTGGGACGGCACCGGCGCGCCGGAGATGCAGTGGGACTTCCCGGTGCCGGCCGGCACCGAGGTCACCGTGCGGATCTACCTGGCCAACCGGTACGCCGGCACCGGCACCCCCGGCAAGCGGGTCTTCGACGTGACCCTGGACGGCACGCTCGTCCTGAACGACCTCGACCTCGCGGTCACCCCCGGGCACGACATCGGCACCATGCGGGCGTTCACGATCGTCAGCGACGGCAACGTCGACATCGACTTCGGGCACGTGGTGGAGAACCCGCTCGTCAACGCCATCGAGATCGTCAAGACCGGCCCGCCGCCCGCCGGCACCGGCGACGAGGTGCAGAGGCTCTCCTACGACGGGGCGAGCGCCGTCGGCACGCCCGTCCCGGTGGCCAACCCCGACGACACGGACTGGTCGTCGGCGAAGGGCGCGTTCTGGGTCGGCGGCACCCTGTTCTACGGCATGAACGGGGCGCTCCAGCGGCGCACCTTCAACGGGACGACCTTCGGCACGCCGAGCCTCGTCGACCCGTACCACGACGCCTACTGGGACAACGTGGAGACCGACTCCGGCCCGGCCGGGCAGACGTACACCGGGGTCACCAGCAACTTCTACGCGGAGATCGCCAACGTCACCGGCATGCTCTACACCGGCGGCCGGCTCTACTACACCCTCTCCGGCCAGAACGGGCTGTTCTGGCGCTGGTTCACCCCGGACAGCGGGGCGGTCGGCGCCGACAAGTTCACCGTCGCGGGGGTGACCGGGTTCGCCGACACCGGGTCGATCTTCCTCGCCGGCGGCACCCTCTACCGGGTCAGCCGCTCGACCGGCGCGCTGGCCTCGACCGCGTGGGCCGGCGGCGTGCCCACCGGCGCGTTCACCACCGTCAGCGGCCCCGCCGTCGACGGGGTGGACTGGCGCGCCAAGGCCGTCTTCGTCGGCCCGTAGACCCCCGCCGCACCACGGGGGCACCCCGGCCCGGCTCCGCGTCCGCGCGGCGCCGGGCCGGTGCCCGTTCCGGGGTACGGCAACCGGTGCCCCGCCGGGGCGGGCGCCGGCCGGGGCCCGCCCGCCCGGCACCCGGCAACCCCGTTGCCGGGGCGGCCGGCGGCGTGCCATGATCGTTGCCGTCAGCCCGACGACCGGAGGGAGGTGCGGTTGATGTCCACCACGACCAGCCCCGCGCCCCGCTCCACCCGCTGCTGACCTCTGTCGATCCCGCGGGGCGCCCACTCCACCACGGAGGCGACCGTGAGCGCACGGATCAGGAACATCAGCATCGACTGTCACGACACGTACGTCCTGGCCGGCTTCTGGGCCCAGGTGTTCGGCACCGGGCGGCAGCCCGACGACCTCCCCGGCGACCCGGAGGCGATGGTCCGCACCGCCGACGGGGAGACCGTGCTGTTCCTCCAGGTGCCGGAGGGCAAGACGGTGAAGAACCGGGTTCACCTGTGCCTGGAGCCGGCCGACCGGTCCCGCGACGCCGAGGTCGAGCGGCTGCTCGCCCTCGGCGCGACCCAGGTCGACGACCAGCGGCGGCCGGACGGCGCCGGCTGGGTGGTCCTCGCCGACCCGGAGGGCAACGAGTTCTGCGTGCTGCGCAGCGCCGCCGAGCGGGAGGCGTCGGCGTAGCCCGCACGAGCGTCGTCGGCCGCCCGTCCGGGCGGCCGACGACGCCTGCCGGCGGATCCGGTGGGCCGGGGCGACCCGGCCCCACCAGGTCCCGGCGGTGCCGTCAGGCGCAGGCGAAGAAGGTCCAGCTCACCCACTGGCCCGACGGATACCGGTAGACCTGCGCGCCGGCGCACGCGGCACCGCGACCGTCGACCATGCGCGAGTACACCGGGTTGAGCCACAGGTTGGGCGAGTACTGGTCGGTGCCGGACACGCCGTCCTCCCACGCCGACGGGCGTGCGCTGTAGTCGTTGTACGCCGAGGCGTCCTCGTAGCGGAACTCGCTCCAGTTCGCCACGCAGCCCCCGGAGTACCGGAGGTATCCGGTGCCGACCTTGCGCGATCCGTCGTAGACCGGGGTGCCGGTCGAACTCCACTGCCAGCCGTTGTCGTAGCAGCCGGTGGAGTACGGGTCCTGGCCGGTGATGCCGGAGACCGCAGCCGCCGGCGTGGCGCCGGCGACGAGGATCGCTGCGGTGCTCAGCGTCGCGGTTGCCACCCGGCCCAGGCGTGCCCTCGTTCGGTCGACCATGTGTCCTCCTCGTTGCTCCTGCCAGGCGTTCGCTTCTGTTCGGCCCGTGGAACTCACGGTAGGAGCGCCGACCGGTGGGCCCGGATGGCTTTGCGCGGAAGCGCCGGGACGCAAATCGACTTGTGTCACCGCCTTGCTTGTGATAGCTGCCAGTGCGCGGTCGACCGGCAGTCGGGAGGCAGCGCGGGATCGGCGCGGATCGCCGCCAGCAGCTCGGTGTGGCCGTCGGTGCCGATGCCGTAGACGATGGCCCGCAGGACGTCGGCCTCGATCCTGCCGGTGACGCCCTGCGACCGAGCGAGCTGACGGGCGAGGATCGTGCGCCAGACCGGCTCCGGGAACCGGCCCGGGCAGTGCGGCAGGGCCCGCGCCGCGGCGTGCCGCAGGGTCGGGCTGAAGCCCGGACCCGAGAGGATGCGTCCGATCAGCGGCCGGTGTGTGCTGACGTTGAGCACGGTCATCGCCGGCAGGGCGGTGACCGCGAAGGTCTCGTCGCGCCGGCCCAGGCCGGCGGTCGCCTCGGTCAGGAACGCGTTCCCCAGCGCTTCACGCAGCGGTGTGGCGGCGAGGAGTTGACCGTGCAGCAGGCGCCGGTCGGGGCTCGAACTGTAGAGCGCCTCCTCGATCACGCCCGCGAGGACCTCGTCGGGTTCGGCTGCCTCGCTGCGGTGCTGGGCCTGGGTCAGGCGGGCCAGGCTGAGGCTGACCGCGCGTGCCGTGGCGGGCTCGGCGAGGCGGGTCGACGTCCACATCCACCGGGCGGCCGGCTGATCGGGCGGGACCATCCCGCGCAGGGCCGCCCGTGCAGGGGCGCGGCCCGAGAGCAGGCGGGCGACGTCGAGGGCGAGCGCGAGGCGGTCGGGATCGGGTGGCGGGTCGTGCAGCGCCTCTCGTACGACGGGAGCGAGCCGCCGCAACTGGGACTCGGTGAAGTGCCCGTGCCGGATCTTCCGCGACGCGGTGCGCAGGGCGCCCTGGAAGGCGCGTTCCCCCTTCGGGTGGGTGAGCTGCTGGAAGACGTACCGGTTGGCGGTGTCGTCCGAGACGACGTCGAGCAGGCCCAGCGGCTCGACGACCACCGGCGACGTGTCGTCCTCGACGAGCGCGATGCAGGCCGCGACGGCGTGGGCGCGAGCGACCGGATGCTCCAACAGCCGGCTCATGGCCTCACTGCGGTGCAGCCATTCCCCCTTCTCGGCGACGATCAGCTCGGTCAACAGTCGTTCCGCGATCGTGCGCCACAGCCTGCGGGGATGCAGCACCAGCCCGGGAGAGGACTCGATCTGCTCGGTGAGTTGGACCCATTCGGCGCCGTGCAGCGGGGCATCGCCGCCGATCTTTTCGAGCAGGGTGTCGAGGGCGACGTCGTCGAGTCGCCCGACGCCGGTCCGCAGCCGAGTCGATGTCTCGAGACGCACCATCGCGTCCGAGACCGTGGTGAGCTGTCCCGTGGGCAGGCCGAGCAGTTGCTCGTATCGCCGGATGGTGCGCCGTCCGGCGGCCACCTGGCCCCTCTCCCAGCGGGTCACCGACGACGGTGACGTCGAGCCTCCGACCGCGCGGGCGAACCCGTTCCCGCAGCGCAGGGCCGGATCGGGGCCGAGCCTGCGATTCGTCGCGAGCAACCAGCCGAGCTTGCGCCGCACCGATATCTGGGCCACGGGTCATGGTCCCAGCCGTCCCGAGCCGACGCAGTCGCGATGCTGACGTCCGAGCGGAAGCTGCGTGCGGCCTTTCGGGACGGCGTCGGTCCCCTGCGCCGCCGGCGCAGGGGACCGACGCCGCGTGGCTCAGGAGCGCTGCTCGATCTGGCCGCGCATGGTGACGAACTCGGCCTCCGCCTGCTTGGCGGACTTGAAGAACACCACGATCATGCCGAGGCTGCCCCGGTCGGCCCAGACGCAGACGCCCAGCGGCATGCCCGCGGTCTTGCCGTCGCCGCAGCGCGCCTCGCCGCCGAGCGGGCCCGGCTCGGTGGCGGTCATCTCCTGGACGGTCAGCTGGGTCTTGAGGCCGGCGATCGCGTCGTCCAGTTCCTTCTTCGGGTCCGCCAGCACGCCCGAGGCCGCGGCGATCATCACGAGGTCCTGCTTCGCGGCGTCGCCGTAGAACGCCCCGGCGGTGCTGGTCTCGTTCTGCACGGTCGACTTCATGTCGGCGACCAGTTCGTCCGACAGCTTCGTCAGCTCCGGGTCGGTGACCTGCTTGCGGCCGGCGAGGGTGGCCGGTGCGGTGACCCGGGTCTTGGTGGCGTCGACCACGTCGCCGACCTCGTCCTTCACGGCGAACCAGGTGATCGCCGCGCCGCCGAGGCAGAGCACCAGCACCACGGCCAGGACGATGAGCACGATCTTGCCGGCCTTGGACTTCTTCGGCGGCAGCGGCGCGGGGGACGGCGCGCCGTAGGGCTGGCCGGCCGGCGGCGGGTAGCCGCCCGGCTGCTGCGGGGCGGGCTGCTCCCCGTAGGGCTGCTGCGGATAGGGGTTGCCCGACGGCTGGGACATGTCGATTCAGCTCCAGTCAGTTGATCAGGAGCGGTGATCGTAGCCAGCCCCACCGACAGCCACCGACCCCGCCGGGGCGAAGGTGAGGTGAACGACGATCGCGGCGGCCGAGACGCCCACGAAAGGGACGTCCGGCCGCCGCGATCGCGGGGGAGCGGGGAGGATCAGGCGGGCAGGCTGGCCACGCCGGGCGGCAGGAACCGGCGGCCGGTCACCCGCTCGCTGGTGCCCGTCCGGTCCAGGTACGGCGTGACGCCGCCCAGGTGGAACGGCCACCCCGCGCCGAGGATCAGGCACAGGTCGATGTCCTGCGCCTCGGCGACGACGCCCTCGTCGAGCATCAGCCGCACCTCCTGCGCCAGCGCGTCGAGCGCGTTGCGCCGCACCTGCTCGGCGGTCAGCGGCTCGTCGCCGACGACCAGCAGCCTGGCGACGTCGGCGTTGATCTCGTCGTCGACCACGATCGGCTGCCCCGACTCGGCGATCCGGCGTAGGTTCTCGCTCACGGCGAACCGGTCCGGGAACGCGCCGTGCAGGGTGCCGCCCACGTGGTACGCCACGGCCGGGCCGACGAGCTGGAGCAGGGCGAGCGGGCGCATCGGCAGGCCCAACGGGTCCAGCGCGGCGTTCGCCACGTCCAGCGGGGTGCCGGCGTCGACGGCGGCGAAGACGGTGCCGAGGAAGCGGGTGAGCAGCCGGTTCACCACGAACGCCGGGGCGTCGGAGACCAGCACCGACGACTTCTTGAGCTGCTTGCCGACCGCGAACGCGGTGGCGAGGGTGGCGTCGTCGGTGCGCTCGCCCCGCACGATCTCCAGCAGCGGCAGCACCGCGACCGGGTTGAAGAAGTGGAAGCCGACCACCCGCTCCGGGTGCTCCAGCTCGGCGGCCATCGCGGTGACCGAGAGGCTGGAGGTGTTCGTGGCGAGCACCGCCTCCGGGGAGACGATCTTCTCCAGCTCGGCCCAGACCTGCTTCTTGACGTCCAGGTCCTCGAACACGGCCTCGATGACGAAGTCGGCGTCGGCGAAGGCGGCCTTGTCGACCGAGCCGCTGACCAGCCCGTACAGCCTGGCGGCCGTGCCCTTGTCCATCCGGCCCTTGCTGACGGCCTTCTCGATCTGGGTGTGCACGTAGCCCACCCCCTTGTCGACGCGGCCCTGGTCGAGGTCGGTCAGGACGACCGGCACCTGGAGGCGGCGGGCGAACAGCAGCGCGAGCTGGCTGGCCATCAGGCCGGCGCCGACGATGCCGACCTTGTTCACCGGCCGGGCCAGGCCCCTGTCGGGCGCGCCGGCCGGCCGCTTGGCCCGCCGCTGCACCAGGTCGAACGCGTAGAGCCCGCTGCGCAGCTCCTCGGAGAAGATCAGGTCGGCCAGGGCCTCGTCCTCGGCGGCGGTGCCGGCCGCGAAGTCGGCGTCCTTCGCCGTCTCCAGCAGGTCCAGCGCCTTGTACGCGGCGGGGACCGCGCCGTGCAGCCGCTGGTCGAGGGTCTGCCGGGCGAAGTAGAGCACGCCCGCCCACATGTCCCGGTCGACCTCGGGCCGGGTCACGGTGATCTCGCCGCGCACCACGCCGGCCGCCCACTGGAGGGACCGCTCCAGGAAGTCGGCCGGCTCCAGCAGCACGTCGGCGATGCCCAGCTCGGCGGCCTGCTTCGGCTTGAGCATCTTGTTCTGCATCAGCGGGTTCTGCAGGATCACCTGGGTGGCGGCCGGGATGCCGATCAGGTTCGGCAGGAGCTGGGTGCCGCCCCAGCCGGGGATCAGGCCGAGGGAGACCTCCGGCAGCGCCAGGGCCGACGCCCCGCCGGACAGCGTCCGGTAGTGGCAGTGCAGCGCCAGCTCCAGGCCGCCGCCCATCGCCGCGCCGTTGACGAACGCGAACGTCGGGACGGTGCTGTCCTTCAGCCGGGCGAAGACCCGGTGGCCGAGCCGCCCGATCTCCAGGGCCTGCTCCCGGTCGGCGAGCTGCGGCAGGCTGGTGATGTCGGCGCCGACGCAGAAGACGTACGGCTTGCCGGTGACCGCGACGAACGCCGGGTCCGCCGCGAGGGCGGCGGTGATCGCCTCGTCGAGGCTGGTCAGGCCGCCCGGACCGAAGCTGTTCGGCTTGGTGTGGTCGAAGCCGTTGTCGAGGGTGATCAGGGCGGCCGGGCGGGCCAGCCCCGGCACGTGCACCTGGCGCAGCAGCGCCCGGGTGACCACCTCGTTCGGTGCGGCGAGCGCGCTCACTTGTCTCCACCCTCCCGCTGGGCCTGCTTGCTGGACTCCGTCCAGTGTGGGTTCTCCCAGATGACCGTGCCGCCCATGCCGATGCCGATGCACATGGCGGTGAGGCCGTAGCGGACCTCGGGGTGCTCGGCGAACTGCCGGGCGAGCTGCGTCATCAGCCGCACCCCGGAGGACGCGAGCGGGTGACCGATGGCGATCGCGCCGCCCCACGGGTTGACCCGGGGGTCGTCGTCGGCGATGCCGAAGTGGTCGAGGAAGGCGAGCACCTGCACGGCGAACGCCTCGTTCAGCTCGAACAGGCCGATGTCGTCGATGCCCAGGCCCGCGATGCGCAGCGCCTTCTCCGTCGACGGGATCGGCCCGACGCCCATCACCTCCGGCTCGACGCCGACGAAGCCGTACGACACCAGCCGCATGGCGACCGGGAGACCCAGCTCGCGGGCGGTGTCCTCGGCGGCGAGCAGGCTCGCGGTGGCGCCGTCGTTGAGGCCGGCCGCGTTGCCCGCGGTGACCTTGCCGTGCGGGCGGAACGGGGTCTTGAGGGTGGCGAGCTTCTCCAGCGAGGTGTCGCGGGGCGCCTCGTCGACCGTGGCCAGGCCCCAGCCGCCCTCGTCGTCGCGGATCGCCATCGGCACCAGGTCGCCCTGGAGCTTGCCGTTGGCGTACGCCTTCGCGGTCCTCTGCTGGGAGGCGAGCGCGAACGCGTCCGTGCGCTCCTTGGTGATGTGCGGCACCCGGTCGTGCAGGTTCTCCGCCGTGGCCCCCATGACCAGGGCGGACGGGTCGACCAGCTTCTCCGCGACGATCCGCGGGTTGGGGTCGATGCCCTCGCCCATCGGGTGCCGGCCCATGTGCTCGACGCCCCCGGCGATCGCCACGTCGTACGCGCCCATGGCGATGCCGCCGGCCACGGTGGTGACGGCGGTCATCGCCCCGGCGCACATCCGGTCGATGGCGAAGCCCGGGACGGTCTTCGGCAGGCCGGCCAGCAGGGCGGCGGTGCGGCCGATGGTGAGGCCCTGGTCGCCGATCTGGGTGGTGGCGGCGATGGCGACCTCCTCGACCCGCTCCGGCGGCAGCTGCGGGTTGCGGCGCAGCAGCTCGCGGATGCAGCGGATCACCAGGTCGTCGGCGCGGGTGTTGGCGTACATGCCACCCGCCTTGCCGAACGGGGTGCGGACGCCGTCGACGAAGACGACATCGCGGACTTCACGGGGCACTTGAGCCTCCTTTTCGACCCTGACTCGGCCACGTCGCCGACCAGCGGCACCACGGACCGAACGAGGATCGCGGCACGGGCGTGGTCCCTCGGATGCTACTCGCCAGTAACCATCCTCGACACCACGCCCCGTGTGGCCCACCCCACATCGCCGGAACGTCCGGCGGCGGCGCCGCCGGCCCGCGACCTTTGCCGGCCCCGGGGCGCCGCGTCAGGCCGCCACCGGTGCCGGCTGCCGGGTCAGGCCGCCGCCGATGCGGGCTGCCGGGTCAGACCGCCGGCGCCGGACCCGCCAGCGCGGCGGCCAGGTCGGCCACCAGCAGCGTGAGCTGCCACTCCCGCGCCCCGAAGCCCCGGAGCGTCTCGGCGACCGTCGCCTCGGACACCTCGTCCGGCGGGGTCCAGGCGAGCCGGCGGATCGAGTCCGGGGCGATCAGGTTCTCCGGCGGCAGGGTGTGCTCGCCCGCGATCCGGACCACCACCTCCCGGCACCGGGCCAGCCGGCCCGCCGCCACCGGGTCCCGCTCCGCCCAGCGGTGCGGCGGGGGCGGCCCCTCGACCACCGGCGTCACCGGCAGCGCGTCGTCGGGCAACTGCCGGGCGTCGTCCAGCGCCGCCAGCCAGGTGCGGGCCAGGCGGCGCACCGACCGGCCGCCGAAGCCCGGCAGGGTCAGCAGCGTCTTCTCGTCCCTCGGGTCCAGCTCGGCGGCGGCCACGATCGCCGAGTCCGGCAGGACCCGGCCCGGCGCGGCGTCCCGGCGGGAGGCGATCTGGTCCCGGGCATACCAGAGGGCCCGGATCCGCGCCTGGGCGCGCGCCCCCCGCACCCGGTGGATGCCAGAGGTGCGCCGCCACGGCTCCGCCCGGACCCGGGGCGGCCGGTCGACGCTGCGCACCAGCGCGGCGAACTCCTCCGCCGCCCACGCCGACTTGCCCTGACGGGCCAGCTCCGCGTCGAGCACGTCACGCAGGTCGGTCAGCATCTCCACGTCCAGCGCGGCGTAGGTGAGCCACGACTCCGGCAGCGGCCGGCTCGACCAGTCCGCCGCCGAGTGGTGCTTCTCCAGGCTGAAGCCGAGTAGCTGCTCGGTCAGCGCGGCCAGCCCGACCCGCTCGAATCCCGCCAGCCGGGCGGCCAGTTCCGTGTCGAACAGCCGGCGCGGGCGCAGCCCCACCTCGGCCAGGCAGGTCAGGTCCTGGCTGGCGGCGTGCAGCACCCACTCGGCGTCGGCGATGGCCGCGTCGAGGCTGCTCAGGTCGGGCAGCGGCAGCGGGTCGACCAGCGCGGTGCCGGCCCCCGCCCGGCGCAGCTGCACCAGGTACGCCCGCTGGCTGTAGCGGTAGCCCGAGGCGCGCTCCGCGTCCAGGGCGACCGGGCCGGTGCCGGCGGCGAAGCGGGCCACGACCTCGGCCAGCCCGGCCTCGGTCGTCACCGGCTCGGGTGTCCCCTCGCGGGGGGCGGTCAGGGGCACGGGCCCGTCGACGGTCGGTTCGGGCCCCGCGTCCACCGGCTCCGGCGCGGCCGACGGCGGTTGGTGCGGCTCGTTTCCCGTTCGGCTTTCGGCGGCCCGACGGCGCAGGGGTGGTTCGTCGGTCACCTGACAACCCTAGTGCGCGCGGCGATCCGGCGCGCGCAGCCGGGTGCGGTGTGTGTCGGCGTCGTGCGATCCGCGTCGGCTACTTGACCGGGCATGCCAGGGTCGGACATCGGGGAAGACAAAGCGCGGCGGCGCGGGTACGTTCCTTCGGGCCGCCGCCCGGGACGGAACCGGCGTCGGCGGGCACCAGGGCGGCGACGGGGAGGACGTGACGATGACGACGGCTGGGTACGGTGCGACGGGCCCGGGGCAGGGGCCCGGCGACGGCTCGGGCGGAGGCTGGGCCGCCCCGGCGCGACCCGCCGACCCGCCGGTGGGTGAGCCGGCCGCCCCCGCGACCCCGGCCGGCGACGCCCGCCCCGGCCCGTTGCCGCCCCGCATGGATCCGCCCCGGACCGACCCGCACCGCGGCAGCGCCGCCGTGTATCCGCAGGCCGGGGGCTCCTACCCGCCGGCCGGCGGCACCCCGCCGCCCGCCGGCCAGGCCACCCCGCCCGGGCACTGGCCCGGCGCGTCGTCCCCGCCCGCCCAGTCCGCCGTGCCCGGCCAGTGGTCCGGCCCCACGCCCGCCGGCTGGCCCGCCCCGCAGCCGCCGGCCGCCGCCCCGCAGCAGTCACCCGCCGCCGGCCAACAGCCACCGGCCGGATACGCCGCGCCGCCGTCGCCCGCGCTCCCCGGCCCGGCGTACCCGCACGGCGGGGCGTCCCCGGCCCCCGGGTCGGCGTGGCCCGCGCCCGCCCCGGCCGGCGGGGCCACCCCGCGGCCCCGGGGCAGGGCGCTGACGTTCGTCGCGTTCGGGCTCGCCCTGGTCCTGGCCGTGGTGAGCGGCGTGCAGGCGTACCAGATCAACCGGCTCTCCGACCGGCTGGCCGACACCGATCAGCGGCTGGCCACCGCGCAGACCGACGACGCCACCCGGCTCGACGGCCTGGAGCAGCGGGCGCAGGCCCTGGAGAAGCAGGCCGGGGCGCAGTTCAACCCGGAGGCGGTGGCCAGCGCCGCGCTGCCCAGCGTGTTCCGGGTCCGGGCCGGGCAGTTCACCGGCACCGCCTTCGCGGTCGGCAAGCCCGACACCGGCGGCGGCACCAACCTGTTCACCAACTTCCACGTGGTCGAGTCGGTCTGGGTCGGCGGCGGCCGGGAGGTCTTCCTGGAGCGCACCGACCAGCGCTACCCGGCCACCATCGTCAAGGTCGACGAGGCCAACGACATCGCCCAGCTACGCACCACCAGCAAGTTCACCGGGCTGGTGACGGCGTCCACCGCGGTCAAGCCTGGTCAGCAGATCGTCGTCGTCGGCGCCCCGCTCGGCCTCCAGGACAGCGTCACCACCGGCGTGGTCAGCGCCTTCCGCGAGGCGGGGCAGGGCTCGGGCCCGGTCATCCAGTTCGACGCGCCGATCAACCCCGGCAACTCCGGTGGCCCCGTCATCAACGGCCAGAAGCAGGTGGTGGGCATCGCCACCGCCAAGGCCCGCGACGCCGAGGGCATCGGTCTCGCCGTACCCATCAAGGTCGCCTGCGACGGCTTCCGGATCTGCTGACCTCGGCCGTTCCGCGCCGTCCGTTCCGTACCAGCCGGTTCGTCGCGGCCCCGGCCACGGGCCGCCCCACCTGGAGGAAGAGAAGAATGTCGCAGCCACCGACCGGGCCGGGGAGCCAGCCGCCGTATCCGCCGCCGGGCGGCCCCGGCCAGCCCGTGCCCCCGCAGTACGACCCGACCGGCCAGCCGGCGGAGCCCACCCGGCAGTTCGCCCCGGGCCAGTACGGGACGCCGCAGCCGGCGGCGGAGCCGACGCAGCAGTTCGGCCCGGTCCAGCAGGGCGCGCCGCAGCCGACGCAGCCGTTCACCCCGGGCCAGTACGGATCGCCGCAGCCGGCGGCGGAGCCGACCCAGCAGTTCGGCCCGGTCCAGCAGGGCGCGCCGCAGCCGACCCAGTCGTTCAACCCGGGCCAGTACGGGACGCCGCCGCAGCAGCCGACGCAGCCGTTCACCGCGCCGGTGTCGACGCCGCCGGTCTCCGGCGCCGGGCACCCGCCGGTGTCGACGCCGCCGGTCTCCGGCGCCGGGCACCCGCCGGTCTCCGGTCCGGGGCAGCCGTCGCCGGGGTTCGGCCAGCCGATGTCGGTGCCGCCTGCCTCGGGCCCGGCCTTCGGCCAGCCGATGTCCGGCCCGCCGGGAACGGTGCCGCCCCACGGCCAGCCGGGCGCACCGGCGTCCTACGGTCCGCCCGGCGCGCCGCCGCCCTACGGCGCCCCGACGCCGGGCGCGGGCCGAGGCAGGCGCAAGGTGCTGGTCCTGGCCGTGGTGGCCGGGCTGCTCTTCGTCCTCGGCGGCGTGATGACCGGCCTCTACGTGACCAAGAGCAGCGAGCTGGACCGCACCGAGAAGCGGCTGACCGGCCAGGTCAGCGAGCGGGACGGCACGATCGCGGCGAACAAGACCGAGATCGAGAAGCTCAAGACGGACCTGCAGGCCGTGCGGGAGAAGCTCTCCAACACCGAGCAGGACCTCACCGGCACCCGCAACGACCGGGACGAGCAGGCCCGGCAGAAGAAGGTCATCGCCACCTGCCTGGACAAGCTGACCAGCGCGTTGACCGCCGCGGCGGCGAACAACAAGGCCGCGTACGACAAGGCCACCGAGGGCATGAACAAGGTCTGCGACGAGGCCGAGAACTACCTCTGACAGCGCGCAGTCAGGAAGTCACCCGCCCAGCCCAGCCCCGCCCGCGCCACGACGGGCGGGGCCGGGCTGCACCGGGCCCGGCACCCGCAGATCTTGGAGCGAAACGGCCCCTCCAGGGGCCGAGATTTGCCAAGATCTGCGGCTTGCGGCTTGCGGCTTGCGGCGGTCGGTCAGGCCGCGCCCGCCGGGCGGCGCTCCGTCAGGGAGGTCACCCCGGGCGGGGGCAGGCCCGCCGTCGAGGCGAGCAGGGCGCACCAGGCCATCAGGTGCGGGGTGAGGTCCTCGCCGAGCGGGGTCCACGAGGCCCGGATCTCGATGTCGCCGGCGGCCGGCGGCCCGGCGAGGTCGCCGAACCGGGTCGACATGGTCTGGGTGACCGTGCCCCCGATCGCCCGGTGCGGGGCGTCCTGCGCGTCCAGCGCGTCGGTCAGCCAGGTCCAGCCCACCCCGGGCAGCAGCGGGTCGGCGGCCAGGTCGATCTCCAGCTCCGCCGTGACGTAGGTGACCAGCCGCAGGGTGCCCTGCCACGCCTCGTGCCCGGCGGGGTCGTGCAGCAGGATCAGCCGCCCGGTGGCCACCTCGTCGCCGTCGCGCAGCACCGTCGCGGAGAGCGCGAAAGCGTACGGCGCGAGGCGCTGCGGCGCGCCGACCTCCTCCAGGACGATCTCCGATCGGGGCGCGGCCGACCGCAGCCCGGCGACCGCGCGGGCGAAGGTCTCCGGGAGCGCGATCGGGGGGGCCATGCCGGCAGCCTATGCCGCCTGCCGCCCAGCCGCCGGAACGGCACGCCGACGGCCTGCGGCGGCGGCCCCACCAACGGTGGACGGTGAGCGGGGCACCCTGCTCTACCGGATGCGTTAACAGGGGGCCCTTCCTTGCACGTCACAAAAGGCGGCCGGGGTGGGGGAGGGGGTCCGGGGGCGTGGCACGATAGCCGCGATGAGCACCGAGACGACGGGCACCGCCGCCCGAGACGGAGAATCCCGCCGCACCGGGACGGGCGGGTCGCCGTTCGTCCGGGCCTGCCGGCGCGAGCCCGGCCCGCACACCCCCGTCTGGTTCATGCGCCAGGCCGGCCGTTCGCTGCCGGAATACCGCGAGATCCGCAAGAACGTCGGGATGCTGGAGTCCTGCCGCCGCCCCGAGCTGGTCGCCGAGATCACCCTCCAGCCGGTCCGCCGGCACGGGGTCGACGCGGCGATCCTGTTCAGCGACATCGTGGTGCCGGTGGCCGCCGCCGGGGTCGAGCTGGACATCGTCGCGGGTACCGGGCCGGTGGTCGCCGAGCCGGTGCGCACCGCCGCCGACGTCGAGCGGATCCGGCGGATCGGCCGCGACGACGTCTCCTACGTCGACGAGGCGGTGCGGCTGCTCGTCGCCGAGCTGGGCGACACCCCGCTGATCGGCTTCGCGGGGGCCCCGTTCACCCTGGCCAGCTACCTGGTCGAGGGCGGGCCGTCGCGGACCCACGCGAAGACCAAGGCCCTGATGCACGGCGAGCCGGAGCTGTGGCACGCACTGTGCGCCCGGCTGGCCGAGGTGACGCTGGCGTTCCTGCGGGTGCAGGTCGAGGCCGGCGTGTCGGCGGTGCAGCTGTTCGACTCGTGGGCCGGGGCGCTGTCCGAGGCCGACTACCGGCGCCACGTGCTGCCGCACTCGACGAAGGTGCTGGCCGGGCTGGCCGACGCCGGGGTGCCCCGGATCCACTTCGGGGTGGGCACCGCCGAGCTGCTGCCCGCCATGGGCGAGGCCGGCGCGGACGTGGTCGGCGTCGACTGGCGTACGCCGCTGGACGTCGCGTCCCGCCGGGTCGGCGCGGACAAGGCCGTGCAGGGCAACCTCGACCCGTGCGTGCTGTTCGCCCCGTGGCCGGTGGTCGAGGCGGAGGTGCGGCGGATCCTCGCCGAGGGGCGGTCGGCCCCCGGCCACGTGTTCAACCTCGGTCACGGCGTCCTTCCGGAGACCGATCCGGACGTGCTGACCCGGGTGGTCGCGCTGGTGCACGAGGTGTCCGCGCGACCGGGCGAATAGCAGAGGGGGCGACCGTGCGGCAGCCGTGGCGGGTGGCGATCGTCGGGGGCGGGATCACCGGGCTGGCCGCCGCCGTCCGGCTGGCCGACCGGGCCCCGGCCGGCACCGAGGTCACCGTCTACGAGCAGTCCGGCGTGCTCGGCGGGAAGCTGCGCACCGGCGAGCTGGCCGGCGGGCCGGTGGAGTTCGGCGCGGAGTCGTTCCTGATGCGGGACCCGGCCGGCGGCGAGTCCGCCGCGGTGGCCCTGGTGCGCCGGCTCGGCCTGGCCGGCGACATCGTGCACCCCAGCGTCGGGCAGGCCGCCCTGGTCGTCGACGGGGGGCTGCGCCCGGTCCCGGGCGGGACGCTGGTGGGCGTACCCGGGGATCTGGCGAAGGTGACGGCGGTGGCCGAGCCCGCCGCGGACGCCGACCGCGACGCCGGCCGGCCGCTGCTGGCCCCCGACGCGGACGTCTCCGTCGGGGCGCTGGTCCGCGCCCGGTTCGGCGACGCCGTGGTCGACCGGCTGGTCGACCCGATGCTCGGCGGCGTCTACGCCGGCCGGGCCGACGGCCTGTCCCTGGCCACCACGATGCCGGCGCTGGCCCGCGCGGCCCGGGTGGAGCACACCCTGCTCGGCGCGGTCCGGGCGGCGCAGGCCGCCGCGCCCCGCGCCCCCGGCGAGCCGGTCTTCGGCACCCTGGCCGGCGGGCTGAGCCGGCTCGTCGAGGCCGCCGCCACGGCCGGCGGGGCGACGATCCGCCGCACCGCGGCCGTGCGGGAGCTGACCCCGACGGCGACCGGCTGGCGGCTGACCGTCGGCCCCACCCGCGACCCGGAGCTGGTCGACGCGGACGCGGTGCTCCTCGCCGTCCCGGCCCGGCCGGCGGCCCGCCTGCTGGCCGGCGTCGCCGACCTCGCCGGGGCCGCGGCGACCGTCGGCGAGCTGGACTACGCGAGCGTCGCGCTGGTCACCCTCGCGCTGCCCCGCCCGGAGCTGCCGGCGCTGTCCGGGTTCCTGGTGCCGGCCACCGAGGGGCTGCTGATCAAGGCGTCGACGTTCTTCACCACCAAGTGGGGGCACCTGGCCCGGCCGGACGGGCTGGCCCTGGTCCGGGCCTCCGTGGGCCGCTACGGCGAGGAGGCGTCCCTCCAGGTCACCGACGACGACCTGGCGGAGGCGGTGCACCGGGAGCTGTCGAAGGTGCTCGGCGTCCCGCTGCCCGCGCCGGTGGCCCGCCACGTGCAGCGCTGGGGCGGTTCGCTGCCGCAGTACACCCCGGGGCACCTCGACCGGGTGGCCGCCGTGCGGGCGGCGCTGCGCGGCGCGCACCCCACGCTGGCCCTGGCCGGCGCCGGCTACGACGGCGTCGGCATCCCGGTCTGCGTCCGCTCCGGCGCGACGGCGGCCGAGGAGATCATCACGGCACTGGGAGGATCGGCATGACCGAGCAGACCAACGCGGCGCGGCTGCGGGAGCTCAACGAGAGCATCCGCTACACGATGTGGTCGGTGTACCGGGCGACCAGCCCGCTGCCGTCGCTGCGGGAGAACGTCACCGGCGAGGTCGAGGCGCTCTTCGCCGAGCTGGCCGGCAAGGACGTGACGGTGCGCGGCACGTACGACGTCGCCGGGCTGCGCGCCGACGCCGACCTGATGATCTGGTGGCACGCACCGACCAGCGACGCGCTCCAGGACGCGTACCTGCGGTTGCGCCGCACCACCCTGGGCCGGGCGCTGACCCCGGTGTGGTCGCAGCTCGCCCTGCACCGGCCGGCGGAGTTCAACAAGAGCCACATCCCGGCGTTCCTGGCCGGCGAACAGGCGCGGGCGTACCTGTGCGTCTACCCGTTCGTCCGCTCCTACGAGTGGTACCTGCTGCCCGACGCCGAGCGGCGCGAGCTGCTCGCCGAGCACGGGAAGATGGCCCGGGGGTACCCGGACGTGCGGGCCAACACGGTCGCCTCGTTCGCCCTCGGCGACTACGAGTGGATGCTCGCCTTCGAGGCCGACGAGCTGCACCGCATCGTGGACCTGATGCGTGACCTGCGGGCGTCGGGGGCCCGCCGGCACGTCCGGGAGGAGGTCCCGTTCTACACGGGCCGGCGCCGCGCGATCGCCGACATCGTCACCTGTCTGCCCTGAGGGGCTAGGCGCAAGGAAGGGCCCCCTGTTAACGCAGAACGTTGTACAGGGGGCCCTTCTTAACGCGCGCCGCCGCGCGGGGCGGGCGTCGTGCCGTCGGCCTGCCGCGCGGGCGTCGTGCCGCCGGCCGTCAGACGGTCGGCGTGCAGGTGGGGGTCGGCGCGGTGTTGGTGCCGGTCGACGAGGCGACGAACCCGAACGAGGTCTTCCCCCCGGCGGCCAGCGACCCGTTGTACGCCGCGTTGCGCGCGGTCACCGTGGACCCGCTGGTGGTCACCGTCGAGCTCCAGTAGGAGCTGACCTGCTGGCCGTTGGCCCAGGTCCAGGTCACCGTCCAGCCCTTGATCGCCGACGAGCCGGCGGTCACGTCGATCTCGGCCTGGAACCCGCCGTTCCAGGAGGAGACGGGCCGGTAGGTCGCCGTGCAGCCCCCGGTCGCCGGCGGGGTCGTCGGCGGCGGCGTGGTGGGGGGAGGGGTGGTCGGCGGCGGCGTGGTGGGCGGGGTCGTGGTGGGCGGGGTGGTCGGGCCGCCACCGCCGAAGTCCACGTCGCTGCACAGGTAGTACGACTGGTCGAGGTGGCTGGCCTGCCAGATCGTGTAGACGATGTGCCGCCCGGTGCGTCCCGGCGCGTTGGCCGGCACCTGGATCGACACGCCCGACGCCTCCTTCTTCCACTGGGACGCCGGCGTGTTGCCGATCTGGCCGACCAGTTCCAGGTCGTTCCAGCCCAGCGGCTTGGTCAGCGCGTCGAAGCCCTGCTTGGTCACGTACACCCGGATGTAGTCCGCGCCGTGACTGGCCTGGTCGTCGAGCTTGATGCGGAAGCTGTTGGAGATCGAGGTGGTCTTCCACGCGCCGATCGTGTCCAGCGAGTTGTACTGGCCGCTCTGGGTGTGGCCGGCGCTGCACAGCTGGCCGTCGGGGATGGCGGCCTGGTGGTTGCCGGCGACGCCCTCCCGGAACAGGCCCATCCAGTTCCACATGGCCTGCGGGTCGGCCTGGAACGCCTGCCAGCACATCGGGTCCTGGGTGGCCATGGCGGGGTTCATGTGGTCGGCGCCCCAGCGCTGCCAGCAGCCGTAGTTGCGGGACGCGGGGTCGACGACAGACCCGTGGGCGGACGCGGGGTTCGCCAGGGCGGTGGTGAGCAGCATGGCGGCGGCCGTGCCGACGGCGAGCAGCCAGGCTGCCAGGCGCGGCGTGGAACGCCTGCGCACGAGGGTGGACAATGGAGCCTCCGGGATGAGGGGTCGACTGTGACGACGCCCGGATCGCGGGAGTTGCCCCTCCCGTGCCGGTGCGAGTTGCTCCCGTGGCGGCTCTGCTGCGAGATTCCCACACCCATCGGGGTGTGTCAATTTTCGGTGCCCTCCGGGGCGTCGGTGGGGGCGGGCTGCCGGCGCATCGGGGTGTGCGGGATGCCGTCCTCGACGTACTCCGGCCCGCTGACGGCGAAGCCGTGCCGGGCGTAGAAGCCGACCAGGTGGGACTGCGCCTCCAGCACGCACGGCCGGTCGCCCACCGCGGCCAGCGCCTCGGCCATCAGCCGCCCGGCGTGGCCGCCGCCCCGGGCCCCCGGCGCGACCACGACCCGGCCGATCCGCGCCAGGCCGTCGGGGTCGGCCAGGATCCGCAGGTACGCCACGACGCCGCCGTAGCTCTCGGCCCCGCCCCCGGCGTCGACGTGGCCGGCGTCGCCCTCGCTCCCAGCGTCGCCCTCGCCGCCCTCGACCGCCTCGTCGGCGTCATCCCCGGGCCGCCGGCCGGCGGGAGCCGGGCGGGTCAGCCACACGTGCCGGGTGCCCGGCTCGACGTCCCGGCCGTCGAGTTCCGGGTACGGGCACCGCTGCTCCACCACGAACACGTCGACCCGCAGCCGTAGCAGGTCGTGGAGGGTGCGGGCGTCCAACTGGGCGAAGGAGGCGATCCGGGCCTCGACCGTCTGCGGCGACACCCGCCGATGCTAGGCCGCCCGCCCTCGGCGCAAGGAAGGGCCCCTTGTTAACGCATTCTGTAGAGGAAGGGCCCCCTGTTAACACCCGTGTTAAGAAGGGGCCCTTCCTTCGTCTCAGCGGGGGCGGGCGCCCACGGCGTCGCGGATCTCCGCGCCCCGGTCGCCCTCCTCCTGCCGGGCGCAGTGCGCGCAGCAGAAGAAGCGCCCCGACACCTCGACCCCGTGGCCCACGATCTTGACCTGGCAGTGTTCGCAGATCGGGGCCAGCCGGTGCGTCGCGCACTCGAAGCAGTCGAAGGTGTGCACGTCGCCGCTGACCGTGCGCACCTCGAACGCCATCCAGTAGTCGTTGCCGCAGACCTCGCACGTCGCCATCGCCGAACCCCCGTAGCCGAAAGGACAGATGTCCCCCAGCGTGCGCCAGCGGCCCGAACCGGGCGGCCAAAACAGCAGAAAACGGTCTTACCGGGCGGCGTGTCGCGACCGGCGTGTCGGGCGTTGTGCCTGGTGAAAGCCTCGACCCCCGGAGGACGACGTGATCAAGCGCAGCAGGCTCTTCGGCAACCAGACCCGGGTCACCTTCTGCCTGCCCCGCGAGGCGCCGGCCGGCCCGGTGAGCGTGGTCGGCTCCTTCAACGGCTGGGAGCCGGGCCGCCACGAGCTGGTCACCCGACGCGACGGCACCCGTACGGTGACCGTCCGGCTCCGGCCCGGGGCGTACCGGTTCCGCTATCTCGCCACCGGCGGCGTCTGGCTCGACGACGAGTCCGCCGACCGGGTCGACGAGCAGGGCAGCGTGCTGATCGTCTGACGGCGGCCCGCGCCCCGGGCGGAACCGGGCCGCCGCCCGTCAGCCCTGCGCCGGCTCCAGCCGGATCGAGATCGAGTTGACGCAGTGCCGGGTGTCCTTCGGGGTGAAGCCCTCGCCCCGGAAGACGTGCCCGAGGTGGCTGTCGCAGCGGGCGCAGCGGATCTCCGTGCGCCGCATGCCGTGACTGTCGTCCTCGATCTCCTTCACCGCGCCCGGGATCGCGTCGTCGAAGCTCGGCCAGCCGCAGTGCGAGTCGAACTTGGTGTCGCTGGGATAGAGCTGCGCCCCGCAGGCGCGGCAGCGGTAGACCCCGGGGGTCTTCGTGTCCACGTACTCGCCGGTCCACGGGCGCTCGGTGCCCGCCTCGCGTAGCACCTGGAACTCCTCCGGGCTGAGCCGGACCCGCCACTCGTCCTCGGTGCGGGGCAGTTCGTTGTCGTCAAGACTCACCCCGCAACGGTACGTCGGCTGTCGGTGCCGTGGCATATGGTCGCCAGATGGCAGGCACCGCGAAGGCCCCGGCCGCCGAGGTCGAGGTGGCCGGACACACCGTACGGCTGAGCAGCCCCGACCGGGTGATCTTCCCGGAGCGCGGCTTCACCAAGGCCGACGTCTTCGGCTACTACCTGGCGGTCGGCGACGGCATCGTGCGCGCCCTGCGGGACCGCCCGACCACGCTGCAACGCTTCCCCGACGGCATCGGCGGCGAGGCGTTCTTCCAGAAGCGGGTGCCGGCCCGGGGCGTGCCCCCGTGGCTGACCACCGCCCGGATCACCTTCCCCAGCGGCCGGACGGCCGACGAGCTGTGCCCGGTCGACCTCGCCCACGTCGCGTGGGCGGCCCAGATGGGCACCGTCGTGTTCCACCCCTGGCCGGTGCGCGCCGGCCACGTCGACCACCCCGACGAGCTGCGCGTCGACCTCGACCCGCAGCCCGGCACCGACTTCGCCGACGCGGTCGCCGCCGCCGTCGAGCTGCGGGCCCTGCTCGCCGAGCTGGGCGCGACCGGCTGGCCGAAGACGTCCGGCGGCCGGGGCGTGCACGTCTACCTGCGCATCGCGCCCCGGTGGACGTTCACCGAGGTGCGCCGGGCCACCATCGCGCTGGCCCGGGAGCTGGAGCGCCGCCGCCCCGACCTGGTCACCACCGCCTGGTGGAAGGAGGAGCGGGGCGAGCGGGTCTTCGTCGACTACAACCAGACGGCCCGGGACCGCACGATCGCCTGCGCCTACTCGCTGCGGGCCAACGCCCGGGCCACCGTGTCCACCCCGGTCACCTGGGCCGAGCTGCCCGACGTCGACCCCGACGACCTGCACCTGGGCAGCGTCCCGGCCCGGTTGGCGCAGCGGGGCGACCCGCACGCCGGCATCGACGACGCGGCGTGGGACATCACCCCGCTGCTGGAGTGGGCCGACCGGGACGCGGCGGCGGGGCAGGGCGACCTGCCGTACCCGCCGGACCACCCGAAGATGCCCGGCGAGCCCAAGCGGGTCCAGCCGTCGAAGGACCGCGACCGGCCCCGCTGACCGCGGGCAGGGCCGACGGACGCGTCGCTCAGCTGATCGGGCCCATCATCGCGTCGACGGCTTCCTTGGCCGTGCGCAGGTCCGCGCCCGTCGCCTCCCGGTACGCCTTGATCGCCTGGATCTTCTGGCCCCGGGCCAGATACTCGCGGACCCCGGGCGGCTCCGGCCGCCGGTCGACCACCCCGAGGTGGTCCAGCACGAGTTGGAGGCGGCGATCGATCTCGGCCAGCCGGGCCTCCGTGACCCGGTCCCGCCGCGGGCCGGCGAGCTGGCCGGCCAGCAGCAGCACGACGCCGATGGTCAGCACGATGAGGGCGATCTCCATGCCCGCCATCCAAGCAGGCCGCCGCCAGGCCCCCGAGGGCAGGACCGGCGGCTGGTGCGCGCCGGGCCATAACGGTCGGATAACGGGCGCGAACCTTTCCGTACCCGCAGTGGGTCTCTGTGTCCGTCGGCTCCGCGGGGGCCCGGGGAGGCAGCGGAGATGATGCTGGTGTGGAGGCGGGCGTGGGCCGCCCGGGGGCTGTTGTCCGCCGCGTTGGTGGCGGCCCTGGTGGCGGTCGCCCTCGTGACCGGGCTGGCCGACTACAGCCGGCGGGCCGTCGACGCGGGGCAGCGGGCGGTGCTCGCCGCGTCGCCCGCCCAGGAGCGCAGCCTGCTGGTCGGCGGCTCGGGCGGCCCCGACCGGGCCGCCTTCGCCACCCGGGACCGAGCGGTCCGCGACCGCTTCGCCGCCGGGCTCGGCGGGGCGGCGGTGACGGTGCGCGGGGCCCGCTACGGCACCGGGCGGGAGCTGACCGGCGACCTCGGCGCCGCCCGGGCGGGCGACGATCCGGTCTTCGCCGAGCTGACCACCCTGGAGGACCTGGCCGGGCACGCCGAGCTGGTGGCGGGACGGCAGCCCACGGGCGGGGCCGTGCCGATGCAGGTGCTCCTGCCGGAGCGGGTCGCCGGGGTGCTCGGCCTGACCGTCGGCGAGCGGGTGCCGCTGCGGGACCGGGCCACCGAGCGCACCGGCGAGGTGGAGGTGGTCGGCCTCTTCCGGCCCCGGGACCCCGCCGGGTCGTACTGGCGGCTCGCGCCGGGGGCCGTCGCCGCCGGCTCCGAGACGTCGTACGGGCCGTTCCTGCTCGACCCGGCCGACTTCGACCGGACGTTTCCCGGCACCACCTCGGCGGCCTGGCTGGTCGAACCCGACCTGGCGGCGGTCGGGCCGGGCCGGCTGGACGCCGTGCGACGCGCCGTCGCCACGGAGGTCGCCGACCTGCCCGGGGCGACGGGCCTCGGCTCCTCCGCGCAGACCGTCACCACCATGGACCGGCTGATCGACCGGCTGACCCGCGCCGACCTGGTGGGCCGGTCGTCGCTGCTCACCCCGCTGCTGCTCGTCCTCGTCCTCGGCGGGTACGCGCTGATCCTGGTGGCGGCCCTGCTCAACGAGGACCGTCGGGGGCAGACGGCACTGCTGCGCGCCCGGGGCGCGGCCCGGGCGCAGATCGCCGGGCTGGCCCTGCGCGAGGCCGCCCTGGTGGTCCTGCCGGCCGCCCTGCTCGGGCCGCCGATCGCCGCCGAGGCCCTGCGCCGGATCGGCCGCGAGCAGGGCTGGTCGGAGCTGACCGCCCCCGGCGGCGCGACCCTCACCTGGGCGGTCGCCTCCGCCACGGCGGCCGGCTGCGTGGTGGCGATGGCGCTGCCGGCGCTGCGCCGCGCCGGCACGTACGTCGCCGACCTGGCGGCCCGGTCCCGGCCGAGCCGGGGCGCGGCGGCCCAGCGGATCGGCGTCGACCTGGCCCTGGTCGGCCTGGCCCTGCTGGCCTGGACGCAACTGCGGCGGTACTCGTCCCCGCTGGCCGGCGCCGACGGCCGGCTCGGCGTCGACCCGTTGCTGGTGGCGGCACCCACGCTGGGCGTGCTCGCCGGCGCCGTCGTCGCGCTGCGCCTGCTGCCGCCGGCGGCCCGGCTCGCCGAGCGGTTCGTCGACCGCCGGCCGTGGCTGGCCGCGACGCTGGGCATGTGGCAGGCGGGCCGCCGGCCGCACGCCGGCCCGGTGCTGCTGCTCGCGCTCGCCGTGGGCGGCAGCACCCTGGCCTGGTCGCTGGTGACCACGGGGGAACGGTCGCACGTCGACCAGGCGGACTTCACCGTCGGGGCCGACCTGCGGCTGGTCGAGCGGTCCGGGGCCGCGCCGGCCGAGCGGGCCGGCCGGCTCGCCGCCCTGCCCGGCGTGGACCGGGCGGTGCCGGCCTGGCGCGACGACATCCGGGTGGGCCGCGAGGACCTGCCGGTGAGCGTGCTGAGCCTCGACGCGGCGGCGGCGTCCGACGTGGTCCAGTTCGACGAGCGGCTCGCCGGTGAGCCGCCCCGGACGCTCTTCGACCGGCAGGTACGCGGCCGGGCCGCCCCCCTCGGCGTCGAGCTGCCCGCCGCCGCCCGCCGGCTCGCCGGCACGGTCGCCACCCCGGTGACAGATGCCGCCAGGCCGCATCCGGTCCGGGTGTCCGCCCTGCTCACCACCGCCGACGGCGGCGCGTGGAAGCTGCCCCTGGCCAGCGCGGGCAGCGACGGCCGGCCCGTGCCGGTGGCCGTGGACCTGCCGGACAACGGCGGCCGGGCCTACCGGCTGGCCGGGTTCGACGTCGACGCCGGGCCGGCGATCGGCTCCGGCTACCGGCTGGAGGTGACCGGTCTGCGCACGGTGGACGCGGGCGGCGCGACCAGCCCGGTGCCGCTGGCCGGCGACTGGGTGCCCCGGCTGGACGACCCGGAGAGCGCGGAGCCGGCCCGGTTCGCCGACGGCGTGCTGCGCGCCGGCCGGAAGGTGGCGCGCGTCGCGGGCGGCCGGTTCGCGACGCAGCCGACCAGCCGCTTCGCGGTGGTGCCGGCCGGCGCGGGCGCACCGGTCCCGGCGCTGATCACGCCCCAGGTGGCCCGCGCGCTGAGCGTCGGGCGGGGCGACACGATGGACGTCGGCCTCTCCGGGGTGACGCTCACCGTCGAGGTGGTCGGTGAGGTCGACGCGGTGCCGGCCAGCGGCGGGGCCGGCGGCATGCTGCTGGACCTGCCGGCGGCGCGGGACTGGCTGCTGCGGGCCACGGGCACCGTCCGGCCGGTCTCGGAGTGGTGGGTCCGCACCGGGGCCGGCGGGTCCGCCGAGGCGACGCGGGCGGCGGCGGGCCTGCCGGGGGTGACCGTGCTGGACCGGCGGCAGACGGCGGTGGAGGCCGGCCGCGACCCGTACTGGCTGGGCACGCGCACGGGCCTGCTCGCGGCGGCGGCGGGTTCCGTCCTGCTCGCCCTGGTCGGGCTGGGCGTGGACGTCTGGGCCACCGCGCGCCGACGGATCGGCGAGCTCGCGGTCCTGCACACCCTGGGCGCACCGGCGCGGCTGCTCGCCCGCGCACTGCTCACCGAGCAGACGTTCCTGGCCGGCATCGGCGTCGGGGTCGGGCTGCTGGTCGGCGCGGGGGTGGGCGCCACCATGGCCCCGCTGGTGGTGCTCACCCGGTCGGCGGACCGGCCGGTGCCGGAGGCGGCCTTCGCGCTGCCCTGGCTGCCCGTCGCCGGCACCGCCCTCGGCCTGCTGCTGGCGGCGCTCGCGTTCAGCACGGTGATCGCCTCCGGCGTCCGCCAACGCGTCGCGGCGGCCCAACTACGGATCGGCGGAGAGCGATGACCAGGGGTGGGACCAGGGGAACCCGGGCGGCGGGGTTCGGCGGCGGTGGGGTCGCGCTGGCCGGGGCCGTCCGCCGGGTGCGGGCGTTCGCGGGGCAGTTCCTCCTGCTGGGGATGCTGGCGCTGGTGGCCGCGCTGCTGGTGACCGCCGTGCCGCGGACGGCCGACCGGCTCGCCGAGCAGGGGCTGCGGGAACACGTCGCCGGCCGGCCGGCCGCGGAGCGGGACCTCACCCTCACCGCCCCCGAGCTGCCGGCCGGGGGCGGCGGGGTCGTCACGCCGGTCACCGCGGGCCGGGGCCAGGAACTCGACACGCTCCAGGCGGACCTGCCCGAGGCCGTCGGGGCGGCGGTGCAGAGCCGCTGGTTCCTCGCGGAGACCGCCCTGAGCCGGCTGACCGGCCCCGACCTCGCGGCGAAGAACTACTTCGTCGTCGCCCGGCTCCGTTCGGCGCCGGGCGTCACCGGGGCGGCCACCCTCACCGAGGGACGCTGGCCGGCGCAGGCGGTGGGCGCGGGGCAGCCCGTCGAGGTCGCGCTGGCCGCCGACACGGCCCGCAAGCTGAACCTCCGCGCGGGCAGCCGCCTGCGGTTCAGCGGCGTCGGCGGGCAGTCGCTCCCGCTGCTCGTGGCGGGCGTCTTCGAGCCCGCGCGTACCGCCGACGGCGTCTGGGACACCCTGCCGTCGGCGCTGCGGGTGACCGAGCCGGCCGGCGACGAGGAGCCTTACGAGATGGTGGCGCTGACCAGCGACGCGGGCCTGGACGCGGCGATCGCGACCGGCGTGCCGGTCCGGTTCTCCTGGCGCTACCGCCTCGCCGGCCTGGACGTGGCGGGCCTGGGCGCCGTCATCGACGGCGTACGCCGGCTGGAGCGCACGCCCCCGGCCGGGCTCACCGTCACGCAGGCCGTGGACGTCCCGCTGCGGCAGTTCCTCGACGCGGTCTCCGCCGCCCGGACGCTGCTCGCGGTGATCGCCGCCGGGATGATCGCGACCGTGGCGGGGCTGATCGTGCTCGCGGCGCGGCTGGCGGCCCGCCGCCGCGAGGCCGAGTTCGCCCTGCTGGTGGCCCGGGGCGGCGCGCCGACCAGCGGCGCGCGGCGCAGCCTCGCCGAGTCGGCGCTGGTGGTGCCGCCGGCTGCGGCGCTCGGCTGGCTGCTCGGCCGGCTGCTGCCCGGCTCCCCGGCGGGGACGGCGGGCACCGACTGGCTGGTCCTCGTCGCGGCGGCGCTGGCCACCCTGGCCCTGCCCCTGGCGACGCTGGGCTCCCCGGCCCCGCCGGGCGGCCGCCGCGACCTGTCCGGCCGCCGCGCCGGCGGTCGCCGGCTGACCCTCGAACTCCTCGTCGTCGCCCTCGCCGTGCTGGCCACGTTCCTGATCCGTCGCCGGGGCCTGAGCCCCGGCTCGGTCGACCCGCTGCTGGTCTCGGTGCCGGTGCTGCTGGCCGTCGCCGCCGCGGTGCTGGTGTTGCGGCTCTACCCCTGGCCGTTGCGGCTGCTCGGCCGCGTCGCGGCCCGCACGCGTGGCAGCGTGACCTTCCTCGGGGTGGCCGGGGCGAGCCGGTCGGCGGCCACCGGGCCGGTGGTCGTCGTCGTGGTCGCGGTCGCCACGGCCGCGTTCTGCGGGGTCGTGGCGGGCGGCATCGAGGCCGGCCGGGACCGGACGGCCACCGTCGCCGTGCCGGCGTCCGCGCTGGTCGACGGGGAGCGGCTCGCCCCGGACACCGGCGCGGCCCTGCACCGGCTGCCCGGCGTGCGGCGCAGCACCCCGGTGCTGCGGGAGAGCGCGCTGCGCGTGGCCGACGCGCGGGGCGTCGACGCGGGCCTCGCCGCCGTCACCGTGCTGCTGGTCGACGGGCCGGGCCTGGCCGACACGGCGCGCGACGCCGGGGTGGACGTGTCGGTGCCGCCGGTGCTGCGGGCGGGCCGGTCGCCGGGGCCGACGCCCGCGCTCGTCTCCCCGGCGCTCGCCGCCGAGCTGGCCCGCGCGGGCCTCGACGGGTCGGCCCTGGTGACCGTGCAGGGGTACGCCCAACCGTTCCGGGTGGCCGACACGGCCGACGATTTCCCGCTGGTCCCGCCCGACGTCGACCGGTTCGTGGTGCTGCCCTGGCAGGCGCTGGCCGGGGCGGGCACTCCCGGCCCGCCACCGCCCGGCTCCGGGACGCCCGGCCCGCCACCGCCCGGCTCCGGGACGCCCGGCCCGCCCGGCTCCGGGACGCCCGGCCCGCCCGGTCGGGGCGGGACCGGCCCGGTGCCGACGGCGTTCCTGGTCTCCGGCGACGGGTTCGACGTGGAGGCGCTGCGGCGGGCGGGCGACGAGGGTCAGCGCCGCTACCAGACCGGCGGCAGCTTCGCCGCGGGGGAGCGCCCGCGTGGCGCCGAGGTGACCACCTGGCAGGGCGCCCGCCAGCAGCTCGGCGGGGGCGGCGCGAACGGCCTGCTCGTCTTCGGCTTCGCCGCCGGCGCGGCCGGGGGCACCGCGTTCGGCCTGCTGGCGGTCGCCTTCGCGGTGCTCGCCGGTGCGCGGACCCGGGCGCAGGTGCTGTCCCGGCTGCGCACCCTCGGCCTGTCCCGCCGGCAGTGGCGGGGCCTGCTGCTGGTGGAGCTGACGCCCCTGGTCGCCGCCGCGCTGCTCACCGGCGCGCTCACGGGGGCGCTGCTGCCCCTGCTGCTCACCCCGGCGCTCGGGCTGGCCGCGTTCACCGGCGGCGAGCCGGTCCGGGTCGCGTTCTCGCCCGGGCTGGTCGGGGCCGTCCTGGCGGCCGGCGCGGTGGCGTTGGCCCTCGCGGTGACCGTGGAGACGGTGCACAACCGCCGCATGCGCCTCGGCGAGGTGCTCCGGCTCGGAGAGGGGAGCTGACCGTGTGTGCAGACGTGGCGGGGAATGCTGACGATGCGTGGAGAGGGATGCTGAGATGACAGTCACCGTGACGGCGTCCGCCGCGCCGGACCTGGCCACCCTGCAACGGCGGGCCGCGCAACGGGCGGCCGAGCGGGCCGGCGGGAACGACCGGCTGCGCGGGCACATCGTCTGCGACGGCCTGGTGCGGATCTTCAAGACCGACGGGGTCGAGGTGGTCGCGTTGCAGGGCCTCGACCTGGTCATCGACCGGGGGGAGCTGGTCGCCATCGTCGGCGCGTCCGGCTCGGGCAAGTCCACTCTGCTGAACATCCTCTCCGGGCTGGACACCCCGACCGCCGGCATCGCCCGGGTCGCCGAGTACGACCTGCTCGCGATGTCCGCCCGCCGCCGGTTGAGCTACCGCCGGCGGATGGCCGGGTTCGTCTGGCAGCAGACCGGCCGCAACCTGCTGCCGTACCTGACCGCCCTGGAGAACGTCGAGCTGCCGATGCGGCTGGCCGGTGGGCGCTCCCGGCGGGCCCGCCGGGAGCGGGCCCGCGAGCTGCTCGACCTGGTCGGCGTGGGCCACTGCGCCGACCGGCGGCCGGGGCAGCTCAGCGGCGGGGAGCAGCAGCGCTGCGCGGTCGCGGTGGCCGTGGCCAACGACCCGGAGGTGCTCTTCGCCGACGAGCCGACCGGCGAGCTGGACGAGGCCACCGGCGCGGAGGTCTTCGCCGCGCTGCGGCAGATCAACGCGGAGCTGGGGGTGACGGTCGTGGTGGTCACCCACGATCACGCCGTGGCCACCCAGGTCCGCCGGACCGTCGCCATCCGCGACGGCCGGACCGCCTCCGAGGTACGCCGGACCGCGCGCATCGGCGCGGACGGCAGCACCGAGCTGGTCAGCGAGGAGTACGCCGTGCTGGACCGCGCCGGCCGGATGCAACTGCCGGAGTCCTTCGTCGACGCCCTGGCCCTGCGCGACCGGGTCCGGCTCACCCTGGAACCCGACCACGTCGAGGTGCGGCCGGGCGACCGGGCCGACGCCGAAGGGAGCGACGCATGAGCGAGCAGCAGCAGCCCGGTCCCTCCGCCGCCACGGCCGCCGGGCTGGCCGCCGCCCCCGGTGCCGCCCCCGGGTCGACCTCGACGGTGGACGAGGTGGTGCGGGTGGACCGGGTGAGCCGCACCTTCGGCCGGGGCGAACGCGCGGTGCACGCCGTCCGGGACGTCTCCTTCACCGCCGGGCGGGGGGAGCTGGTCGCCGTCCGGGGCCGGTCGGGCGCGGGCAAGACGACCCTGCTGAACCTGGTCGGCGGCCTGGACCGGCCCGACTCCGGCCGGGTGCGGGTGGCCGGGCACGACCTCGGGGCGGCCGGCGAGCGGGAGTTGCTGCGGCTGCGCCGGGGGACCGTCGGGTTCGTCTTCCAGACCTTCGGGCTGATCCCGATCCTCTCCGCCGCCGAGAACGTCGGGGTGCCGCTGCGGCTGGCGAAGGTGCCCGCCGCCGAGCGGGAGGAACGGGTGGCGGTGCTGCTGGAGCTGGTGGGGCTGGGCGGGCACGCCGCGCAGCGGCCGTACGAGCTGTCCGGCGGGCAGCAGCAGCGGGTGGCACTGGCCCGGGCGCTGGCCAACGAGCCGGACCTGCTGATCGCCGACGAGCCGACCGGGCAGCTCGACTCGGAGACGGGCCGGTCCATCATGGACCTGCTCCGCGCCGTGGTGCACGCGCGCGGCATGACCGCCCTGGTCGCCACCCACGACCCGGCCCTGATCGACCTGGCCGACCGCACCCTCACCCTCCGCGACGGCCACCTGGTCCCCGCCCCCTGACCCGACTCCCGCGATCTTGCACTTGCGGCCCCTCGGGTGGGGCCTTCGCCTCATTTGTCGGGGCCCGAAGTGCAAGATCGCGGGGGAGAGGGGGTGGGGGGAGGGGTGGGGGGGTGGGGGAGAGGGGGAGGGGGTCAGAGGGGGAGTTTCATGCCCTCGTGGGAGGCCACGAAGCCCAGGGCCAGGTAGAAGCGGTGGGCGTCGGTGCGGGACTTGTCCGTGGTGAGCTGCACCAGCCCGCAGCCGCGCTGCCTCGCCTGGTCGATCGCCCAGCGGATCATCTCCCCGCCCAGCCCCTGCCCCCGGCGGTCGGAGCGCACCCGCACCGCCTCGACGAGGGACCGCTCGGCGCCGTGCCGGCCGAGGCCGGGGATGTAGGTGATCTGGAGGCAGCCCACGACCACCCCGTCGTCGTCGGCCACCACGAGATGGTTGCGCGGGTCGGCGGAGATGTCCGCGAAGGCCCGCTCGTACGCGTCGTCGACCTCGCCGACGTCGCGGGTCCGTCCCAGCACGTCGTCGGCGAGCAGGGCGAGGATGGCCGGCAGGTCGGCCCGGACCGCCTCCCGGAGGATCACCGTGGGCATGGCGTCAGCCTGACACAACGGCAGCCGACGATGTCCCGGCCGCGGCTTGCCGGGACCGGGCAGCATGATGCGGCATGGACGTCCTGCTGCTGCCGTTCCGTTGGGTCTACCGGGGGCTCGTGTGGTTCGCCAACTCGCCCCGGACGCTGATCACGTCGTACCTGCTGATGATCGTGGTGGCCGGGGTGATCTACAGCCACGTGGAGCACAAGAGCGCCGCCGACTCGGTCTGGTGGGCGGTGGTCACGGCCTCCACCGTCGGCTACGGCGACATCTCCCCGACCACGGGGGCGGGCCGGGCCCTGGCGGCGCTGCTCATCTCGACCATGGTGCTGCTGGTCATCCCGCTGATCACCGCGCACTTCGCCAGCCAGTTGATCGTGGACGACGACGCCTTCGAGCACGACGAGCAGGAGGAACTGAAGGCAGACGTGCGGCGGATGCGGGCCCTGCTGGAGGAACTGGCGGCGCGGCAGGGGATCACCCTGCCGCCGGAGCCGCCGCCGCCCCCGCCGCCGGGGGTCCGCCGCGCCCGCAGAACCCGCCGGTGACCCGCCACCACCTCCCGGCCGGCGCGGGCCGGGCGGCGCGCCGTCACCGGGCCGGGCAGCGCAGCCCCTCCCGGGGCACCGTCAACGAGATCAGGTACGCGTCCACCGCGTCGGTCACGCAGCTCGTCTGCGGGTACGCCGTGTGCCCCTCGCCCTCCCAGGTCAGCACCCGACCCACGCCCAGCATCGAGGCCAGCGTCGCCGTCTGCTCGTAGGGCGTCGCCGGGTCGCCGGTGGTGCCCACCACCACGATCGGCGGCGCGCCGACCGCCTTCCCCGTCGGGTACGGGTCCCGCCCGCCGGGCCACTCGGCGCAGCCGAGCATGCCGACGGCGAGCGCCGGGCCGAACAGCGGATAGGTCTGCCGCCACTGCGCCTGGAGCTCGCGGATGCGCTGCACGCTCGGCTTCTCGGCCGCGTCGGTGCAGTTGACGGCGAGGTTGGCGTCGAAGAGGTTGGAGTATTTCCCGTCGGCGTCGCGGCCGGCGTACGCGTCGGCCAGCCGGAACACCTCGCCCGGGTCGCCGTCGTCCAGCCGCTCGATGGCGTGGGCCAGCTCCTGCCAGCCCGACTCGGTGTAGAGCGAGGAGATGACCGCGTAGAAGACCCAGCCGGAGGTGGCCTCCCGGCCGTCGGCCGTCCGCACGGGGGAGACCTTCGCCTTGTCGATCGCCGAGGTCACCGCCGCCCGTGCGTCCGGGGCGAGCGGGCAGCGCCCGGCGTTGGCCGCGCACCACCGGGTGAAGTTGTCGAACGCCCGCTCGAAGCCCTTCGCCTGGCCCTCCGAGCCGGCCACCAGGTTCTGCGTGGGGTCGACCGCGCCGTCGAGCACCAGGGCCCGCACCCGCTGCGGGTAGAGCTGCGCGTACGTCGCGCCGAGCAGGGTGCCGTAGGAGTAGCCGAGGTAGGTCAGCTTCTCGTCGCCGACGGCCGCGCGCACGGCGTCCATGTCGCGGGCGGCCTGCTCGGTGCCGTAGAGCGGGAGCTGGTCGCCGTACTTGTCGCCGCAGCCGCGCCCGATCCGCTCGTTGAGCGCCACGAAGCCGTCGAACGACGCCGTGGACTCCGGGTCGGGGTCGTAGCCGAAGCTGGCGTCGAGGTCGGCGTCGGAGATGCACTTCACGGGGCTGGACCGGGCCACCCCCCGCGGGTCGAAGCCGACGATGTCGAAGCGTTCGGTGACCGACGGGGGCAGGCCGCCGAACGCCGGGCCGAAGGAGAGGTAGACGGCGGTGTCCACGCCGGAGCCGCCCGGACCGCCCGGGTTGATCACCAGCGAGCCGATCCGGTCGCGCTGCTTCGTCGAGCGGGCCCGCAGCAGGGCGATCTCGAAGGTCTCCCCGGCGCCCGGCCCGGCCGTCGCGCCGCCGCCGGTGCCCCAGTTGCGCGGCACGGCGATGCGGGCGCAGTCGTAGCGCATGTCGGGCGCGCGCCGGCCCACCAGCTCGTCGGCGACCTCCGGGCACGCCCGCCAGGTCGGGGCCGTGCCCGGCGGGGCTGCCTCGCCCGCGCCCTCGGTGCGCGGGGCGAACGCGGGCAGCGTGCAGCCGGCGGCGACCAGGGCCGCGGCGACGAGCCCGGCGAGGGTCAGCCGGGCCCGGCGGATCCGGTCGGGTGTACGGGTCACCGGCGCGCCTCTCGTGCTCGTGTCGACCGGTCGTGTCGACGCCTCAGGCTACGCCCGGCCCGGCGTGGGCTCGGCCGTCGCCGCCGGATCGCCGCGCAGAACCTGGTCCACGTCGTAGCGGATCGGGCGGTCGAGCTGGTCGTAGCCGCAGGACCGGGGGTCCCGGTCGGGCCGCCAGCGGACGAACCGGGCGGTGTGCCGCAGCCGGTCGCCCTCCATCGCGTCGTAGCCCACCTCGGCCACCAGCTCGGGGCGCAGCGGCTCCCACTCCAGGTTCTTCGTGCCCGTCCACCGGCTCACCCCGCCGGGGATGCGCTGGCCGCGCTCGTGGTCGCCGTGCACCCACGGGTGGTCGGGGCCGACCTCCCGGTAGGGGGCCAACTCGTCCAGCAGCTCCCTGCGGCGGGCGGCGGTGAACGAGGAGCTGACCCCGATGTGGTGCAGCACGCCGCCGTCGTCGTAGAGGCCGAGCAGCAGCGAGCCGACCACCGGGCCGGTCTTGTGCCAGCGGAACCCGGCGACCACCACGTCGGCGGTGCGGGCGTGCTTGACCTTGGCCATCAGCCGCTTGCCCGGCTCGTAGGGCAGGTCGGCCGGCTTGGCGATCAGCCCGTCGAGCCCGGCGCCCTCGAACACGTCGAACCAGCGGCGGGCCGTCTCGGGATCGGTGGTGACCTGGGTGACGTGCACCGGCGGGCGCACCCCGGAAAGCGCCTGCTCCAGTCGGGCCCGGCGCTGCGGGTAGGGCCGGTCGGTCAGCAGCTCGTCGTCGATGGCGAGCAGGTCGAAGGCGACGAAGTCGGCCGGGGTCGTCTCGGCCAGCAGCTTCACCCGGGACGCGGCGGGGTGGATGCGTTGGGCGAGCAGCTCGAAGTCGAGCCGGGGCTGTCCGTCCGGGCCGTCCCGGCGGATCACGATCAGCTCGCCGTCGACGGCGCAGCGCGCGGGGAGCTGCCGCAGCGCCTGCTCGACCACCTCGGGGAAGTAGCGCGTCATCGTCTTGCCGCCCCGGCTGGCCAGCTCCACCTCGTCGCCGTCGCGGAAGACGATGCAGCGGAAGCCGTCCCACTTCGGCTCGTAGGTCGTGCCGGGGTCGGTGGGCAGCCGCGAGACGGCCTTGGCCAGCATCGGTTCGACCGGTGGGTTGATCGGCAGGTCCACGGCGACAGTCAACCAGACGCCACCGACAGTCGTGAGGCGGATCACCCGCGGTGAGGGGAGGGCGTGTCCCCGCGCGTCCCGTCCCCGCCCGCGCGACCGGATGGCGGACGGCCGGCTCGGAGCTACCTTCGCCGGGTGCGGGAGTGGGTCTGCGGGTGCTGCGGGCGCTGGCGGGTCAGCGTCGAGCTGATCCACGGGCGCTACCGGTACCGCCTGGTGCGCCGCTACCCGGCCCGCTTCGGCGGCGGCAAGGACGTGCTCGGCGAGGTGGGCACGGTCGCCGAGCTGGCGGAGCTGCTGCGCCGCCGCACCCCGCTCACCCTGGCCGACCTCCACGAGGCCGCCTGACCGGCGACCCCGGCTCAGGCGTCGCCGCCGGCCGCGCCGGTCGACCGCTTCTCCAACACCGCCAGGGGGATGCCGTTGGCGTCCGGGCGGTGCCCGACGATCTCGTACCCGTGCCGCCGGTACAGCCGCAGGTTCCGCTCGCTGGCCGCCCCGGTGAACAGGGCGAACCGGGACGCCCGCCCGGCGCACGCCGCCTCCACCCCGGCCAGCAGCCGGGCCCCGACGCCCCGGCCCTGCTGGTCGGGGGCCACCGCGAGCCGCCCCACGTGGGCGGTGCCGGCGTCGTCGACCAGGGCCCGGACCGACCCGACCAGGCGGTGCCCCGCGCGGGCGACCAGGACCGTGGCGGGACCGGCCAGCACGGCCAGGACCTCGTCGAGCGTCTCCGCCAGCGGCGGCAGGAACGGGTCGCCGTAGTGCTGGGCCTCGGTGACGTAGGCGGCCCGCTGCACGGTCAGGATCTCCCCGGCGTCCGCGAAGCCGGCCGGGGCGATGGTCAGGTGATCGGTCACCGGGCCAGCTCACCACAGCCGGACCGGACGGCCGTACCCTGGCGGGTGTCCCACGCGAGGAGGCCGCCGTGCCCGAGCTGACCTACCCGCACCCCGGCGCGACCCGTGCCGGTGAGCTGCCGGCCGGGTGGCGGCACGTCCGGCACCGGGTGCCGCTGCCCGCCGGGTCCTTCGAGGCGGCCCGCGCGGCGGTGCTGGGCTGGCGGCTGCACCGGGCCGCCGGCGTCCGGATCGACGCGACCGCGCCCCGCGCCGCACCCGGGGTCACCGTCGTCTCCCGGCTGGGCGTCGGCCCGCTGCGGCTGGCCGCGCCGTGCGCGGTGGTCTGGGCGGCCGACGACGACCGCCGGGCCGGCTTCGGGTACGGCACCCTGCCCGGCCACCCGGCGCGGGGCGAGGAGGCGTTCGTGGTGGAGCGCGACGACTCCGGCGTCGTCTGGTTCGAGGTGCGCGCGTTCAGCCGGCCGGACCGCTGGTTCATGCGCGCCGCCGGGCCCGCCGGCCGGGCCTTCCAACGGGGGTACGCCTGGTGGCTGGGCCGCACCCTGCGCCGCCTCTGCGCTCGCCCGACCCCGCCCGCCTGACCGCCCCGAGCCGCCGCGACCGCCTGACCGGCCCGCCGCCGCCCGATGGCCGGCTCAGTAGCGGGCGAACGAGCGGATCGGCATTCTCGGGCCATACCTCGGGGCCTGCACGCCCCCGGCGGCGAGCAGCAGGCAGACCCGCCCCCGGTGCCCCCGGAACGGCTCCAGCAGCGCCAGCATCCGGGCGTCGTCGCCGCGCGGCTCGCCGGCCAGGGCCCAGGCCACCGTGTTCGGCACGTGGTAGTCGCCGACGCTGACCGCGTCCGGGTCGCCGTACGCGATCCGCACCACCTCGGCGGCCGTCCAGGCCCCGATGCCGGGCACGGCGGTCAGCCGGCGGGTCGCCTCGGCGGCGTCGGCGCAGCGCTCCAGCCGCCCGGCCTCGGCGGCGGCTCGACGCAGCGTGTCGGCGCGCTTCTGCTCCACCCCGAACGGGTGGAACACCCAGTACGGCGCGGCGGCCACCGCCGCCGGGTCGGGCGGCAGCAGCAGCGGCTGCATCGGCCCCGGGGCCGGCTCGCCGAAGTGGCGCACGGTCGCCGCGTACGCCCGGTAGGCCTCCGTGCCGGTGACCTTCTGCTCCAGGACCGCCCGCAGCACCCGGGCGAAGACCTGGCCGGTGGCCGGCATCCGCAGCCCGGCGTGGCGCGCGGCGAGCCGGGCCACCACCGGGTGCGCGGCGGCCCGCTCGGCGAACCCGGCGAGGTCGTCGCGGAGCCCGGCGACGGCGTCGGCCCGCTCGACGACCCAGTCGGCCCCCGGGCCGTACCCCTCGGCGAGCAGCTCCCCGACGGCGGCCGGGCGCAGCGCGAGGGTGGCGGGGCCGGCGGGGGTGCGGGCCGCCCACCAGAAGGTGCCGGCGGCGATGCGGGCGCACGGGTCGTACGTGCTGAAGGTGAGCGGCCGGACCGACGCGGCCAGCCGGTAGCCGGCGGGCGGGCGCAGCGCCCGGCGGGCGGAGGGTTCGCGCACGCCGTCACTCTGCCACGGCCCTGCTCCGGCGGGGCGCGGGGGAGCGCGGCGGACAAAGAGCGGCACCGCCGACGTGGGGAACGTCGGCGGTGCCTCCTTGCCGGAGCGGAGCGGCCGGAGTCGGCCGCGGGGTGCGGGTGGGGGACCTCGGCGGGCGCGGTTGCTGGCGTCAGCGCGCCCGCCGCCCTCCTCCGCTCCGGGAGGTCCGGCGATCGCGGCGCCGGCCGTCCCTCTCGGGGGCCGGCGCCGCGGCCGGGACGCGGCGTTGCCGGTACGCCGGTCCGGTTCACGGCGGTGGTCGGTCGTGCCCTCCCCGGCCGCGACCGACCACCGGGTCCGTCAGTACGAGTAGCTGGAGTCCGCCGCGCCCGCGTCGCTGGACGACGGCGGGGCGACCGCCTTCGGGGTGCCGGTCGGCAGGCATTCGAGGTTCTTCTTGCCGTCGGGCTGGGCGACGAACCAGGTGCCGCCGACGCCCTGGCCCTTCCACTGGCCCGGCTTCTTGTCGCCGATGTAGCGGTACAGCGGCCAGCCGCCCAGCGTGATCTGCCGGGTGCCGTCCTGCCGGGTGATGGTGCCGACCTTGTCGTCGGAGACGCCGCTGAGCTGCGGGCTGCCGTCGGTCAGCGCGGGCGGCCACACCTCGGCGCACTTGTCCACGCAGTTCGACGCGGGCGGGTCGTCGGAGTCCTTGTCGAACCGGTAGAGGACCCAGCCCTCCTCGTCGGTGACCACCTTGCCCATCCGGGCCACCTTCTTGCCGACGAGCTGGTCGGTCAGCTCGACGTCGGCCGGCGGCGCGGCGTCCGGGGCGGCGGTGGTGGCCGCCGCGTCGGGGGAGGCCGAGGCCTCCGGTTCCACTGCCGCGGTGGGCTCGGCCGCGGCCACTGCGACCGGCTCGGCCGCGCCCGAGTTCGCCCCGTTGTAGCCTGCGGGAGCGCAGGCCGTAAGTGCGACCATGGCGCTTGCGACGATGACGGTCCGCTTCAGCTGTGCCACGTGCCCTCCTCATTCTTAGCAGTTCGCCGGTTAGTACGGAGCGGCCGGCTGTCAAGGATGAACGAATAACAGTGGTCAATTTCACTTATCTCGGTTGAACCATTTCCGGCCGCCGCGCGTACCGCCGGACAACCCCTCGACGGCCTGCGGAAACGCCGAAAAGGCGCCGGCCGCGACAGCGACCGACGCCGATTTCGGAAACGCGTGTTACATCGGCACCTGCACGAGCGGGCTGGCCACCCCGTTGGTGTCCACCGACTGCACCAGCACCTTGGCGATGTCGTCCTTCGGGACGGACGTGGCCCCGCTCAGCTCCAGCGGCAGCGGATTGGTGGTGGTGCCGTAGCCGCCGCCGGGCACCGACCAGGTCGACAGGACCTCTGTCGTGTCGTTCTTGCGCACCACCATCAGCCGGCAGGTGCGCGGCCCCGGCAGCCGCTTGAGCTGGAAGTCGATCCGGGTGCCGAAGTCCTTCGAGATCAGCCACATGTTGAGCTGCACGCCGGTGGACGCGTCGACGGCCGTGAACGGCTCGCCCTCCTGCTCGTTGCCGCCGGTGCCCGGGTCGTTCGGGTCGGTGCTCTTCCCCGGGCTCGGCGTGCCGTCGAGCGTCGTGGGCGCCGTCGGCTGCGCGCCGATGCGCGGCGGGGCGTCGCCGCCGGCGACGCTGGCGATGCCGACCCCGGTGAGCCCGCCGAACACCGCCACGGCGGCGGCGCTGGCCAGCAACTGCCGGAACCGGGTCCGCCGCCGGTGCGTCCGCATCGCGACAAGCGTCCGGTCGAGCAGGGCCGGGTCGGTGGCGGTCTGCTCCAGGGCCGTCATCGTCTCGCCGTCGATGTCGGAGAGCAGCCCCACCACGGGAACCATCGTCTCCAGCTCCGCGGCGCACGCCCAGCACGTGGCGAGGTGCTCCTCGAACCGCTCGGTGTCGTGCTCGTCCAGCACGCCCAGCGCGTACGCGGCGACGTCCATGTGATCTGCCCGGCTCATTCCGTCACCCCCCTCTCCTGCAGGGCCGTGCGCAGCGCGCGCAGGGCGTAGTAGACCCGTGACTTGGCGGTGCCGAGCGGCAGGCCCAGCTCCTCGGCCGCCTCCGGCACCGTCCGGCCCCGGAAGTAGGTCGCCACCAGGATCTCCCGGTGCGACTGACTCAGCGTACGCAGCGCGTCGGCCACCGTCATGGTGCGCAGCACCCGGTCGGTGCTGTCCGACTCGGCGAAGGCCGTCAGGTCCCGGTCGTACGTCTCCGCCGGGCGGGCCTGTTCGCTGCGGTGCTCGTCGATGGCGATCCGCCGGGCCACCGTCACCAGCCAGGGCCGCAGCGAGCCCTGCCCCTGCGCGCCGAGGCGGTGGGCGTTGCGCCAGGCCCGCAGCAGCGTCTCCTGCACGATGTCCTCGGCGCGCTGCCGGTCCCCGCCGGTGAGCCGCATCACGAACGCCAGCAGCGGCCCGGCGTGCTCCGCGTAGAGCAGCCGGATCAACTGGTCCGAGTGGCTGGTCTCAGTGGACACCGCCTGGTGCCGCCCGGGTGCCGATCGCGGAGACACCGGGCCATTCTGGCCATCGGCCGGGCGTACGTCGACCCCTCGGGTCGACCTCGACGCGCGGGACTGCGGCTGGGCGCGGGCGGACATCCAGTCCACCCTCACCGCGTCGCCGTGCCAGCCGGCCGCCACCGCATGCATGCAGACCTCCGGGTGTCCGATGACATCAGCCCGACCCCCACCGGGCATGGCCGCCCGGTGATACGCACCGGACGGGCCAGCGGATCAACGGCGCACCGAAAAAATTCCCGGCGGCGGCGGAGTGGAGTCGGTGGCGTCGGCGTCGCGCACCACGGCGGCCCCGCCGGCGAACCGGTCCAACTCGTCGCCGGCCAGCACCCGGCCCGGGAACCAGTCCCCGGCCGCCCGCCGGGTCAGCTCCGGCACCGGCGGCTCCACCCGGCCGGCGACCAGCACCAGGTTGCCGTAGCGCCGGCCGCGCAGCACCGCCGCGTCGCCGACCAGGCAGGCCCGGGGCAGCACCGCGCGGACCGTGGCGACCTGCGCGCGGGCGTGCCGCAGCGGCGGCCCGTCGGCGACGTTCGCCAGGTACCAGCCGCCGGGGGCCAGCACCCGGGCCACCTCGGCCAGGTATTCCACGCTGGTCAGGTGCGCCGGGGTGCGGGCGCCCGCGAAGACGTCGGCGACCACCACGTCGTAGCCGGCGTCGCGGGTGGACTCCAGGGCGGCCCGCGCGTCGGCGACCCGCACCCGCAGCCGGGGGTCGGCCGGCCAGGGCAGCTCCCGGCGGACCAGGTCGACCAGGGCGGCGTCCACCTCGCACACCCGCTGGGTGGAGCCGGGGCGGGTGGCCCGCACGTAGCGGGGCAGGGTCAGGGCCCCGCCGCCGAGGTGCAGCACCCGCAGCGGCGCGCCCGCCGGTGCGATCAGGTCGAGGGCGGCGGCGAGCCGCCGGACGTACTCGAACTCCAGGTGGGTGGGGTCGGCGAGGTCCACGTGCGACTGCGGCGCGCCGTCGAGCAGCAGGGTGAACGAGCGCGGCCGGTCGGGGTCCGGGACCAGCTCGGCCTCGCCGGTGTCGACCCGCGCGGTCACCCGGTCGGCGCCCCGGCGGCGGCCCATCAGACGCGGGGGCCGCGGCCCCGGGCCGCGGCGGTCAGCGCCCGGTGCAGCAGGCGGGCGTCGCCGAGCAGCGCCCGCAGGCGGCGCTCCAGGCCGGCAATCGGGACGAGGTTCTGCGGGGCGCGCGGGTCCTTGTACGGGGTGGACGCGAACCGGGGCAGCGTGACCAGCGACAGGTCGGCCAGCGCGAACGCCTCGGCCTCGGCCAGCTCGGCCGAGCACTCCACCCGCACGATGCCGGCCCAGGGCGCGCCGCCGGAGACGGGCAGCCGCAGATACCAGGAGTAGCCGCCCCAGGCGGTGACGAGCCGGAACACCGGGGACCGCTGGCCGGGACGCAGCCCGGTCACCACGGCCGTCAGCCGGGCATCGAGGTATTGGCTGTGCTGGGTCTTGACGTAACCCAGGGTGCGGGGCAGCTGCCGGCGGCTGCGCAGCGGGCCGTCGACGACCAGCAGGTCCCCGTCGACCCGGGCCGCACCGGAGACCTCCACCTCCAGCGCGGTCAGCGGCCCCTGCACGGCCGCCTGGAGCTTGTTGAGCTCGCCGGTGCCGCCGACCCGGTGCACCGGGTAGCGCACCGTGCCGGCGCGCACCTCCCGGGCCGACGGGCTGGCCGTGAACAGCCCCCGCCGCACCTGGGCGCCGGCGAGCCGCGCCGCGCCCCGCTCCAGGTCGCAGCGGACCACCCCGGCGGCGTACGAGGCGGCCACGCCCGGGAACGACGCCCCGTCGGCCTCGGCCGTCCACACGCTCGCGTCGATCCGGCGCACGCCGTCGACCAGCAGCACCACGTCCGGGGCCCGGACGCCGGCCCGGACGTCGATGGCCCGCCAGTCCACCGCCGGCAGCTCCACCTCGGCGTCGACCTGCTGGCGGCTCGGCGTGGCCGGCCCGCCCGGCACCGCCTCGAAGGACGCGCCGTAGCCCGGGTCCCAGGCGTCGACGAACAGCTCCGGAGCCTCGCCCACCGGGCCGCCCCCGCCCGGCCCCCAGCCGGCCGGGCCGCCCCCGCCCGGGCCCGTCACAGGCCGGTCCGTTCCACCCGGGCGGTGCGGGCGTCCTTGCGGACCTCGAACCGGACCGGGATGCGCTCGGCCAGCGCCGGCACGTGGGTGACCACGCCGACCATCCGGTCGCCCCGGGCGGCCAGGCTCTCCAGGGTGGCCGCCACCGTGTCCAGGGTCGCCGCGTCGAGGGTGCCGAACCCCTCGTCCAGCACGATCGACTCCAGGCTCGCCGCCGTGGTGGACAACCCGGCGAGCTGCTCCGACAGCGCCAACGCCAACGCCAGCGACGCCTGGAACGTCTCCCCGCCGCTGAGCGTGCGCACCCCGCGCCGCAGCCCGGCGTCGTGGTGGTCGACGACGAAGAACTCGCCCTTGTCGTGGACCAGGTCGTACTGCCCGCCCGACAGCTCGCGCAGGATCCCCGACGCGCCGTCGACCAGCAGGTCCAGCGCCTCGGCCAGCAGCCAGCGCTCGAAGTTGTTGGCCCGCAGGTGCCCGGCCAGCGCCCGCGCCACCCGGGCCTGCCGCTCGTGCCCGGCCCGCTGCTCCGCCAGCTCGGCGGCCTGCTCCCGGCGCTCCACCAGCCGCCGGTGGGCGGCCTCGGCGCGCTCCACGGCGACGGTCGCCGCCCGGACCGGGTCGTCGTCGACGGCGAGCCCGGCGGCGGCGAAGATCTCCGCGATGCGCTCCTGCACGGCCGTCACGGCGGCCTCCGCGTCGGCGACCGCCCCGGCCAGCCCCGCCCGGTCCGCGCGCCGCCGCGCCGCCTCCCCGCCCGCCCACGCGGTCAGCGCCGCCCAGGCCGCGGCGACGTCGTCCCGGTCGGCGGCCGGCGGGCCGAACCGGGCCAGCCCGTCGCGGGTCGCGTCGAAGTCCCGCCACGCGCCGCGCAGCCGCTCCTCGGCCGCGTCGAGGGCCCCCCGGGCCCGCCGGGCGGCGTCGCGCCCCGCCCGCACCGCGCCCGCCGCGTCGTCGAGGGCCCTGCGCAGCCGGGCGTGCTCGGCCAGGTCGTGCCGCAGCGCCGCCGGGGTGGCGGCACCGGCGAGCTGGTCGTCCAGCTCGGCCAGCCGGCCCCGCAACTGGTCGTGCTCGGCGCGGGCCCGCAGCAGCACCCGCTCCACGTCGCGGGCCGCCGCGTCGCGCTCCTGCACCACCCGCTGGGCCGCCTGCACGGCCGCCCGCGCCGCCTTCCCGGCGGCGGTGGCCCGCGCCACCGCCGAACCCGCCGGCACCGCCGGCACCCGGGCCACCACCTGCTCGCAGACGGGGCAGGCCGCCCCGTCGACCAGGTGCGCCCGCAGCGCCACCGCCTGATCGGTGGCCTTGGCCTCCTCGTGCGCGCGGAACGCCGCCTCCAGCTCCGCCTCGGCCCGCTGCGCCGCCGCCCGCCCCGCCTCCAGCGCGGCGACCGCCGCGTCGTGCTCGGCCTGCGCGGCCGTCACCGCCGTGGCCACCGACCCGGCCTGCCCGGCGAGCCGGTCCCGGTCGGCGTGCGCCTTCAGCAGCAGCCGCAGCGCGCTCTCGTCGCCCGCGCCGGCCAGCTCGCCGCGCAGTTTCTCCTCGCGCTCCTCGGCCAGCGCCACCGCGCCCGCGGCCTCGCCGACGCCGGCCCGCGCGTCGGCCACCGCCCGCGCCACCTCGGCCACCCCGCCGGGCGCGCGCACCCCGTCGAGCACGGCCAGCTCGGCGTCGAGGGCCGCCAGGGCCGCGTGCGCGTCCCGCGCCGCCGCCCGGGCCAGGTCCCGCTCCGGTACGGCCGCCGCGACCGCCCCGGCCAGCCCGTGTGCCCGCCCGACCTGCTCCTGCGCCCCGGCCAGCGCCGCGTCGTCGACGTCGGCGAGCCCGCCGAGGATCCGGTCGACCGCCTCCAGCTTGGCTTCGGCCTGCCCGGCCCGTTCGGTGGCCCGCCGCTGCACCTCCTCGTAGACGCCGAGGCCGAGCAGGTTCACCAGGATCTGCTGCCGGGTCGCCGGCCTGGCGTGCAGGAAGTCGGCGAACTGCCCCTGCGGCAGCACCACGCAGCTGGTGAACTGCTCGTACGGCAGCCCCACCGCCTCCAGCACCGCCCGGTCCATCTCGGCCGGGGTGCCGGCGACCACCTCGCCCAGATCCTCCGGGCTGAGCCCGGTGTCCAGTTTGGTCACGTCGAACCCGGCCGGCATGAGCTGCAGCCCGGCGTTGGCGGTCTTCACGTTGCCCCGGCCGTCGCGGCGCACCACCCGGGTCGCCACGTAGCGGTCCCCGGCGGACTCGAAGACCAGCCGCACCCGCGCCTCGGTGGCGGACGGGGCGAGCGCGTTGCCCAGCCCCCGCGTCCCGCCCCAGCGGGGCACCGTGCCGTAGAGGGCGAAGCAGATGGCGTCCAGCACCGTGGACTTGCCGGAGCCGGTCGGGCCGACGAGGGCGAAGAAGTCGGCGTCGGTGAAGTCGACGGTGGTCTCGTCGCGGAAGACGGTGAAGCCCGCCATGTCCAGCCGCATCGGGCGCATCAGCGGTCCACCTCCTCGAACAGCTCGTCGAACAGCTCCCGGACGTCGGCGTCGTCGTGCCCCCGGCTGTCGAGGTAGTCGGCGAACAGCTCGCGGGGCGAACGGCCGGCCCGCTGGGCGGTGCGGGCGCCGCTGCCGGGGGCCGGCACCAGCTCCGGGTCGATCCGGATCTCCAGGGCCCGGGGCAGCAGCTCCTGCACCTCCTCGCGCAGCCCGGCCCGGGGCTGCTCGCGGACGAACACCCGCAGCCAGCCCTCCGGCGGGGCGATCTCGGCGAGCTGGGCCAGGGTGCCCCGCACCGTGCGCAGCGGCACCGCCGCCGGCACCGGCACCTCCCGGATGCGCGCCGCGCTGGTCGCGGTCACCTCGACGACCGTCACCGACGGGACGTTCTCCTGTTCGCCGAAGTCGACGGCGAGCGGGCTGCCGCTGTAGCGGATCGGGCAGGGCCCCGGCACCCGCTGCGACCGGTGCAGGTGCCCCAGCGCCACGTAGTGCGCGGTGCCCGGGAACACCGTCGCCGGCACCGCGTAGCCCAGGACGGTGTGCGCGTCGCGCTCGCCGCCGCCGGTGGCCGCCCCGACCACGGTGAGGTGGGCGGTGACCAGGTGGACCCGGTCGGGCTCGGCGAAGCCCTCGGTGAGCCGGCCGAGCACCCGGCCCAGGTGGTCGGCGTACGTCTGGGTGGCCTCGGCGGCGGTCAGCTCGTACATCTCCACGGCCCGCACCGCGTAGCGCTGGGACAGGAACGGCAGCGCGGCCACCCGCCAGCGTTCGCCGCCGGCCGTCGTGCCGTCGATCACGTGCTCGTCGGGGCTGTCCCGCACCCCGCCGCGCAGGGTGATGCCGGCGGCCTCGGCCCACGGCCGCAGCGCGTCGAGGGCCTGGCCGTTGTCGTGGTTGCCGCCGATGGCCACCACGTCCGCGCCGGTGCGGCGCAGCGCGGTCAGCGCCCGGGTGACCAGCCGGGTCGCCTCCGGGGTGGGCGCGGCCGTGTCGTAGAGGTCACCGGCGACGATCACCAGGTCGGGGCGCTCGGCGCGGGCGACCTCGATCACCCCGGCGAGGACCTGCTTGTGCTCCTCGGCCCGGGACTGCCCCTTGAGCACCTTGCCGACGTGCCAGTCCGAGGTGTGCAGGATCTTCATGACCGGTGCCCCCTAGAACGGGATGTCGTCGTCGCTCGTGCCGCCGCCGGAGCCGACCACCGCGAACGGGTCGGCGGCCCCGGTGATCGACCGTAGTGTCTCCGAGGGTGCCCGGCCGGCCTCGGAGACCCGGGTGGCCCACGCCGGGAAGGGGAACTCCAGGCAGAGCGGGACCGGGATGTCGGGCTGGTTGACGAACATCGTGCCCGGCTTGGCCAGCAGCGCCCGCTGCCGCTGGGCCGGCGGGAGGAAGCCGTACTCCGGGCGGGACGCCTCGGCCGGGTCGAGCCGGCCGACCACCCGGATCGCCGAGTTGGTGACGATGCGGCGCTCCACCTCGCTCGCGGTCTGCTGCGCGCCGACCAGGATCACGCCGAGCGAGCGGCCCCGCTCGGCGATGTCGAGCAGCACCTCCTTGATGGGGGAGGAGCCTTCGCGGGGGGCGTACTTGTTGAGCTCGTCGAGGACGACGAAGAGCAGCGGCTTGGCCGTGCCCGCCTTCTCCTTGCGCTCGAACTCGCTCTTGAGGGTCACGCCGACCACGAACCGCTGCGCCCGGTCGGGCAGGTTGTGCAGGTCGACCACGGTCACCTGGGCCGACTCGCTGGTGTTGATGCTGTGCGGGCGGCGGGTGGCCAGGTCGCCCCGGATCAGCCGCCCCAGGTCCTTCTTGCTGCCGATGAGCCGCCGGGCGAACGCGTTGACCGTGCCCAGCCCGACGGCGCTGCCGGCCCAGTCGCCCCGGGTCTCGTCGTCGTTGAGCTGCTCGACGATGTGGTCGACCAGGTCGGTGTAGGAACCCAGGCGCACCCCGTCGACGCTCACCCCGCCGTCGGCGGGCTGCGCGTAGCGGGCCAGGTGGGCGGCGACCGAGTGGACGACCATCGTGTACTGCTGGCGCTCGTCGTCGGCGTCGGCGAAGACGTAGGGCAGGAGGCGGTCGGCGCAGAACTCGCTCAGCGTCCAGTAGAAGCTGTCCACCCCGGTCAGCCGGCTGCTCACGTCGGGCGTGCCGGAGGAGTCGCCGACCCGGGGCGGGGCGTAGACCCGCACGTCGGGGAACGCCCCGGCGCTGAGCCCGAGCCTGGCGTAGCCGGCGCGGGTGGCGTCGTCGAGGCGGGTGTTGGGGTGGTCGAGGAACAGCAGGTCCTCGCCCTTGACGTTGAAGATCAGCGCCTTGGCGTTGACCGCGTCGCCGCCGAGCACCCCGGAGCGGAAGACCGAGTAGAGCAGGAACGTGGCGAAGCTGGTCTTGGTGGCGACCCCGGAGATGCCGGAGATGGAGACGTGCGCGCCCCGGGTGCCGTCGAGGAAGTCGGCGTTGAGGTAGACCGGCACCCCGTCGCGGCCCATGCCCATCGGGATGCGCCGCTCCATCCGGTCGAAGTGCAGCGCGCGGGCCCGCGCGTCGCCCTCGGCGCGGTGCACCACCGCGCCGGGCGTCGGCGGGACGTAGACCTCCGGGTCGACCCGGGTGGTGGTGATCTCGGCGGCCTCCTGCACCATCGCCGGCAGGGTGCCGTCGGCGATGGCGAACACGTCCGAGTCGAACTGGGCGCCCTCGTGCCGCGCCCGCACCTGGGTCACCACCCCGGCGATGGTGACCGGCTCGCGGTCGGGCATCTCGCGGCGGGTCACCACCACGTCGTCGAGCTGGAGGTAGCTGCCCGGGGCCACGGCCGTCCAGAACGTCAGCGGGGTGGCGTCGGCGGTGCCGAGCACCCGGCCGACCCCCTCGCCGGGGCCGGCGGACCCGTCGTCGGTGATCGGCAGGCTGTCGGTCATCGGCCCGCTCCCGTCAGCTGGTCGTCTCGGTCACGGCACACGAGGAGCATCCTGCCGCAGGGATGTGACAGCTTGCCACGCGACGCGGCGGACGCCACCTCTCGTCCGGTACGCGATCACTCGTCGCATTCCTCCGAACGCGCACGGTGTCGCAAAATTTCTTGCCGTAGAGGTGACGCGAACCGGTTGCTCGGCGCAACAATGACACCGGCACCCATCGAGGATCTTCGTTACGTCGATGTTTCGGGGTGCCCCTGCGGCCCGCCACCTGCGGGCCGTGGGCCGGCCCGGCGGCCACCACCGCCGGGTCACCGCCGGTCGGCACCCCCTTCCGACCGGCTGTCGAGTGAAGGCAGGAGCCTCATGCGTCGTACCACTGTCCTGGCGGGCCTGGCCTCGGCCGCGCTGCTGGCCACCGCCGTGCCCGGCGCGGCCGTCGCCGCCCCGGCCGCCGCCCCCTCCGCCGACGCGTTCACCCGCGCCGTCACCCAGCTGAAGTCCCACGCCGCCGACGCCCTCGCCGGCGACGGGCAGAGCTTCACGCTGAAGAACGTCGCGACCGACGCCGACGGCACCGAGCACGTCCGGCTGCACCGTTACCTCGACGGGCTGCCCGTGCTCGGCGGCGACCTGGTCGTGCACCTCGGCAAGGGCGGCGCCTGGCGCGGCGCCAGCCAGACCCTGACGGCCGCCCCGCGCCGCGCCGCCCGCGCCGCCCGGCCCGCCGTCGGCGAGGCCGCCGCCGGCCGCGCCGCCCTCGCCGCCTCCACCGCCACCGCCCGCCGCGTCGACGGCACCCAGCTCGTGTACGACGCCGACGGCGCGCGCACCGCCCTCGCCTACGAGGTGGTCGTCGGCGGCGTGTACGCCGACGGCACCCCCAGCGAGCTGCACGTGCTCGTCGACGCTGCCAGCGGCGGGGTCCGCAGCTCCTGGGAGGGCGTGCAGCGCGAGGGCACCGGCAACACCCTGCACTCCGGCACCGTGCCGCTGGGCACCACCGCCTCCGGCAGCACCTACCAGCTCACCGACGGCGCCCGCGGCGGCCACAAGACGTACGACCTGAACGGCTCCACCAGCGGCACCGGCACCCTCGTCGCCAGCGCCACCAACGTCTTCGGCAACGGCACCACCTCCAACCGGCAGACCGCCGCCGCCGACGCCCACTACGGCGCGGCCGTCACCTGGGACTACTACAAGAACACGTTCGGCCGCAACGGCATCCGCAACGACGGCGTGGCCGCCTACAGCCGGGTGCACTACAGCACCAACTACGCCAACGCGTTCTGGAGCGACTCCTGCTTCTGCATGACCTACGGCGACGGCGGCTCCGGCTTCGCCCCGCTGACCTCCCTGGACGTCGCCGGCCACGAGATGACCCACGGCGTCACCAGCAACACCGCCGGCCTGGTCTACAGCGGTGAGTCCGGCGGCCTCAACGAGGCCACCAGCGACATCTTCGGCACCCTCGTGGAGTTCTCCGCCGCCAACGCCAGCGACCCCGGGGACTACCTCATCGGTGAGAAGCTGCGCAGCACGCCGCTGCGCTACATGGACAAGCCCTCGAAGGACGGCTCCTCGGCCGACTGCTGGTCGACCACCCTGCGCTTCAAGGACGTGCACTACTCCTCCGGCGTGGCCAACCACTTCTTCTACCTGCTCGCCGTCGGCAGCGGCTCGTCCTCGTACGGCAACAGCCCCACCTGCGACGGCAGCACCATCACCGGCATCGGCAACGCCAAGGCCGGCGCGATCTGGTACCGCGCGCTGACCACCTACATGACCTCGCGGACCAACTACTCGGGGGCCCGCACCGCCACCCTGTCGGCCGCCGCCGACCTGTACGGCGCCAGCAGCGTCGAGTACCGGACCGTCGCCGCCGCCTGGACGGCGGTGAAGGTCGCCTGACCTGACCGGAGCACGGCGGGGCGGACGTCCCCGCCGTGCCGGCAGCCCCGGCCCCGCGCCCCCGCCCCGCCTACGGAGCGGCGGCCGGGGCCGGGGCTGTGTCGGCGTCGGCGGTGGTGTCGGTGTTGGCCTCGCTGTCGCCGTCGCCGTCGCCGTCGCCGTCGCCGTCGGCTTCGGCTTCGGCTTCGCGGGCGTAGCGGAGCATCAGCACGCCGTCGGCGGCGGCCAGCACGTGCCGCAGCGGCAGCTCCCGGTGCCCGCCGGCGGGACCGGCGGTGATCCGCCCCGGCCCCGCCCCGGCGAGCAGCGGCGCGACCGTGAGGCAGACCTCGTCGACCAGGTCGGCGGCGGTGAGCGCGCCGAACAGGTGCGGGCCGCCCTCGCAGAGCACCTGCCCGAGCCCGCGCCGGCGCAGCGCGGCGAGCCCGGCGGCGAGATCCACTCTGTCGTCCCCGCAGCGCACCAGGTCGGCCACCCCGGCCAGGCCCGGCGGGGCCTCGGCGGCGGCGCGGGTGAGCACCACCGGGCGCACCGGCGCGTCGGCGAAGGCGGCCTGCGCCGGGTCCAGGTCCAGCGAGCCGGAGACCACCACCAGGGTCGGATACTCGGCCAGCCCGTGCGCGCGCCGCCAGGCCCGGCGCGTCGCGTCGAGCCGCACCGCGCCGTACCCCTCGTGCCGCAGCGTCCCGGCCGCCACCAGCAGCCCGTCGCAGAGCATCCGCAGCAGGCCGAAGACCCGCTTGTCCGGTGCGCCGGACAGCCCCGCCGAGTAACCGTCGAGCGAGACCGCGCCGTCGACGCTGGTCACGAAGTTGACCCGCAGGTGGGGACGGTCCGCCCGGCCGTACAGCGCGGCCAGCTCCGCGTCGTCCAGGCCGCCCGCCGACGGGGCCGGCCAGAGGCGGGAAATCGCGGCTCCGGCGCTCATTCGCCGGCCGGACCCGTGACCGGAGGGGTGGGTTCGGGGGTACGGTGCTGGCAGTCGCACCACTTCCGGCCCGGGCATTCGTCGTGCCGCCGTTCCCGGCAGGCTCGGCAGATCATGCCGGCAGCCTATGTCGTGAAGGAAGGGGCCAGCACATGCCACGTCAGATATTCCAGCTGAAGGTGTCCCTCGTCGGAGTCCACCCCCTCGTCTGGCGGCGGGTGCTGGTCCCCGCCGGATACACGCTGGACCGGCTGCACCGGGTCGTGCAGCATGCGATGGGCTGGCGCGACTGCCACCTGCACTCCTTCGAGATCGACGGCACGCAGTACGCCGAGCCCGACCCGGACGGGGAGCTGGCCGTGCGCGACGAGCTGGACGTCCGGCTGGACGCGGTCGCCGGCAAGGGCAGCCGCCTCCACTACACCTACGACTTCGGCGACTGGTGGGAGCACGACATCGTCGTCGAGGACGCCGTCACCGCCGACCCGGACGAGCGGTACCCGACCTGCCTGGCCGGCGAGCGGGCCTGCCCACCGGAGGACGTCGGCGGCCCCGCCGGGCACCAGGTGCTGCTGGCGGCGCTCGCCGACCCCGCCCACCCCGAGCACGAGCGGCTGCGCGACTGGGCCGGCGAGTCGTACGACCCGGACGCCTTCGACCCGGCCCGCGCCGCCACCCTCCTCCGCCACCTCTGCTGAGGTGCAAGGAAGGGCCCCTTGTTAACGCTTTCTGTATAGGAGGGGCCCCTTCATAACGTTCCTCGGCTGTCTGGGGATGGGGATGCCGCCGGCCGAGGCCCTGGTGTTCGGGGTCCGGCTGGTGGGTGGTGCGTGTGTGTGGGTGTGTTCAGTCTCAGCTGTTGTTCCAGTGTTGGGTGACGAGGTCGGCGGCCTGCTGTTCCCACTGGGCGTAGGCGTCGGGGTAGGCGGAGACCTGGACGGTCTGGGCGGCGTCGGTCAGGGCCATGTCCTGCCAGCCGTCGACCTGTCGGAGGCCCTTGAGGAATGCGGTGGTGGCGTACTGGGGGTCGGTGATCTGCTCCGGCGAGCCCCAGCCGCTGGAGGGGCGCTGCTGGAACAGGCCGAGGGAGTCGTGGTCGTTGCGGTCACCCAGGTGGCCCAGGTTCTCCAGCTTCGACTCCTGCAGGGCGGTGCCGATCGAGATCACCGCGGCGCGCTCGTCCAGGCCCGCCTTCTTCGTGGCGGCGATGACGGCCTTGACGTTGGCGGTCTGCTCCGGGTCGAGGTCGATGCGGGACTGCGCGCCCTGCACACCGTGGGGGATGAGCTTCCCGGCGTCCACGCCAGCGGCCTTGTCGGCCTGGACGGCGGCGACGGGCCGCGCGTCAACAGTGTCGGTGGTGGCGTGGTTCAGGGGGCCGGCGGCGAGGCCACCGGCGAAGGCGAGTCCGGCGATGCCGAGGACGCTCTTGCGCAGGATGGTCGTGTTCATGAGGGGGTGACTCCAATCCGGGGGTCGGCACACCCACCTGCGCCGGGGAAGGCTCAGGGGTGTGCGAGCACCACGTCGAGGCGCCCGAACAACGAAGCAAGAAGCGGGGAAGAAGAAGACCAGGCGAGGGGGAGGATCTCCGGGGCGGCTGCCGTGTGTGGTGCCGGGCCGGGTCCGGGTGTAACGACCGGCGACCCGTCCCCATTCCCGGCGGTTGCCTCGCCTTGGCGAGTGTGGTGCCGAGTCGGCCGGGCGGTCACCCGGGGCGATTGCGGGGCTGGTGGGGCCGGCGGCTGAGCCGGCACGTGAGCGGCCTGAGGAGGCCGGGGCCCGGGGGGTCTGCTGGATCGGGGGAGCCGGGGTGGTGCTTCGGTCGTGCGTCAGGTGTAACGACCCCGGCCCTGGCGGGATTCCGGCCCGGGAGTGCCGCCGGTCACCCCGCGCCCGGGCGGTCCGGCCTGCCTCGTCGCCCCATACCGAACCCATCCCCGGCCAGGGTCGGACAATCCTCCCATTCGGGTGGAGGGGCGACGGGATGTCGGGCAGGTGGGGGTATCCCGCGCGATTGATACCCCCACCTGCCCGACATGAAGTTGATCAAGCCGGCCGTGTCCGCCTCGGTCTGGCCCGACCCAGATCGCCTGCCTCGTCTCGTCGCCCGGCCCACATCGAACCCCACCCCGTTGCGGCGAGCGGGTGACGGGGTGTCGGGCAGGTGGGGGTGTCAGCGGCGCCGGATGCCGCCATCTCCCCGGGGTGACGTTCCGGGGAGGTGGCGGTGCGCTAGGCGGGTCGCGCCGCCTCGGACGCGCCGTAGCGATAGTTCCGACACACGGCGGTAACGATCTGGGAACGCTCCCAACGGCTTATTGACACCTTGGGGACTCTCCTCCAGTCTCATGGGAGCGCTCCCGGGGCTGTGTTGCGGATCTCTTCGTAACGGCGCCGGGCATCGACCGTGGGCTCCGGCCGTCGGCCGCGAGCGCCTGCACAGCACCCCCCACCACATGACACAGCCTCACCACCGAAAGAGGGGTCTCGGATGAGCGTCCCAATCCGTCGCCGGCGGCTCGCGGCCATCGCGCTCGCGTCCGTCGCGATGATCGCCACCACTTCCGCCTGCGGCAGCGACGACGAGGGCTCGGGCAGCAGCAACGACCCGATCAAGCTCGTCGTCGACGTCTTCGGCGACCAGGGCTTCGGCTACGACGAGCTCTACAAGCAGTTCGAGGCGGAGCACCCGAACGTCAAGATCGAGCAGCGCGGCAAGGGTCTCGGCCTCGGTGACTACAACACCCGCCTCACCCAGCAGATCACCGCTGGCGCTGGCGCCGGCGACGTGGTGGCCCTCGAAGAGGGCACGATCGTCCAGTTCTACGCCCAGGCCGGCAAGTTCGTGAACCTGGCCGACCACGGCGCGAACGACCTCAAGAGCAACTTTTTGCCGTGGAAGTGGGAGCAGGGCACCACCCCGGACGGCACCGTCCTCGGCCTCGGCACCGACGTCGGCTCGATGGCGCTGTGCTACCGCAGCGACCTGTTCAAGGCCGCCGGCCTGCCGACGGACCGCGAAGAGGTCGGCGCCCTCTGGCCGACCTGGGACCAGTTCATCGCCACCGGCCAGAAGTTCGTCGCCGCCGACAAGAAACACAAGTTCGTCGACTCGGCGACCAACTTCTACAACGTCGTGCTGATGCAGACCGCGGGCAACGGCACCGGCTACACCTACTACGACAAGAGCAACAAGCTGGTCATCGGCGAGAACCCGGACGTGCGGACCGCGTACGACCTCTCCACCAAGATGATCGCCGCCGGCCTGTCGAACAACCTCCAGTCGTTCTCGAACGAGTGGAACGCCGGCTTCAAGAACGGCACCTTCGCCACCATCGCCTGCCCCGCCTGGATGACCGGTGTCATCAAGGGCCAGGCCGGTGACTCCGCCGCCGGCAAGTGGGACGTCGCGAAGGCGCCCGGCAACGGCGGCAACTGGGGCGGTTCCTTCCTGGCCGTGCCGAAGTCCAGCAAGCACCCCAAGGAGGCCGCCGAGCTGGTGAAGTTCCTGACCAGCGCCAAGGGCCAGATCGAGGCGTTCAAGAAGGTCGGCAACCTGCCGTCGTCGCCGCAGGCCCTGACCGACCCGGCCGTCGCCGACTCGACCAACGAGTACTTCACCAACGCCCCGGTCGGCAAGATCTTCGCCGCCGGCGCGAGCGACCTGAAGCCGGTCTACCTCGGCCCGAAGAACCAGGCGGTCCGCACCGCCGTGGAGAACACCCTGCGCGCCGTCGAGCAGGGCAAGCCCGCCGCCGAGCAGTGGGAAGCAGCGCTGAAGAACGGTCAGGCCGCCGGTAAGTGACCGGCCGGACCGACCACGGGTGGCGTCGACAGGCGACTGTCGGCGCCACCCGCGGTGCCCGGTAAGCCCGGTGCGCCCGCGTGGCCGGGCCGGCAATCCTCCGGCGCCGCCCGCGCGGAAGGCCGGCAACTCCCCGGCCGCCCGCGCGGAGGGCCGGTAACCCCCCGGCGCCGCCCGCGCGGACGGGTCGCGCCGACCGACGAGAAGGACCGTCGATGAGCCTGGACCTCCACACCACAGCGCCCCCCGGCGGGGGCGGGGACCCCGCCCGCCCCGCCCGTGCCACGCACCGCCGCCCGGCCTCTTTCACCAAGCTGGACCTGAAGTTCTCCCCGTACCTGTATGTCCTGCCGTTCTTCGTGATCTTCGCGGTCTTCAGCGCGTACCCGATCATCTACACGGTCTGGATCGCGCTCACCGACCGGTCGCCGCTGAACGCCACGATCAGCTTCGTCGGCCTGGACAACTTCGTCGAGCTGCTGACCAACGACCCGCAGTTCTGGAACGCGGTCGTCAACACGTTCGGCATCTTCCTGCTCTCCACCGTGCCGCAGCTGATGCTGGCGCTGGTGCTGGCCAACGCGCTGAACCGGAAGCTGCGGGCGCAGACCTTCTTCCGGATGGCCATCGCGATGCCGATCATCACCTCCACCGCCGTGGTGGCGCTGATCTTCTCGATGATCTACGCCAAGGAGTTCGGCCTCGCCAACTGGCTGCTCGACCTGGTCGGCATGGAGCCGATCGACTGGCGGGCGAACCGCTTCGCCTCCTGGTTCGCCATCTCCACCATGGTGGACTGGCGCTGGGTGGGCTACAACGCCCTGATCTACCTGGCCGCCATGCAGTCGATCAGCAAGGACATGTACGAGGCGGCGGCGCTGGACGGCGCGTCGCGGCGTCGGCAGTTCTGGTCGATCACCATCCCGCAGCTCCGTCCGACGATCATCTTCACGCTGATCGTCTCGACCATCGGCGGGCTCCAGCTTTTCACCGAGCCGCTGATGTTCACCAGCGGCGCGGGGGCGCTCTCCGGCGGCTCGGAGGGGCAGTTCCAGACCATCACCATGTACCTGCTCGACGTGATGAACACGCGGTTCCGCTGGGGGTACGCCGGCGCGGTCGCCCTCGTGCTGTTCCTGCTCATCGCGCTGGTGTCGCTGGTGAACTACCTGCTCGCCCGCCGCATCAGTTCCGACAAGTGAGGGTTGCGCCCAGATGACGACCACGACGCTCCGCCCACCCGCGCGCCCGGCCGGCAGGCCGCCGCGTGACGCGCACAAGGCCGACCGGATCTGGAAGGCGACCCCGTTGACCTGGGTCGGCCTGGTCTTCGGCGTGATCCTCTCGCTGTTCCCGTTCTACTGGATGATCGTCATCGCGTCCCGGACGAACGACGCGGCCAACTCCTGGCCGCCGCCGTTCCTGCCCGGCGGCAAGCTCGGCGAGAACATCCAGCGGGTGCTGGAGAACGGCGACGCCAACATCGTCAAGGGGCTGATGAACTCGTTCCTGGTCTCCGGGACGATCACCATCGCCACCGTCTTCTTCGGCTCGCTGGCCGGTTTCGCGTTCGCCAAGCTGCGCTTCCGCGGCAAGAACGCGATGCTGCTGATCATCCTCGCCTCGATGATGGTCCCGATCCAGCTCGGCGTGCTGCCGCTCTACATCCTGATGGCCAAGCTCGAGTGGCTGAACACCATGCCGTCGGTCACCATACCGTTCCTCATCGGCGGCTTCGGCATCTTCATGATGCGCCAGTACGCCGAGCAGGCCGTGCCCAACGAGCTGATCGAGGCGGCCCGGGTGGACGGCTGCTCCACCTGGCGCGTCTACTGGCACGTCGTCGTTCCCGCGCTGCGGCCGGCGGCGGCGGTGCTGGGCCTGCTCACCTTCATGGAGCAGTGGAACCAGTTCTTCTGGCCCTTCGTGGTGCTCGCCGACCCGGCCAACCCGACCGTGCAGATCTCGCTGCGCAGCCTCAACACGGCCTACTTCGCCGACAATTCGCAGATCTTCGCGGGCACCCTGGTCGCCACGTTGCCGCTGTTCGTCGTGTTCGTCCTGTTCGGCCGCCAGATCATCGGCGGGATCATGGAAGGTGCCGTCAAGTCGTGAGCGATCCGACCCGTCCACCCGCCGTCGGCGTTCTCGACCAGGGCGCGGCCCTCACCTTCCCGCCGGGCTTCCTGTGGGGCGCGGCGACCGCGGCGTACCAGATCGAGGGCGCGGCCACGGCGGGCGGCCGCACCCCCTCGATCTGGGACACCTTCAGCCACACGGAGGGGCGGACCGTCGGCGGGCACACCGGCGACGTGGCCTGCGACCACTTCCACCGGATGCCCGACGACGTGCGCCTCATGGCGGAGCTGGGCCTGAAGTCCTACCGGTTCTCGGTGTCCTGGCCGCGCGTGCAGCCGGGCGGGTCGGGCGCGGCCAACGCCGAGGGCCTGGACTTCTACCGGCGGCTGGTCGACGAGCTGCTGGGCCACGGCATCGAGCCGTGGCTGACCCTCTACCACTGGGACCTGCCGCAGCCGCTGGAGGACGCCGGCGGCTGGCCGGTCCGGGACACCGCCGGCCGGTTCGCCGACTACGCCCAGCTCGTCGTGGACGCGCTCGGCGACCGGGTGCGCTACTGGACGACGCTGAACGAGCCGTGGTGCTCGGCGTTCCTGGGGTACGGCTCGGGCGCGCACGCGCCGGGGCGTACCGACGGGGCGGACGCGGTCCGGGCCGGGCACCACCTGATGCTCGGGCATGGCCTGGCGGTCCAGGCGCTGCGGGCGTCCCGGCCCGACGCCCAGCTCGGCATCACCGTCAACCTGTACCCGGTGACCCCGGCCACCGGCTCGCCGGCCGACGCGGACGCCGCCCGTCGGATCGACGCGCTGGCCAACCGGTTCTTCCTCGACCCGGTGCTGCGCGGGTCGTACCCGGCGGACCTCCGCGCCGACCTGGCGTCGGTGACGGACTTCGGGCACGTGCGCGACGGCGACCTGAAGATCATCTCGACGCCGCTGGACCTGGTCGGGATCAACTACTACAGCCGGCACGTGGTGGCCGCCCCGGTCGAGGGCGAGCAGCCGGAGGCGTACTGGCGGGCGCCGACGTGCTGGCCGGGCAGCGAGGACGTCCGGTTCGTCACCCGGGGTGTCCCGGTGACCGACATGGACTGGGAGATCGACGCCCCCGGGCTCGTCGAGACCCTGGAGCGGGTCCACCGCGACTACACGGACCTTCCGCTCTACGTGACCGAAAACGGTTCCGCTTTCGTCGACGCCGTGGTCGACGGTCAGGTCGACGACACCGACCGGTTGGCCTACTTCGACTCGCACCTGCGGGCGGCACACGCGGCGATCGGTGCAGGGGTGCCCCTGCGGGGCTACTTCGCGTGGTCGCTGATGGATAATTTCGAGTGGGCCTGGGGTTACACCAAGCGTTTCGGCATGGTGTACGTCGACTACGACAGCCAGGTCCGCATCCCCAAGTCCAGCGCCAGGTGGTACGCCGAGGTGATCCGACGCAACGGTCTGGCCGCACAATAGGGCACACGGCCAGCGAGTGACGGGTGGTCCCGGTGCCCGTCCCCCAACCCGGGGGCGCACCGGGCCACCAATGTCGGAGGAGCAGACGATGACAACGCAGCGCACCCGGTCGCTCGGGCGCCCGACCCTTGACGCGGTCGCCGCGCGCGCCGGCGTCGGGCGCGGCACCGTTTCCCGGGTGGTCAACGGCTCACCCCAGGTGAGCCCGGAGGCGCGGGCGGCCGTGCAACAGGCCATCGCCGAGCTGGGGTACGTGCCGAACCGCGCCGCCCGGGCCCTGGTGACCCAGCGGACGGACTCGGTGGCGCTGGTCGTCTCCGAGTCCGGGGACCGGGTCTTCACCGAGCCGTTCTTCGCCGGCATCGTCCGGGGGATCAGCTCGGGCCTGCTGGAGACCCCGATGCAGCTCTGGCTGGCCATGGCCCAGTCGCCGGTGGAGCGGGAACGCGTCGAGCACCACCTCACCAACCAGCACGTCGACGGCGTCCTGCTGCTGTCGCTGCACGACTCCGACCCGCTGCCCACCCTGCTGGAGGAGCGGGGCCTGCCGACCGTGCTGGGCGGCCGGCCGGCCCGGATGCTCCAGCCGGGCGCGCAGCCCGCGTACTACGTCGACGTCGACAACGTCGGCGGCGCCCGGCACGCGGTGGAATACCTGTTCGCCCGGGGGCGGCGGCGCATCGCCACCATCGCCGGGACCCAGGACATGGGCGCCGGCCTGGCCCGGTTGACCGGCTACCGGGAGGCCGTCCAGGCCACCGGGGCCGGCCTCAACCCCGACCTCATCGCGTACGGCGACTTCAGCGAGGGCAGCGGGGCGGCCTGCATGCGCCGGTTGCTGGAGGTCTGCCCGGATCTCGACGCGGTCTTCGTCGCCTCCGACCTGATGGCCTTCGGCGCGCTGCGGACGCTGCGCGAGGCCGGCCGGCGGGTGCCGGACGACGTGGCGGTGATCGGCTTCGACGACGCGCCGGTGGCCCGGCAGGCCGAGCCGCCGCTGACCACCATCTTCCAGCCGGTCGAGGAGATGGGCCGGCAGATGGCCCACCTGCTGGTGTCCCGCATCCGGGGCGAGGACATCCCGACCAACCACATCCTCCTCGACACCCACATGGTCCGCCGCGCCTCCGCCTGAGCGGTCCCGCGGCCGGGGGGAGGGCGCGCTGTCTGATTGATCCGGCCTGGCGTCATCTGGGAGTTCCCGGGTCGTCGGCCGGTATCACCGCGCCCCGCGCCGGCTCCTGCCATCAGGACCATGCCGGCGCGGGGGCTCCGTGCCGGCGTCACCGTCGATGGGAGACCCCGCATGGCAACCCTCGGAAGCCGCGCCCGCCGCCTGGCCCTTGCCCTGTGCGCCGGCCCGGTGCTCGCCGGCCTGCTGACCGGCGCCACCGCCACCGCCGCAGTCGCCGGCCCGGCGGCGGGCGCCACCTCGGCCGCGAAGCCCGCCCGGAGCATGACGGTCACCGACGTGTGGATGCGGGACACCGTCTCCGACGTCGGCATCCAGCCGCACTTGACCAACCCCCTCTGGGCCAGCCCGGACATCAAGGTGTGCCCGACGACGGTGGAGTGCGCGACCAGCACGTTCCCGGTCGCCGGCTCGACCAGCTACATCTTCGTCAAGCTGCGCAACCCCGGGCCGTACGGGTCGGGCACCGACAGCGGGACGCTGCGGTTCTACCGGACGACCCCGGGTGGCGGCCTGTCCTGGCCGCTGGACTGGGTGCCGGTCACCTCGCGGGTCCTCATCGTTCCTCCAGGCGTGACGACGGTGCGGGCCGAGTGGCCCGCGGTGCCCGGCCCGGGGCACTTCTCCCTGCTGGCCATCTGGGATTCGCTGACCGACCCGTTGCCGTTCATGAGCACCGACATCGGGACCAACGTCCGCTACAACAACAACATCGCCTGGCTCGACCTGGTGTCGGTCTGACCCCGCGCGCCGGCGGCCCGGCGCGGCCCGGTCAGGCCCAGCGGCGCAGCTCCCGCTTGGCCAGCGACGACCGGTGGACCTCGTCCGGGCCGTCGGCGAGGCGCAGGGTGCGGGCCTGGGCCCAGAGCCCGGCGAGCGGGGTGTCCTGGCTGACGCCCGCGCCGCCGTACCCCTGGATGGCCTTGTCGATCACCCACTCCGCCATCGCCGGGGTGGCGATCTTGATGGCCTGGATCTCGGTGTGCGCGCCCTTGTTGCCGACGGTGTCCATCAGCCAGGCGGTCTTGAGCACCAGCAGCCGGGCCTGCTCGATGCGGACCCGGGACTCGGCGATCCACTCCCGCACCACGCCCTGCTCGGCGAGGGGGCGGCCGAACGCGATCCGCTGGTTGGCTCGGCGGCAGAGCAGCTCCAGGGCCCGCTCGGCCATGCCCACCAGCCGCATGCAGTGGTGGATGCGCCCCGGGCCGAGGCGGGCTTGGGCGATGGCGAAGCCCGCCCCTTCCGCGCCGACCAGGTTCTCCGCCGGCACCCGGACGCCCGTGAAGTCGATCTCCGCGTGGCCGCCGTGCGGGGCGTCGCTGTAGCCGAAGACCGTCAGGCCGCGCCGCACCGTCACGCCCGGCGTGTCCCGGGGGACCAGGACCATGCTCTGCTGGCGGTGCCGGTCGGCCCCGGGGTCGGTCTTGCCCATCACGATGAAGATCTCGCAGCGCGGGTCCATCGCCCCGGACGACCACCACTTCCGCCCGTCGATCACGTAGGAGTCGCCGTCGCGGACGATCCGGGTGGCGATGTTGGTGGCGTCGGAGGAGGCGACCTCCGGCTCGGTCATGCAGAACGCCGAGCGGATCTCCCCCTCCAGCAGCGGCTTGAGCCAGCGCTCCCGCTGCGCCTCGGAGCCGAACTCGGCGAGCAGCTCCATGTTGCCGGTGTCCGGCGCGGCGCAGTTGACCGCCTCCGGGGCCAGGTGCGGGCTGCGCCCGGTCAGCTCCGCCAGCGGCGCGTACTGGAGGTTGGTCAGGCCCGCGCCGTAGCGGGGGTCGGGCAGGAAGAGGTTCCACAGGCCGCGCCGCCGCGCCTCGGCCTTCAGCTCCTCCAGCACGGGGGAGCGGGCCCACGGGTCGCCGGCCGCCGCGACCTGCTCGGCGTGCACCGCCTCCGCCGGGTGGACGCACTCCTCGAGGAACGTGCCGAGGCGCGCGCGCAGCTTCTCGGTGCGGGCGTCGAACTGGAAGTCCATCACTGCTCCCTGACTGCGCGCAGACCGTGCTCGACAAGCGGCGCGACCATGTCGCCGATCCGGTCGAAACCCCCGCCGAGCGTCTGCCCGAGGGTGTGCCGGTAGTGGATCCCCTCGCAGATCACCGCGAGCTTGAAGCAGCCGAGGGCGACGTGCCAGTGCAGCGGGCCGACGTCGACGTCGCCGCGCCCGGCGTACCGCTCGATCAGCTCGCGCCCGGCGGGGAAGCCGGCGCGCGGGCCGAGCCCGTCGGCGACGGGGTTGCCGGCGGCGACGTCGCTGTCGCCGAGCACGTCCCAGTACGTCAGCAGGAGCCCGAGGTCGGCCAGCGGATCGCCGAGGGTGGCCATCTCCCAGTCCAGCACCGCCCGCACCGCCACCGGGCCGCCGGTGTCGGCGGGACTGCCGGGGCTGGCGGGGTTGCCGGCGGTGGCGGGGTTGCCGGCGGTGGCGGGGTCGGCGTCGACCGTGGCGAGCAGATTGTCCAGCCGGTAGTCGCCGTGCACGATCCGGCCGGCGTTCGCGCCCTCGGGCACCGAGCCGGCGAGCGCGTCGCGCAGCTCGTCGATGCCGGGCAGCGGGCGGCTGCGGGACTGGTCGAGCTGGCCGGCCCAGCGCCGCACCTGCCGGCCCAGGAAGCCCTCGGGACGGCCGAAGTCGGCCAGCCCGACGGCGGCCGGATCGACCGCGTGCAGGTCGGCGAGGGTGTCCATCATCGCCATGGCCAGGCCGCGGCGCTGCCCGGCGGTCAGCGCGTCGGTCTGCGACCGGCTGCGGAACACCTCGCCGTCGACCTTCTCCATCAGGTAGAACGGCGCGCCGATCACGTCGGTGTCCGGGCAGAGCAGCAGCGCCGCCGGGACCGGCACCGCGGTCGGGGCGAGCGCCGAGATGACCCGGTGCTCCCGGGCCATGTCGTGCGCGGTGGCGAGCACGTGGCCCAACGGCGGCCGGCGCAGCACGACCTCCCGCCGGGTCGCCCCCGCGCCGGCCCGCAGGGCGTACGTCAGGTTGGACTTGCCGCCGGCGATGAGCCGGGCCCGCAGCGGCGGGGCGGCCAGCTCGGGGCGGTGCACGGCCAGGTGGGCGGCGAGCCGGTCGAGATCCAGACCTTTCGGGGCGTCCGCGTCCGCACCGGGGCCGGTGCGCGGGTCGACGACGGCCGGATCGGTCATCCGACTAGTTGATGGCAGCTCACGCACCTTGTCAAGGTGGGATTTTCCCCTGGGACACGGCGCGGCAACAGGGACGAAATGGTCAACGGGCAGGCTGGTGCCCAGCCTGCCGGCCGCCCTGCGCCGGCCTGCCGAGCGGAGGGACGATCATGTTGCTGAGAGTTCGGGTGACCCTGCCGGACCGTCCCGGCACCCTCGGCCAGGTGGCCCGCACGCTCGGCGTCTCCGGTGCCGACATCGTCCAGGTCGTCGTCCTGGAACGGCTCGGTGGGCGGGCGGTCGACGACTTCACCGTGGTGTGGCCGGGCGCCTCCCGGGTCGAGCGGCTGCTGGCCGGCCTGGCCGCCATCCCCGGCGTGCGGGTCGACGGCGTGTGGCGGGCGATCGGCGCGCCGACGACCACCGGGCAGGACGCCGAGCTGCTCGCCCAGGTCGCCGGCAACCCGGCCGACGGCCTGGCCACGCTGGTCGACGCGGTGCCGGGGCTGCTCGCTGCGGACTGGTCGGTGGCGGCGGTGGTCCCGCTGGACTGGGCCTCGCGCACCGGCGGCGGGGGCGGCGACGCCACGGTGGCGCAGGCGAGCTGGCGGGTGCCGGTCCCGCCCAGCCTGCCCGAGATCACCCCGTTGCGGGCCCGCGCGCTGACCGGGGCCGACGGCACCCACTACGCGATCGCGCCGTTCGGCCGGGCCGGCCTGGTGCTGGTGGTGTCCCGCGACCAGACCGAGGCGCTGAGCCCCGCCGCGTTCCACTCCACCGAGGTGGACCGGCTCGCCCAGCTGGTCCGGGCCAGCGCGGTGATCCTCGGTGACCGGCTGGACCTGGTGGGCGCGCCGCCGGTGGTGGCCGGCGGCTGAGACTGTCGGGCCCCGGTGCGGGGCCCGTCGGCCGGAGTCGGGCCCCGGTGCGGGGCCCGCCCGGCGGCACCAGTGCGGGCCCGGCCGATGCGGCCGGGCCCGCACTGCCGTTCTCCCGCCCGGCGCCGACAGGGCGTGGCCAGGGTCACCACCTGTGGTGATGGTCATGCGCACGGTTCCCGCGCCGTCACCACCGGGCAACGGGCCCGCAACAGCCGGCCGGCATCGTCGTAGGCGGGTGAAGGGAGACAACCATGGCGCTGTGGCGGATCCGAGCCACCGTGGACGACCGGCCGGGCTACCTGTCGGTCCTCACGGCGAGCCTTGCGTTGCGCGGGGTCAACATCCTCACCGTGCAGGTGCACACCACCGAGGTCGGCGCGGTCGACGACTTCCTCGTCGACGCGCCGGACACCCTCGACGAGGCGGAGCTGATCGCGGCCGTGGAACGGGGCCGGGGCCGGGACTGCTGGGTGGCGCGCAGCGAGGCGCGCGGCCTTGCCGACCAGCCCACCCGGGTGCTCGGCCTGGCCACCCGGCTGGTCCGCGACCCCGACGCGGCGGGGGAGGCGCTGCGCACGCTGCTCGGCGCCGACGAGGTCACCTGGCGGCCCGCCGCCGTCGCGGGGGGCATCACCGGCACGACGATGACCCTGCCCGACCCCACCGGCGGGTCGTACGAGCTGCGCCGGACCGCGCCGAGCTTCACCCCGGCCGAATACGCCCGCGCCCAGGCGCTCGCCGAACTGGCGGCGACCGTGGGCCGGCGGGAGGCCGACCAGGTCACCCTCGTCCTGCCCGACGGCGCGGAGGCGGTCGTCCGCCCGGCGACCGCCGGCGACCTCACCGCCGTGGTGGACCTGCACCGGGCCTGCTCGGCGGACACCCTGCACCGCCGCTACCTCGGCGGGGCGGCGCAGCCCGCGGCGGCCCGGCTCGGCCGGCTGCTGGAGCCGGCCCAGGGCCTGACCCTCGTCGCGGCGGTGGCCGATCCGGCGGGCGCGGTGGTGACCGGTCCGGGTTGGCCGACGTCGGCCCCGGGCGGGGCGCTGGACGGCTTCGCCGGGGCGGTTGCCGGCTCCGGCGGGGCGGTGGACGGTTTCGCCGGGGCGCTGGATGGTTCGGCCGGGGCGGTTGCCGGCTCCGGCGGGGCAGCGGGTCCGGGCGGTGCGGCGGTCGGTTCCGGCGGGGCGGCGGAACCGGTCGTCGCGATGGCGAACCTGCTCGTCGAGGGCGACGAGGCCGAGGTGGCGCTGCTGGTGCGCGACGACTGGCAGCGGCGGGGGATCGGCACGGCCCTGCTGCGCCGGCTGGTCCGGCACGCCGAGCGGGCCGGTCTGGCGGCGCTGGTGCTGCACGTCCAGGCGGAGAACACGCCGATGCTGCGCACCGTGCGCCGGCTGGCCCGGCCGACGGTGACGGAGCGGGACGGCACCCTAATCACCGTCAGCCTCGCGGTGACCGGAGCCCCGGCCGGGGTGGTGCCGGCCCAGCTGCGCCGCCGCTGACCCCGCGCCGCAACTGACCCTGAGTCCGGCCGGCGGCTGATCAGCGGGCGCGCCGTCGGCCGGCGACGCAGAACCGGTTGCCCTCGGTGTCGGCGAGCACGACGTACGGGGAGGCGCCCGGTTCGAGCTGCGCCGGGTAGTGCGGCCAGTCCACCCGCCGCGCGCCGAGCCCGACGAGGCGGTCCACCTCGTCGTCGAGGTCCCGTCCTCCGGCGGTCAGGTCCAGGTGCACCCGGGGGAACGCCTCGGCCGGGCTCTCGCTGAGGTCCATCGCGAGCGCCGTGCCGGGCACCCCGGGCGGCGGCGCGAGCACGATCCACCCGTCGCCCGGATAGCGCGGCGGCCGGCGTACGTAGCCCAGGGCGGCGGCCCAGAACCGGGCGGCCCGTTCGCAGTCGGAGACCCCCAGGGAGACCTGCGTGATCACTGCCATCCGGTGACCGTACCGCCGTGCCGGGTGCTAACAGGGGGCCCCTGCTCTACCGAATGCGTTAACAGGGGGCCCTTCCTTACCCCGCAGACCGGCCGCCGGACGGAGGTCCGGCGGCCGGTCGCGGGCGCCTGCCCGAGGGGGTGCGGGCGGGCCCGCTCGGGGTCAGCCCGTGAAGGTGATGCGGTCCCGGCGACGGCGCAGCGTCATCAGGGCGACGCCGCCGCCGATCAGCGCGACACCGGTGAGCGCCATGCCGGTGACGGCCACGCCGGTCAGCGGCAGGTCACCGCCCCCGCCGGTCCCGCCCGACGGTGAGGTCGTCGGCGACGCCGAGTCCGACGGGGTGGGCGACTCGGAGGTCGACGGGGACTCCGAGGCCGACGGCGACTCCGAGGGCTCCGGGGACTCCGACGCCGACGGGGACTCCGACGGTTCCGGCGACTCCGAGACCGACGGCGTCGGGGTGGGGGTGGGCTTGGGGACCGTGCCCTTGCAGGTGTGGCTCACGTTGAAGTCGTCGCCGGTCCCGCTGATCGTGGCGGACCCGTCGACCAGCTTCCACCCGGCCGGGGTGAACAGGTAGGCGTGGATCTGCCGGGGGTCCTTGCCTCCGGTGGAGTAGAAGAAGTCCGGGTACGCGTCCGAGCCGTCCGGGATGTTCACCGTGACGTCGTTCGTGCCGTCGGAGAAGGTCAGCGTCAGGGTCTCGAAGCTGCCGCTGTTCTTGCCGGGCAGGACGAAGTGCCAGCCGTCGTGGTCGTCCGGCAGGTTCGCGAAGCGCTCGTCGTCGCACTGCTGGGTGAAGTAGCCCGCCTTCTTGCCATGGTGGGCCGACTTGAGGCCGATGGTGGACGACGCCCACGCCGGGGTGGCGAGGGCGAGGCAGGCCGTGGCGGCGGTCGCGGAGAAGGCCGCGCGCGCCACGCGCCGACGCTGTGACATGAGGATTCCTCCGAGGGGGAGTCGAGGGGACGCCACATGATCGCCTCGGCGCGTTCCGGCGTGGCATCGGATGAACGGCCTGAGCTGGGCGGACTCCGCGCCCAATCCCCCTTCCGGGAGGGGATTACCGCCGTCGGGCGGCGTGTCGGCGTAACGCTTGCGGACGGCGCGACGCCCGGATCCGGCCGGCGAGCGGGCGCAGGCTCGCGGTAGCGGGGTCTTCCCAAGTGTGCAATCCGCTGGATACATTGTCGGACATCCATGGGAGCGCTCCCGCGCCTCCTCGGAGACCCCCACCACCCGCCTCCGCCGGCCCCGACCCCTCAGACGCCGTCCCGCGTCCGGTCGGGGCCGCCGGGCGCCATCCGTCAGGAGCTCGCAGATGCGTCACCCGAACCGGCCGTCCCGGCCGTCGCGCGGCCGCCCCTGGCTGCGCCGCCTGCTCGCCGCCGGCGCCGCCCTGGCCAGCGGCCTCGCCATGGGCGTCGTCGCGCCGCAGGCCGCGCCCGTCGCCGCCGCGCCCGCCTTCAACTACGCCGAGGCGTTGCAGAAGTCGCTGTTCTTCTACGAGGCGCAGCAGTCCGGCAAGAAGCCGGCCTGGAACCGGGTCTCCTGGCGCGGGGACTCGGCGCTCACCGACGGCGCCGACGTCGGGGTGGACCTCACCGGCGGCTGGTACGACGCCGGCGACCACGTCAAGTTCGGCTTCCCGATGGCGTTCAGCGCCACCATGCTCGCCTGGGGCGCGGTCGAGTACCGCGATGGCTACGTCGCCTCCGGGCAGCTCACCCACCTGCTCAACAACCTGCGCTTCGTCAACGACTACTTCGTCAAGGCGCACCCCGCCCCGAACGTCCTCTACGGACAGGTCGGCAAGGGCGACGACGACCACAAGTGGTGGGGCCCGGCCGAGGTGATGCCGATGGCGCGTCCCGCGTACAAGATCGATTCAAGCTGTGGCGGCGCGGACCTGGCGGGGGAGACGGCGGCGGCGATGGCCGCGTCGTCGATGGTGTTCCGGCCCACCGACGCCGCCTACGCCGACAAGCTGCTCACCCACGCCAAGCAGCTCTACACGTTCGCCGACACGGTGCGCAAGAGCTACCACGAGTGCATCACCGACGCGACGAGCTTCTACAAGTCGTGGAGCGGGTGGCAGGACGAGCTGGTCTGGGGCGCGATCTGGCTCTACCGCGCCACCGGCGACGCCGCCTACCTCACCAAGGCCGAGAGCGAGTACGACAAGCTCGGCACCGAGCCGCAGTCCACCACCCGGTCCTACAAGTGGACGATCGCCTGGGACAACAAGCAGTTCGGCGCGTACGTGCTGCTGGCCAACCTGACCGGCAAGCAGAAGTACGTCGACGACGCCAACCGGTGGCTCGACTACTGGACCGTGGGCGTCAACGGCGCGAAGGTGACCTACTCGCCGGGCGGGATGGCGGTGCTCGACTCGTGGGGCGCGCTGCGCTACGCGTCCAACACCGCGTTCGCCGCGCTGGTCTACAGCGACAAGACCACCGACGCCACCCGCAAGACCCGCTACCACGACTTCGCCGTCCGGCAGATCAACTACGCGCTCGGCGACAACCCGCGCAAGTCCAGCTACCAGATCGGCTTCGGGGCCAACGCCCCGAAGAATCCGCACCACCGCACGGCGCACGGCTCCTGGTGGGACAGCCAGACCGTGCCCACCGAGACCCGGCACGTGCTCTACGGCGCGCTCGTCGGCGGCCCGTCGTCGGCCAACGACGCCTACACCGACAGCCGGTCCGACTACGTGATGAACGAGGTCGCCACCGACTACAACGCCGGCTTCACCTCCGCCCTGGCCCGGCTGTCCTCCGAGTACGGCGGCACCCCGCTCGCCGGCTTCCCGGGCACCGAGACGCCGGACATCGACGAGCTGACCGTGGAGACCACGGTGATGCAGGCCGAGCCCCGCGCCACCGGCCTCAAGGCGATCGTCTACAACAAGTCCGCGTTCCCGGCCCGCGCGCTGACCAACGGGAAGTTCCGCTACTACTTCCGCCCCGAGGGCAGCACCGCCGTCCAGGTCACCCCCGGCTACACCCAGGGCTGCCCGTCGCCGTCGGCGGCCAAGCAGCTCAGCGGCGACATCTGGTACGTCGAGGTCGACTGCACCGGTTACACCATCGCCCCCGCCGGGCAGTCGCAGCACCGGATGGAGGTGCAGTTCAAGATCGGTGTGCCGGAGGGCGGCACCTGGGACCCGACCAACGACCCGTCGTACCAGGCCACCGCCGGGCCGAACAAGAAGGTGCCGCTGTACGCCGGCAGCACCCTCGTCTGGGGCGCGGAGCCGACCTCGACGCCCACCGACACCACCCCGCCGACCGTCCCCGGCGCGCCGACCGTCTCCGCCGTCAGCCCCACCTCGGTCACGCTGACCTGGCCCGCGTCCACCGACACCGGGGGCAGCGGCCTGGCCGGCTACGACGTCACCCAGGAGATGATCGGCAGCGACGCGCTCATGCTGCACCGCACCGCCACCAACAGCGTGACCGTGGCCAACCTCTCGCCGGCCCGCAACTACCGGTTCTGGGTGCGCGCCCGCGACGGCGCGGGCAACAACTCGCTGTCCTCGCCGGTGCTGCCGGTGGCCACGCCGGCCGGGACCGGGTCGGACACCACCGGGCCGACCGCGCCCGGCACCCCGACCGCGTCCGACATCACCTCGACCGGGGTGAAGCTGTCCTGGTCGCCGTCGACCGACAACGTCGGCGTCGTCGGCTACCAGGTCTGGAAGGTCACCTGGCCGCTGCACTCCGTCGTCGCCACGGTCACCGGCACCAGCCACACGGTGACGGGGCTGACCCCGGACACGTCGTACCCGTTCTACATCGTTGCGCTGGACGCCGCCGGCAACCCGTCGGTGGTGTCCCCCAGCATCTCGGTGCGCACGCTCCCCGGGACCGACCCGACCCCGACCCCGACGCCCACCCCGACCCCGACGACCCCGGCCGGGGCCTGCAAGGTCGCGTACACCACCAGCGACTGGAGCACCGGCTTCAGCGCGAACATCACCATCACCAACACCGGCTCGACGGCGCTCAACGGCTGGAGCCTCGCGTTCACCTTCGGAAACGCCGGGCAGAAGGTCACCCAGGGCTGGTCGGCCAACTTCACCCAGACCGGCACCGCCGTGACCGCGTCGAACGCCCCCTACAACGCGGCGCTCGCGCCGGGCGCGTCGGCGACCCTGGGCTTCAACGGCACCCACACCGGCGCCAACCCGAAGCCCACCGCCTTCACGCTGAACGGCTCCGCCTGCACCGTCTCCTGACGTCGATGCGGCGTGGCGTGGCCGGTGCCGCACCCGGGCGACCGGCCACGCCACGCCCCGCTCGGCCAGACCTTTTCAGAAACGTTTCCGAAACACCATTGTCCGGATCGACGGGTGATGGAAACATTGACGAAGTTAGATTCCCCAACTTAGACGTCCAGCCGTCCCGCCCCGACGTCCTGGGTGTTGGCCAGCAAGGAGGCCACGATGGCAACGAGCCCATCCCTCTATCGCGGCGGGAGTCGGCAACGGCGATCGCCCGCCGTCCGAGCGCTGCTCGCCGGTGCGCTCAGCGCTGTGACGGTGGCCGCCGTCGCGGTGGTGATGCCGGCGGCGAACGCCGCCGCGTCCACGCTCGGCGCGGCCGCGGCGCAGTCGGGTCGCTACTTCGGCACCGCCATCGCCGGGGGCCGGCTGAACGACTCCACGTACAGCACCATCGCGGCGCGTGAGTTCAACATGATCACCGCCGAGAACGAGATGAAGCCGGACGCGACGGAGCCCAACCAGGGCCAGTTCAACTTCTCGGCCGGAGACCAGATCTACAACTGGGCCACCCAGCGTGGCCTGAAGGTCCGGGGGCACACCCTGGCCTGGCACGCCCAGCAGCCGGGCTGGATGGAGCGCATGAGCGGCAGCGCGCTGCGCAGCGCCATGATCAACCACATCAACGGCGTGATGGCCCACTACAAGGGCAAGCTCGCCGCGTGGGACGTGGTCAACGAGGCGTTCAACGAGGACGGCAGCCGCCGCCAGTCGAACCTCCAGGGCACCGGCAACGACTGGATCGAGGTGGCGTTCCGCACCGCCCGGGCCGCCGACCCGTCGGTCAAGCTCTGCTACAACGACTACAACATCGAGAACTGGAGCTACGGCAAGACGCAGGGCGTCTACCGGATGATCCAGGACTTTAAGTCCCGCGGCGTGCCGATCGACTGCGTCGGCCTCCAGACCCACTTCACCGGCGGCAGCTCCCTGCCGAGCAACTTCCAGACCACGCTGTCGAGCTTCGCCGCGCTCGGTGTCGACGTGGCGCTGACCGAGGTCGACGTCACCAACGCGTCCACCACCCAGTACGCCGGGCTCACCCAGGCCTGCCTGAACGTGCCCCGCTGCATCGGCATCACCGTCTGGGGCGTCCGCGACAGCGACTCCTGGCGCTCCAACGAGAACCCGCTGCTGTTCGACGGCGGGGGCAACAAGAAGGCCGCGTACACCTCGGTCCTCAACGCCCTCAACGCGGCGCCCCCGACCTCCGGGCCGACCACGGGCCCGCCCACCACGCCCCCGCCCACCACGACCCCGCCGCCGAGCGGCGGCGCCGGCCGGATCGTCGGCGTGCAGTCGGGCCGGTGCATCGACGTGCCGAACTCCACCCAGACCAACGGCACCCGGGTGCAGCTCTACGACTGCAACGGCCAGACCAACCAGCAGTGGACGTACACCGCGAGCAAGCAGTTGATGGTCTATGGCACCAAGTGCCTGGACGCCAACGGCGCGGCCACCGCGAACGGCACCGGGATCATCATCTGGGACTGCAACAACGGGCCGAACCAGCAGTGGAACGTCAACTCCAACGGCACCATCTCCGGCGTCCAGTCCGGCCGCTGCCTCGACGTGTGGGGCACCGGCAACGGGCAGCAGGTCCAGCTCTACGACTGCCACGGGCAGGCCAACCAGCAGTGGCGGACCGACTTCGGTGGTGGCACGCCGCCCACGTCGACCCCGCCGACCACCACGCCGCCGCCGACGGGCGGCTGCGCGCTCCCGTCGACCTACCGGTGGTCGTCGACCGGCGCGCTGACGAGCCCGAAGAACGGCTGGGTCTCGCTCAAGGACTTCACCAACGTCGTCTACAACGGCAAGCACCTGGTCTACGGCTCGTACGTCAACAGCAGCGGCCAGTACAGCTCGATGAACTTCAGCACGTTCACCAACTGGTCCGACATGGCCTCGGCCAGCCAGAACGGGATGAGCCAGGGCACCGTGGCGCCCACGCTGCTGTACTTCGCCCCGAAGAACATCTGGGTGCTGGCGTACCAGTGGGGACCGACCTCGTTCAGCTACAAGACGTCGAGCGACCCGACGAACGCCAACGGCTGGTCCTCGGCGCAGACGCTGTCCACCGCCACCCTCCCGGACGCCCCGTACGGCGTGATCGACCAGACCCTCATCGGCGACGACCAGAACATGTACCTGTTCTTCGCCGGGGACAACGGCAAGATCTACCGGTCGAGCATGCCGATCGGGAACTTCCCGGGCAGCTTCGGCTCGAGCTACACGACGATCATGACCGACTCGACGAACAACCTGTTCGAGGGCGTCGAGGTCTACAAGGTGGCCGGACAGAACCAGTACCTCATGATCGTCGAGGCGATCGGGAGCCAGGGGCAGCGCTACTTCCGGTCGTTCACGTCCAACAGCCTGAGCGGCTCGTGGACCCCGCAGGCCGCCAGCGAGAGCAACCCCTTCGCCGGCAAGGCCAACAGCGGCGCGACGTGGACCAACGACATCAGCCACGGTGACCTGGTCCGCACCAACCCCGACCAGACCAAGACCGTCGACGCCTGCAACCTGCAGTTGCTGTACCAGGGCAAGGACCCCAACGCGAACACCGACTACAACCTGCTGCCGTGGCGGCCGGGTGTGCTGACCCTCCAGCGCTAGGCAGCACCGCACTCGCGCAGAACCGAAGCGTGCCCGGCACCGCACGGTGCCGGGCACGCCTGTCGGCGGACCCTGCCCGAGCCCGGCAACAACCTGCTGGGGGCCGGCTGACTCAGCCGGACAGGTCCTCCGCGAGCAGGTCCATCAGCAGCGCGTCGTGCCAGCTCCCGTCCGCGCCACGCTCGTAGCGGCGCATGATGCCCACCGGACGGAACCCCACCTTCGCGTACGCCCGGATGGCCGCCGTGTTCGCCGCCGCCGGGTCGATGGTGAACCGGTGATGGCCGTACTCGTCGATCAGGTGCCGGGCCAGCGTGCGGATCGCGTCCCCGCCCAGCCCGACGCCGCGTACCGCCGGGTCGAGGAAGACGTCCAGGCTGGCGTGGCGGTAGTCCGGGTCGGTCTCGGCGTACCACTGGATCGCTCCGACCAGCCGCCCGTCGTGCTCGACGGCATAGATCGTCAGCGCGTCGTCGGCCAGATCGGCCCGCATCGACTCGGCCAGGTCGTCGCCGCCCCGCCACCACCGGCGTACCTCGGGGGTGGCCCGGATCGCGGCCAGGGCGGGCACGTCGTCGTCGGTCACCGGTCGCAGTGTCACCGCTTGCCCGCGCAGCACGCCTCAGCCCCGCCGCTCGCCGTGCTCGACGCAGACCGCCGACCAGCCGACCGGCACGACCTGCACCTTCATCCGCCGCCGGCAGGACGCGCACCAGCGTGGCGGCTCCCATGCGCGGGCCGCCTCGCACGCCGGGTGCGCGCCGGCCGCGACCGACTTGCCGCACCTGTCACACCAGCGCGCGGCGGACGGCGCCGTGGTGGGGATGAATCCGGTCACCGCTGCCTCACAGGGTCGCCGAGAGCGCCTTCACCGGCATCTTCAGGTCTTCCAGCAGCTCCAGGTCGGCCGTCGCCGGCCGGCCCAGCGTGGTGAGGTAGTTGCCGACGATGACCGCGTTGATGCCGCCGAGCAGGCCGTCGCGGGTGCCCAGGTCGCCGAGGGTGATCTCCCGGCCGCCGGCGTACCGGAGGATGGTGCGCGGCATGGCCAGCCGGAACGCGGCGATGGCCCGCAGCGCGTCCTTGCCCTCGACCACCGGGCGGTCGCCCAGCGGGGTGCCCGGCCGGGGGTTGAGGAAGTTCAGCGGCACCTCGTGCGGGTCCAGCTCGGCCAGTTGCGCGGCGAACTCGGCCCGCTGCTCCACGGTCTCGCCGAGGCCGAGGATGCCGCCGCAGCAGACCTCCATGCCGGACTCGCGGACCATCCGCAGCGTCTCCCAGCGCTCCTCCCACGAGTGCGTGGTGACCACGTTGGGGAAGTAGGAGCGGCAGGTCTCCAGATTGTGGTTGTAGCGGTGCACGCCCATGTCGACCAGCTCGTCGACCTGCTCCTGGCTGAGCATGCCGAGCGACGCGGCGACCTGGATGTCGACCTCGGCCCGGATCGCGGCGACGCCCTCGCGCATCTGCGTCATCAGCCGGGCGTCGGGGCCGCGCACGGCGGCCACGATGCAGAACTCGGTCGCCCCGGTCGCCGCCGTCTGCTTGGCCGCCTCCACCAGGGAGGGGATGTCCAGCCAGACCGAGCGGACCGGCGAGGCGAACAGCCCGGACTGCGAGCAGAAGTGGCAGTCCTCCGGGCAGCCGCCGGTCTTCAGCGACACGATGCCCTCGACCTCGACCTCCGGCCCGCACCAGCGCATCCGCACCTCGTGGGCCAGCTGGAGGGCGGCCGGGAGGTGCTCGTCGGGCAGGTTCAGCACCGCGAGAACTCCGGCCTGGTCGAGGCCGACGCCGTTCTCCAGCACCTGCTTGCGGGCCTGGTCGAGGATCTCTGGCATGGCTCGTACCCTACAAGGCGCCCGGCGACGAAGAAACGCCCGAGCGCGCGGCCGGGCCACCCGCGCCCGGGTGCGGCCCGACCCCCGCGTCCGACCGGCGGCGGCGTCGCGCGCCGGCCCGCGCCACGCCGCGGCGCGGCCGACTGGTGGTAACTTCGCCCGGCGGAGACGGAGGGGGAGGGGAGCGTGGCGGTGGCGGACTGGCTGGCGGCGCTGCACCGCCGCGCCGAGCTGCGGGCGAAGGCGGGGCTGACCCGCCGGCTGCGCCCCCGCGCCGCGGGCGACGCCGTGGTCGACCTGGCCGGCAACGACTACCTCGGCCTGGCCGCCCACCCCGAGGTCACGGCCGCGGCCGGGCGGGCCCTCTCGGCGTACGGGCTGGGCGCGACCGGTTCCCGGCTGGTGCGCGGCTCCACCGACGCCCACCACGGGCTCGAGGCGGCCCTCGCCGACTGGCTCGGCGTCGACGGCAGCCTCGTCTTCTCCTCCGGCTACCTGGCCAACCTCGGCGCGGTCCGGGCGCTGACGCGGCCGCGTACCCTGCTCGTCTCCGACGCCCACAACCACGCCTCGCTGATCGACGGCTGCCGCATCTCCGGCGCGGAGACCGTGGTGACCCCGCACGCCGACCCGGCGGCGGTCGCCGCCGCGCTGGCCGCCGCGCCGGGCCGGCCGGCGGTGGTGGTCACCGAGTCGGTCTTCTCCGTCGACGGCGACCTCGCGCCGCTGGCCGAGCTGCACGCCGTGGCCCGCCGGCACGGCGCGCTGCTGCTCGTCGACGACGCGCACGCGCTCGGCGTGCTGGGGCCCGCCGGCGCGGGCGGGGTGGCCGCCGCGGGGCTGGCCGGCGAGCCGGACGTGGTGGTCACCGCCACCCTCTCCAAGGCGCTCGGGGGCGCGGGGGGTGTGGTCGCCGGCCCGGCCGAGTTCGTCCGGCACCTGGTCGAGACAGGCCGGACCTTCATCTTCGACACCGCCCTGCCGCCCGCCGTCGCCGCCGGGGTGCGCGCCGCGCTCGACCTGGCCCGCGTCGGCGACGACCTGCGCGCCGAGCTGGCCGGGCGGACCGCGCTGGCCGTCCGCCGGCTGCGCGCCGCCGGGCTTGAGGTCTCCGCGCCGGACGCCGCGGTGGTCTCGGTGACCGCGCCGGGCCCCGAGGCGGCCACGGCCTGGGCCGCCGACTGCGCCGACCGGGGGGTGGCCGTGGGCTGCTTCCGCCCGCCGTCGACGCCGGACAGCCGGTCCCGGCTGCGGCTGACCGTCAACGCCGGGGTCGGCCGGGCGGACTTCGAGCGGGCCCTCGACGTGATCGTGGAATGCGCGCCGTGACCGGCGGCGCGCACGGGTGGACGGGCGGAGGTGACGCCGTGGGCGCGGCGTGGACCGGGCCGGTGCTGATCACCGGCACCGACACGGGGGTCGGCAAGACGGTGGTGACCGCGGCGGTGACCGCCGCCGCCCAGGCGGCCGGGTTGCGGGTCGCCGTGGTCAAGCCCGGCCAGACCGGCACGGCCACCGGCGACCCGGGCGACGTCGACACGGTGACCCGGCTGGCCGCCCCGCTCACCGGCCGCACCCTGGCCAGCTATCCCGACCCGCTGGCCCCGCTGGCGGCGGCCCGGGTGGCCCAGCTGGAGCCGCTGGAGCTGTACGCCGCCGTCGACGCGATCCGCGAGGAGGCCGACAAGCACGACCTCGTGCTGGTCGAGGGGGCCGGCGGGCTGCTCGTGCCGATGGGGCTGCGCCCCTCCGGCGAGGCGTGGACGCTGGCCGACCTGGCGGTGTCGCTCGGCGCGCCCGCCGTGGTGGTGGCCCGTGCCGGCCTGGGCACCCTCAACCACACCGCGCTCACCCTGGAGGCCCTCGACCGGCGCGCCGTGCCGGCCGGCGTGGTGATCGGCGCGTGGCCGGCGGAGCCGGAGCTGGTGCACTGGGCCAACCTGACCGAGCTGGTGCCGCACCTGATCGGCGCGCTGCCGGCGGGCGCCGGGGCGATGGACCCGGGGGTGTTCCGCCGGTCCGCGTCGGGCTGGCTCACCCCCGCCCTCTACGGGGTGCTCGACGACTGGCGATCCTGGGCCGAGGACGCCGGCTGACCGCCCGCGAGCAAGGAAGGGCCCCCTCTTAACGCCTGGGGTAGAGAAGGGGACCCTTCTATACCGTATGCGTTAACAAGGGGCCCTTCCTTACCGGGCGACCACGAAGGCGTCGGGCATCCGGAAGGTGAGGTTGTCCGGGCACCACGGCGGCCGGAGCACGCGTACGCCGTCGAGCAGCGGCGCGGCCTCGGCGACGACCACGGCGGCCTCCAGCCGGGCGAGCTGCGCGCCGACGCAGCGGTGCGCGCCCGCCCCGAACGCGAGGTGCCGGCGCGAGCCGGGCTGCCCGGGGCGGAACTCGTCGGGGGCGGCCACGACCTGCGGGTCGCGGCCGGCGCGAGCCAGCCACAGCACGACGCTGGCGCCCGCCGCCACGGGCCTGCCGCCGAGCGTGGTGTCGACGGCGGCGACGCGCCGCCAGGTGACGATCGGCGGTTCCAGCCGCAGCCCCTCCTCGACCACGTCGGCGACGTCGACGGTGCCGGCGCGCAGCCCGGCGCGTACGGCCGGCTCGGCGGTGAGCCGGTGCAGCAGCAGGGTGAGGAACTGCGAGGTGGTCTCCTGGCCGGCGACGAGCAGGAAGAACAGCGCGCCCACGACCACGTCGTGGGAGTGGCCGGCGGCGCGCAGCCGGGCCGCGAGCCCGCCGCCGGTGGCGGCGAACGCCCGCAGCACCCGGTGGAACCGGCCCACCTCGGCGGCGAGGGCGGCCTGCCGGTCGGCGTCGAGCGGGGCCCAGAACAGCTCCAGGGCCGCGCGGGCGAACTCCTTCACCGCGCCGACCGGCGCGTCGGGCAGCTCGACGAGCCGGGCCAGCACGAGCAGCGGCAGGTCCGCGGCCAGGCCAGCGTACAGATCGACGGGTACGCCCGCGTCCAGCTCCGCCCGCAGCCGGGCGACCCGGTCGCGGACGAGGTCGGTGAGCCAGGGCCGCTGGGCGGCGACCCGGCCCGGGTGCAGGGCGTCGGCGACGATGCCCCGGATCTGCGGGTGGCTGGCCCCGCCGTTGTTGGCCAGGGTCGGCGGCAGCCGGAACCGGTGCCCGGCGAGCACCCGCAGGGCGGCCACCGGGATCGGGGTGACCGCGTCGAGGGCGTTGTCGGGCCGGAAGGTCACCGGGTCGGCGAGCACCCGCCGCACCAGCGCGTGCCGGGTCACCACCAGGTGCGCCGCGCCCACGTGGTCGGTCACGGTCGCGATGTCGGGCCACGGCCCGTCGACGGCATCGCCCCAACCCCGGAACAGCACCGGGTCAACCTAGCGGGCGGCCCCGGGCGGCGCGGGGTCCAGTTCCCACACGGTGGTGTGCTTCACCCGGACGCTCTCCAGGGCCTCGGGCACCGGCACGTCGTAGGCGGCCAGCTCGCGGAACCGCTCGCGGGGCAGGAACGCCCGGCCCGGGTCGCCGACCAGCACCCGCGCGCCGGAGCGGGCGGCCCGCAGCAGGAAGCGCAGCATCCGCCGGGCCATCGCCTCGCTGTAGAAGACGTCCCCGGCGAGCACCACCTCGGCGTCGCCGGCGTCGCCGTCGAGGACGTCGCCGAGCGCGGCGTCGACGCGTACCCCGTTGGCCTCGGCGTTGAGCGCGACGGCGGCCACGGCCCGCTCGTCGATCTCGGCGGCCCGCACGGCCGCAGCGCCCGCGCGGGCGGCGGCGACGGCGACCAGGCCGGAGCCGGAGGCGAGGTCGAGCACCCGGCGGCCGGCGACGACCTCGGGGTGGTCGGTGACGTACCGGGCGAGCGCCTGCCCGCCGGCCCAGGCGAACGCCCAGAACGGCGGCGGCTGGGAGCTGCGGAACTCGCCCTCGGTGAGCTCCCACAGCCCGATCGGCTCGTCGGCCTGGTGCAGCCGGACCTCGGGGACGAAGGCCACCGGGGCGAGCCGCGCGTGCAGCCTCACGAAGGCCGCGGAGAGATCGGACACGCCACCGATTGTCCCTGTCCCGCGATCCCGGGCGTGTCGCGGGTGGGCGGTCACCGGTTCACCACTGTCGGTGAGATGACCCCCCAGGGTTGGCGGTCCGTGCGAACACGCCCGTCTACCCGGTTGTCCGGTTCGCCCATAGCGTTGCCGGATGGATGGATCCGACGGGAGGCGAGGGCGGTGGTGACGGTGGTGCGGTACGCGCTAAGGGTCGGGGTGGTGCTGGCCTGCCTGTCCGGAGCGGGGGTCGGCGTCGCCGCGCCGGCTCGGGCGGCGGCGGCCGGGTTCGCCACCGAGTTGAGTGGCCTGCCGACGGAGTTCACGGCGGGCGACGGGGTGCAGACGGTCTCGGCGGTGGTGTCGCGCCGCGACGGCGGCTGCGTGAAGGTCCGCTGGTCGATGGTGCTCACCGTGCAGGGGATGCGGCTGGACCAGGTGAAGATGGACCGGATCGAGGAGACCGGGCTGTTTCCCCTGGAGATCCGCACCCAGGGCAGCACGGCCCGGCTGACCGACCGGCAGCTCGACCCGGGCACGCTCTGCCCGGGCCGCACGGTGACCGCCCGCTACCGGGTGGCCTTCGCCGAGGACGTCGCCCGGGGGCGGGTGACGCTGGCCGCCGAGGCGTACGACGCGCAGTCGCGGCTGCTGGCCCGGCAGGCGGCGACCCGGGAGGTGATCGGGACGGAGGTCGAGGCGACCCCGACCGCCGCGGCCCCGACGGCCGGGCCGTCGGCGGCCCCGACGGACGAGCCGCTGGAGCCGGCCGGGGTGGACGAGGAGGTCGAGCCGAGCGAGGAGGTGGTGGCCGAGGTGCCGCCGGCCGCGTCGGGCGGGCGTCCGGTGTCGTCGTCGGGCGGCTTCGGGGTGGTGCAGGCGGCGTTCCTGCTCGGCGCGCTGCTGTTGTCGCTCGGGGTGGGGCTGCTGCTGCGGCTGCGGCACCTCACGAAGGCGGCCGACGAGGGCGAGCCGGCTGTGGGGCTGGACTTCGAGCGGGCCGCCCCGCCGCAGCGGGGGTGGGGGCTGCTCCGCCGCTGATGGACTTTACAAAACTCCGTCTCTTGTAAAACGCCGTGACGCGTGCCACAGTCAGGGCGTACCCGGGAGATCGGAGACCGGCGATGACCGCTGACGCGCCCGCGACCGCCCCGCCCGCCGCCTGGCGCGACCCGCGCCGGGCGCTCTGGCCGCTCGCCCTGCTGGTGCCGGCGCTGCCCTTCGCCTCCTGGCTGGCCTGGCGGGGCGGCGCCGGCTCGTGGGCGTGGTGGCTCGCCCCGGCGGTGGTCTTCGGGGTGATCCCGGTGGTCGACCTGCTCGTCGGCGACGACCGGCGCAACCCGCCGGACGAGGCGGTGCCGCGCCTGGCCCGCGACGGCTACTACCGCTGGCTGACCTACCTCTACCTGCCCGCCCAGTACGCCGGCCTGGCGCTCGGCTGCGCCGTGTGGGCCTCGGGCGGGCTGCGCCCGCTCGGCGCGGCCGGGCTGGTCGCCACCCTCGCCGTGGTCGACGGCATCGCCATCAACACGGCACACGAGCTGGGGCACAAGCGGGAGAAGCTGGAGCGCTGGCTGTCGAAGGTGGCCCTCGCCCCGACCGGTTACGGGCACTTCCACGTCGAGCACAACCGGGGCCACCACGTCCGGGTCGCCACCCCGGCCGACCCGGCCAGCTCCCGGCTCGGGGAGAGCTTCTACGCCTTCTGGCCGCGTACCGTGGCCGGCAGCCTGCGCTCGGCGTGGCGGCTGGAGGCCGGCCGGTTCCGCGTCCGGGGCCGCAGCCCGTGGACGCACCGCAACGAGATCCTCACCGCCTGGGCGATGACGGTGGCGCTGTTCGCCGCCCTGGCCGCCGCGTACGGGCCGGGGGTGCTGCCGTTCCTGCTGCTCCAGGCCGTGTTCGGCTTCTCCCTGCTGGAGGTGGTCAACTACCTGGAGCACTACGGCCTGGCGCGGCGGCGCACCCCCGCCGGCCGGTACGAGAAGGTGGACGCCCGGCACAGCTGGAACAGCGACCGGACGGTCACCAACGTCTTCCTGTTCCAGCTCCAGCGGCACAGCGACCACCACGCCAACCCCCTGCGCCGCTATCAGACGCTGCGCAGCTTCGACTGCTCGCCGCAACTGCCCGCCGGGTACGCCACGATGGTCGTGGCGGCCCTCGTGCCGCCCGTGTGGCGGCGGATGATGGACCACCGGGTGCTCGCCCACTACGGCGGCGACCTGGAGGCGGCGAACGTCCACCCGCCGGCGCGGGCCCGGCTGCGCCGGCTAGCCGGCTGACGAGGCCGGGCCGGCGGGGCTGGGCCGTGGGAAAGCGGGTCAGCTCACCGCGTCGGGCTGTGGCTCGGGCTGTGCGGCGCGGCGCGAGCGGTCCTGTGCCGGGGCGGACCAGTCGAGTTGGGCCGGCTCCAGGCCGAGCTCGCGGGCGGCGGCCAGGCGGATCCACTCGGCGAACTGGCGGCGCGAGATCACCCGTTCGTGCACGGCGAACTGCACGGCGAGGCCGTCCATCATGGCGTTGATCCGCCACGCCGCCCCCGCCGGGTCGGCGCACTCGAAGACCCCCTCGCGCACCCCGTCGGCGATCACCGCGGCGAGATCCTCCCGCCAGCGCAGGTCGAGCCGGCGGGAGACCTTCTCCAGCTCCGGGACGCGCAGCGACTCCGACCATCCGTCGATCCACATGGACCACGAGGTCGGCCGGCCGGTCGGCGCGTAGAGCTTGAGCATCCGGCGGAGCTTGACCAGGGGCGAGGCGGCGGACCGGACCACGGCGTCGAGCCGGGCGAGGTCCTGCTCCACCGCGTAGGCGAAGGCCTGGGAGAGGAGTCGCTCCTTGGTGGCGAAGTGGTAGAAGACCAGCGCCTGGCTGACCCCCGCGGCCTGCGCCACGTCGGCCGTGCGGGTGTTTGCCAAGCCCCGTTCCGCGATCACGTCACAGGCCGTGCGCAAGAGGGCATCCAGGCGGATCTCGGCGGCACGTCTCGTCACGTCGCTACCGTAACCTATCCGTTCGTGCACAAACAGTTACCGCTCCGGCGGATTCGGCCCCCCAGAGTCGGAAGTAAGACAATTTCCCCGTCATTGTCGGCCATGTCCCCCGTGTGGTGGGCAGTCCTGTCCAGTCTCCTAGGATGATCTGCGCGGTGTGCCGGAGCCTGCGTCGGGGCCGGGCGGGGGCGCGCCGCCTCGTGCCGGGGTCGCGCGGGCGGGGCGCGACGGAGTCCAGTCAGAGCGGGGGCTGGCCGGGGCCGGGTCGGGACGTCGCGCCGCCATGCCGGCGACATGGTGGTGTCCCCGAGGTGGGGAAGGCCCCATGCCGGCGACACGGTGCGGCGGGGGCTGCGGCCTCGGCGGACGCGCCGGGCGGACCCCGATTTGGCAACCGCTCGCGGGCTCGGCTAAAGTTCTCATCCGTCACCGGGAAACGCCGGGGGCGTGCGGACGTAGCGCAGCTGGTAGCGCATCACCTTGCCAAGGTGAGGGTCGCGGGTTCGAATCCCGTCGTCCGCTCGGATCTGCCGCCACGCATGTCGGGGGCAACCTCGGTGGAGTGGCCGAGAGGCGAGGCAACGGCCTGCAAAGCCGTGTACACGGGTTCAAATCCCGTCTCCACCTCGGCAGTTGACGAGGGCGATTGGCGCAGTGGGAGCGCGCTTCCTTGACACGGAAGAGGTCACTGGTTCAAACCCAGTATCGCCCACCACGGGTAACGGCCCGGCACCGCACAGGTGCCGGGCCGTTTCGCCATCGAGTCCGCCGCCCGGTTCGCCGTGCGGAAGCGTGCGCGGCGGAGAGGGCGAGATCTCGGCGGGCTCGCCTACAGCGGCGGCGCGACGTCCCGACGCTCCTCGACGCGGCGGTACTCGACCGGCTCGGTGGTGGTGACCACCTCGCGACGGCGGCCCCAGACCAGCGTGGTCATGACGAGGCCGAGCGCGCCGGCGGCCATCAGGATCCAGCCGACGACGTCCAGGTCGACGCCGCCGACGGTGGCGTCCATGGCGAACGTGAGGATCGCGCCGACCGCGATCAGGAAGATGCTCGTACCGATACCCACGACAGCCTCCTTCGGGGGATGCAGTGTGCTGTCGAGGTGGACAAGTACCCCGCCGGTGAACTGCGTAATCGGCGGCGCTCGCCGCGTACGCGAGGGGAGTTTGTTCGGCGATCTTGCCATCGGGTACAGTTCACCCCGTCGCCGGCGAACGCCTGCGGCACGCGGACGTAGCGCAGCTGGTAGCGCATCACCTTGCCAAGGTGAGGGTCGCGGGTTCGAATCCCGTCGTCCGCTCGCGATCCGCCCTCCGGGGCCGACCGCAGCCGGGCCGGCATCTGCCGCGGGCCGGTGAGCGCGGGCGATTGGCGCAGTGGGAGCGCGCTTCCTTGACACGGAAGAGGTCACTGGTTCAAACCCAGTATCGCCCACCATCCACGTGTGCTGCGCAGTTGGTCCGTTGCCGGATGCCCGGCAACGGACCTTGGTGTTTCTTGCTCCTTACGTTGCGGGCGGGTGGGAGCACATGATCGTTCAGCTTCCCGCGGGGACCGGTCTGCGGTGTGGGTGGGGACCGGACGCCGGGGTCGCCAACCGTCCATGGCGTCGAACCAGCATCGACGTTACTCAATGGGCAGGCCGCTGACCTGCGGAAATTGTCGCTCCCGTAGTTCGTGGGATTGGCATGGACCGTATTGCCGCAGAGAAATCCCATGTACGGACGTCAATAGAGATCTCTTGCGATTCGCTCTACACCGGTGTAGGAAATGTAGTGCCGCTGGTGTGGATGTGGGCCGTCGTGGCTGTCGGGAGCGTCTCGATAGTCGATCTCGATGGTGAGGCGCGTGCCTTCGCTGCGGCAGGCCTTGACGCTCTGAGAGGAGCAGCAACGCGATGTCACACAGCAGTGGCCCCCGAATGACCAGCCTTGTCGCAGCCGCGGCTTTGGTGACGTCGGCAATCGCGGCCGCCCCGGCGGCTGCCGCGACCGACACATGGCATTCGCACGACGACGTCTATCACTACTTCAAGGTGCCGCAGTCGCAGGTCAGCAGCATCGTCGGCGGCACGCCGGCGACGCTCGAACTGGAGGCGAACATCGGCCCGAGCGGCACCTGGTCGGCGCTCGTGCTCGACCCGAGTGGCTCGGACTACGCCGCGAACGTCGGTCCGCTGGAGCCCGGGCTGTACTACTACCAGTACACCGCGACCATGCAGGACAGGTCGAAGGTGTCCTTCCGCCAGCCTGGCAGCCCGGTGGCGGTGACGTCGAAGCCGAACTGGAACACCTTCTTCGTGCCGGGTGAGTCGGTCGAGTGGATGGACGACGTCGCCGCGGGCGGGACGGTGGAGGAACTGCCCTACCCGGGCGCGACGGCGGCGCAGCACCGCACCGCCCTGGTGTGGACGCCGCCCGGCTACGACGCCGCCCGGGCCGAGGCGTACCCGGTCCTGTACCTGCTGAGCGGCGAGGGCCAGACCGCTCGTGAGTGGCTGGAACTCGGCCGGGCGAAGCAGATCCTCGACAACCTGGTCGCCGGCAGGGACGCCAAGCCGATGGTGGTCGTGATGGCCGACGCCGGTTCCGCCGACCCCCGCGCCGAGCTGCTCGACGCCATCGTCCCCGCAGCGCGGGCCGGCTACAACGTCTCGTCTCGGGCCCAGGGCCAGGCGCTGGCCGGGGTCGCCACGGGTGCCGAGCAGGCGATGAGCATCCTCCGCAGCGATCCCGGCGCATTCGCCTACGTCGGCTCCTTCTCCGGCTCCGTCGACGGCTCGATCACCAGGGCGGAGGCCAGAGCGATCAACAAGGGCACCGAGCTGCTCCGGGTATACGTCGGCGACACGCTCGACCCGTCCTACAACGACAACTACGACCTGCTGGTGGACCTGAAGAGGTCCGGAGTGAAGTTCGAGTTCGACGGCGTCAACCCCGACGACGGCGCCACCTGGGACGCGTGGCGGGAGAACCTGCGAGACTTCGCCGCTCGGCTCTTCGGGCAGAAGGTCGTCTCCCACGGCGCCAGCAAGGGACACCGTGCGCTGACCCGGCCGTACGCGCCCCCTCCGGCCGGGTCGATCACGACCCCGCACATCGACCCGCACGGCATCGTCACGTTCGAGACCGGCACCCAGTGGGCCGGTGCCAGGGACGTCACGATCTGGGGCAACTGGGCCCCGAACGGCCAGTGGTTCCGGATCCCGATGGACAAGCAGCCCGACGGCCGCTGGCGCAGCACGATCGGGCCGCTCGACGGCTACCACTACTACCGGTACGTGGTCGACGGCGTCGACAAGAAGGACCCCGCCGACACCGTCAACACCCATGTGATGGAGTCGCAGCTCTTCGTGCCGGGCAAGTCCGACGCGATGCTGGCCGACGTCCCCGAAGGCAGGGGCGGCACGGTCTCGCTGATGACCTACGACGGCGGCCAGGGCGCAGAGCGCTACGCGTACGTCTGGACGCCGCCCGGCTACGATGCCGACCGCGCAGCTGCCTACCCGGTGCTGTACCTGTACCACGGCGGGGGCCAGAACTACGGCAGCTGGATCGAGACCGGGCGTGCCCGGCAGATCCTCGACAACAATTACCTCAACGGAACAATGGCGCCGATGGTCGTGGTCATGCCCGACCAGAATGGCGTCGACTTCTGGACCGACCTCAGCCAGCACGTGATGCCGACCGCGGCGGAAAAGTACAACATCTCGACTGATTCGGATGAGCAGGCGCTCGCCGGTCTGTCGTGGGGGGCCATGAACACCCTCGGCACGTGGCTCAATCACCCGGGCGAGTTCGCCTACATCGGTGCCTTCTCCGGGGGCCTGCTCTCCTATCCCACCGTCGACGCCCGGGCGGTCAACGAAAGCACCAAGCTGGCAAGGCTGTACTCCGGTGACGTCGACTTCACGTACTCGTTCACGCAGGAGGCGATGAAGTGGCTGACCGCCCAGGGCATCGAGTACGAGTACGCCGGCACCTGGGTCGGACCGCATGGCTTCGACATCTGGATGGCGAATCTGATCGACTTCGTGCCGCGGCTCTTCGCGCCTGAGTACCGGTTCGGCGGGGTGCGGCCACCGCTGGCCGGCGACGGCTCCGACGTCGTCGAGGCCGGACGCCCCGTGCCGGTCAAGTTCACCGTGACCGACGCAGCCGGCGAGGCGGTCACCGACGCGGAGCCGCGCATCTACCTCGTGAAGAAGACCGACGGCGTGGCCGGCCACCGGGTTCCGGCCACACCTGTCCGGGAGAGGGCGGACAACACCGCACGCTACAGCGCCGCGAGAGACCAGTACGTCTTCGACTGGGACACCACCGGGCTCGCCCGGGGCGCCTACGAGCTGCAGATCGACCTGGTCCGCGGCTCCGTGCACACCATCGCCCTGACCGTCAGCTGACCTTGCGTCATGCGGCCGGCCCGCCCCGGAGCGGGTGGGTCGGTCGCTGCGTCCGGGGTCGTGAAGGGGGCAGGCGGCCGACGATTCGAGGAGCGGCGGGAGGGGCTGTGGCACGCAAGACCAACGGGTCGGCGACGATGCGCGACGTCGCCCGACTCGCCGGTGTGTCGATCAAGACGGTGTCCAACATCCTCAACGGCTATCAGTACGTGCGCCCGGAGACCCGCGAGCGGGTGGACGACGCGATCCGTGAGCTGGGCTACCACGTGAACGTGTCGGCGCGGAACCTGAGCCGAGGCCGGACGGGGGCGATCGCTCTGGTGCTGCCGGCGCTGCGCGGTGTCTACTTCGCCGAGCTCGCGGACGCCGTCATGCGAGAGGCGTCCAGGCGGGGCCTGACCGTCTTCATCGAGCAGACCAACGCCGAGCGCGACCGCGAGTTGCGGGTCCTGGACGGCAGCTACCGGTCACGCTTCGACGGCGTGCTGTACTCGCCGCTCGCGCTGGGCCAGCACGACCTCCCGCTGTTCGACGTCGACTTCCCCCTCGTGCTCCTGGGTGAGCGGGTGTTCGATGGCGGCGTCGACCACGTCACGATGAGCAACGTCGAGGGAGCGCGTGCGGCGACCGAGCACGTCCTGGACCGCGGGGCGACCACGGTGGTTCCCCTGGGAGTCAAGGACGACCCGTCGCCGAGCAGCGGGACGCTGCGGTTCCAGGGCTTCCGGGACGCCCTCCGGTCGCGGGGGTTGGACGTCGACCCACGCGCGGTCATCGGTGTGCCCGACTACTTCCACGCCACCGGCGCCGCGGCGATCGCTCGTATCCTGGACAGCGGCGTCGAACCCGACGCGGTCGTGGCGTTCACCGACACACTCGCGCTGGGCGCGCTCGCCGCCCTTCAGGACCGCGGTCTACGGGTTCCCGAGGACGTCCTGTTGATCGGCTTCGACAACATCGACGAGGCGAACTACTCCCGTCCTCCGCTGAGCACCATCGATCCCGGACGCGACGTGATCGCACACCGGGCGGTCGCGCTGATGGAGGAGCGGATCCAGCTCCAGTTCGACGGCGTGCCGCGAGAGGAGCGGCCGGCGCCCCGGCGGATAGTCATCGACTTCGAACTGATTCAGAGGCAGTCGACGCTGCGCTGAGGCCGTCCCGCCACGCTCCCTGCGGTGACGGTATGGGGCATCGACCCCGCGAAGTCATCGATAGATTCGAGCTCTTCAACGTGAAGGGGAGGGGACCCTCGATGGTGAAGACCAGTTTCGCGCCCTCGCGCGCAAGGGGGCACGGCAGAGGCGTCAGGAGCCCAGGACGCAGGTCCTTGGCGTTCGGGCTGGCGTGTGCGGTGGCGGCGAGCGGGCTCGCCGCGTTCACGCGGCCGGCTTCGGCCTCGGCCGAGGACCCGCCGGCGTACCGGAACACCTCGCTTCCATTCAGTGTCCGGGCGGCGGACCTGGTGTCGCGCATGACGCTGGAGGAGAAGTACGACCAGCTCATAGCGATGCAGCCGCATGCGACCTGGCGTCCGAAGCCGAAGGCGATCGACCGGCTCGGCGTGAAGTCGTACGGATACTGGGGAGAGGCGAACCACGGGATCTACTTCCCGACCGTCCCCGGCAACAGCAACTACACGCAGTACCCACAGAGCACCTCCATCGCATCGACGTGGAATCCGGGCATCACCCGGGAGATCGCCGGCGGTATCGCTGACGAGGCCCGCGTGACCTACAACACGTCCTGCCCGCCGGGCGTGCCGAACCCCGACCCCGCCGGTGGTGCCTGTCACGGCCTCACCTACTGGTCGCCGAACCAGAACCTCAACCGCGACCCCCGGTGGGGGCGGGCGGACGAGTCCTACACCGAGGATCCCTTCCTGGCAGGCCAGGTGGCCGGCGCCTTCGTGACCGGTCTACAGGGCGACACCGCGTCACGTCCCGACACGGTTCCCACCGGTGCGGCCGACTACATCCAGGCGGTCGCCACGCCCAAGCACTACCTGGCGAACAACTCCGAGGCGAACCGCGACTTCGGCACGTCGAACATCACCGAGCGTTCGATGCACGAGTATTTCCTGCCGCCCTTCGCGGCCTCGGCCGGCGAGGCGGGTGCGCGGTCGCTGATGGCCGCCTACAACGCCTTCTCCGTGGTGGAGGACTACACCACGGACTACCCGTCCGCATCGAGCTACCCCACCCTGTGGAGCCCCCGCGACGATGTCACACCCGGCGGTACGCCCGGGACGCCGGCCGCGGCGAGCCGGTACGCCATCGAGACCATGCTGCGCAGGTCGTACGGCTTCGACGGTTTCGTCGTCTCCGACTGCGATGCGATCACCCGCGTGCACGGAACCGGGACGTCAGGACACTCGTGGCACCCCGTCCAACTCGGCGGGCAGACGCAGATCAGCAAGACCCTCGGCAACGCCTGGGCGCTCAAGGCCGGCACCGATCTCGACTGCTCGGGCGGCGACTACCCGACGGCGAGCGGACTCCCGGCAGCTCAGAGCCAGGGCTTCGTCAGCGAGGCCGACGTCGACATCGCGCTCGTGCGCGCCTTCACCGCGCGGTTCCAGCTGGGCGAGTTCGATCCCGTCGCCTCGGTCCCGTGGAACAGCGATTCCTACTCGCTGTCGGAGGCCGGCGACCCCGATGTGAAGCTGGCCTCGCCGGCGCACCGTGCGGTCGCGCACGAGTCCGCCCTCGAGGCACCCGTGCTGCTCAAGAACGCCGGCGGGGCGCTCCCGTTCGCGGGCGCGGCGTCCGGCAAGACGGTCGCCCTCGGGCACGTGGACACCCTCAACAACTTCCAGTCGGGCTCCTACTCCGGGCCCACGGCGGTCGACACCACCTTCGCCCAGGCGTTGGCCGAGCGGACGGGGTCGGCTCCCTCGGCCGTGACCGCGGGCTCCACGACGCCGTTCCTGTCCAGCCACCTTGCGGTGTTCCCCGACGTCCTCGACGCCGACGGCACCGCGATCACCACCTCCGGGTGCGCCAGCAGCCCCTGCGATCCCGTGGCGGACGCGGCGACCGCCGAATACCAGATCTCACAGGCTGACAACGTCGTGGTCGTCGTCGGTCACCGGAACAACGACGGCGGAGAGGGCACGGACCGCTCGACGGTCGTTCTGCCGCGCATGCAGGCCGAGCTGATCCGGGACTCGATCGCCCCGCTCGCACAGAAGTACGGCAAGAAGATCGCGGTGTGGATCCAGGCCAAGACCATGGTCGACGTCAGCGCGTTCAAGGACCTGCCGAGCGTGGGGGCGATCGTCTGGTCGTCCTTCAACGGCATGTACCAGGGCAAGGCGATGGCCGAGTTGCTGTTCAACGACGCGGTGGCGCTGGAGGACGGGCGTACCGCGGTGGCCAACTTCTCCGGCAAGCTGCCGCTGACCTGGTACTCCGACGTCGACGCGCAACTCGGGCCGGCGGCCGCTCCGGACCGCGCGGTCGAGGACTACCGGATGACCAGGGCGGAGGGCGCCAGGTGCGGCCGGACCTACCTCTACTACCAGGTCGGTCCTGGTTGCGCGGCTCCCCACTACGTGTTCGGTCAGGGCCTGTCCTACTCGCCCTTCGGCTACGGCACGCCGAGACTGTCGTCGTCGAAGATCACTCCCGACGAGTCGGTGACGGTCTCGGTGCCCGTGTCGAACCGGGCCGCCGATCGCCCGGGCAAGGCTGTCGTGGAGGTCTACGCCAGGGCCCCGCAGGGCGCCGACGGTAGCCAGCGCCCGCTCAAGCAGCTGAAGGGTTTCGTCAAGAGCGACCTGGTCGCTGCGAAGACCACGACGGTGAAGGTCACCATCGACGCCGGTGACCTGTGGTTCTGGGACGACGTGAAGCACAGGAAGGTGTTTCCCACGGGCGACTGGACCATCCTGGCCGGGCCGAGCTCGGCCGACGCCGACCTGAAGTCGGTGAAGCTGCGGGTGACCGGACGCCGGACGCCCGGCGTCGAGGTGGTCTCGGCCCAGCCGGACGCCACCGAGTTGAGCCTGGACACCCCCGACAACCGGATCAATGCGCGACTGTCGGTCACCAGGCACGACATGACGTTCTGGAAGCTGTCCGATCGGGCGCTCAAGGTGACGTACGCCTCCTCCGACCCGTCGGTCGCGACGGTCGACGCCCGCGGCTCGGTCAGGCCGGTGTCCACCGGCGCCGTCCTGATCACGGCCAGGGCCACCGCCAACGGGGAGAGCAGGTCGACCACGTTCCCGGTCGTGGTGACCTCCGGCGCACCGGACGCCACCGGCTCGGCGTTCCCGAACGCCTACCTGTCGCGGGTCGACTTCGGCGACCGGGCAGTCAGGCTCGACCAGGCATCCTCGGGGACGCAGCTGTCCGCGCGGGTGTTCCCGGCGGACCCGACGGCGACGTACAGCTACCAGATCGCCCCGATGGACACCAACACCGCCGGTGCGAGCGTCACCCCGGCGGGAGTCCTGACCGCGGCGAGGACCGGGCACGTGCGGGTGACCGTCACGGCAACCGGTGCCGGCGTGCAGACGTCGGAGTCCGCCCTGATGACGATCACACCCGGGCGCCGGTGGGACACCACCGGGGTGGCCCCGGCCCCTACGAGTTGGAGATCGACCCGGGCGACGGCTCCGTTCACGCCGTCGCCCTGACCATCGACCGACCTCGCGTCACGCGGCCGGCCCGCCCGATCCGGGGCGGGCCGGCCGGGTCCGGCGACGGTGTCGGGGCGCCCTCGTAGACTCGCCGGATGACTTCCCCCAGCGACACGCTCGCCGAGACTCCGCTGGGCGTGCTCCGGCGGGTCTTCGGCTACGACGCCTTCCGGGGCGAGCAGCAGGAGATCATCGACCACGTGGTCGGCGGCGGCGACGCCCTGGTCCTCATGCCCACCGGCGGCGGCAAGTCGCTGTGTTACCAGATCCCCGCGCTGGTGCGCGACGGCGTCGCGGTGGTCGTCTCCCCGCTGATCGCCCTCATGCAGGACCAGGTGGACGCGCTCACCGCCGTCGGGGCGCGCGCCGGCTTCCTCAACTCCACCCTCGACCCCGACGCCCGCCGCCTCGTCGAGGCGCAGTTCGTCGCCGGGGAGCTGGACCTGCTCTACCTCGCCCCCGAGGCGCTGGGCAGCGCGGGCACGCTGCGACTGCTCGACCGGGGCCGCATCGCGCTGTTCGCCATCGACGAGGCGCACTGCGTGGCGCAGTGGGGCCACGACTTCCGCCCCGACTATCTCGCGTTGTCGATGCTGCACGAGCGCTGGCCCGACGTGCCGCGCATCGCGCTGACCGCCACCGCCACCGCCGAGACCGCGAAGGAGATCGCCACCCGGCTCGACCTCACCGGGGCGCGGCACTTCGTGGCCAGCTTCGACCGGCCCAACATCCAGTACCGGATCGTGGCCAAGCGGGAGCCCCGCAAGCAACTGCTCGACCTGATCCGCGCCGAGCACCCGGGCGACGCCGGGATCGTCTACTGCCTGTCCCGCGCCTCGGTCGACAAGACCGCCGAGTTCCTCGTCGCCAACGGCGTCGCCGCGCTGCCCTACCACGCGGGGCTCGACGCGGCGACCCGCGCCGACCACCAGAAGCGGTTCCTGCGCGACGACGGCCTGGTCATGGTCGCCACCATTGCCTTCGGCATGGGCATCGACAAGCCCGACGTGCGGTTCGTCGCCCACCTCGACCTGCCGCGCTCCGTGGAGGGCTACTACCAGGAGACCGGCCGCGCCGGCCGCGACGGCCTGCCGTCGACGGCCTGGCTGGCGTACGGGTTGCAGGACGTGGTGCAGCAGCGCAAGATGATCGACTCCTCGGAGGGCGACGCGGCGCACCGGCGGGTGCTCGCCGCCCACCTCGACGCCATGCTCGCCCTCTGCGAGACCGTCGAGTGCCGCCGGGTGCGGCTGCTCAGCTACTTCGGGCAGGCGAGCGGGCCGTGCGGCAACTGCGACACCTGCCTGGAGCCGCCCGAGTCGTGGGACGGCACGATCGCCGCCCAGAAGCTGCTGTCGACGGTGCTGCGGCTGCACCGCGAACGCAACCAGAAGTTCGGCGCGGGCCAGTGCATCGACATCCTGCTCGGCCGGCGCACCGAGAAGGTCGTCCAGCACCGGCACGACTCGCTGACCGTGTTCGGCATCGGCGAGGAGCTGAGCGAGGCCGAGTGGCGGGGCGTCGTGCGGCAGCTCCTCGCGCAGGGCCTGCTGGCCGTCGAGGGCGACTACGGCACGCTCGTGCTCACCGACGCCAGCGCCGAGGTGCTGGGCCGCCGCCGGCCGGTGCCGATGCGCCGGGAGACCGTCCGGCCGCCGAAGGCGCGGTCGGCGGCGAAGGCCCGCCCCGGCGCGGCGGCGGTCGTCGAGCTGTCCGCCGAGGCCGAGCCCGTGTTCGAGCGGCTGCGCGCCTGGCGGGCGGCCACGGCCAAGGAGCAGGGCGTGCCCGCGTACGTGGTGTTCCACGACGCCACGCTGCGGCAGATCGCCGCCGATCCGCCGTCGACGCTGGACGAGCTGGCCCGGGTCAACGGCGTCGGCGAGGCCAAGCTCGCCCGCTACGGCGAGCAGCTCCTCGCCGCGCTGGGGTAAGGAAGGGCACCCTGTTAACGCATTCTGTAGAGCAGGGGCCCCCTATTAACGCTCGCTTCTAGCTGGGCTCAGCCCCGCCACCGCCAGGCGGAACAGCCGATCCGCCTGGGCGGCGGGGTCGGGGTGGTGCTCGGTGGCCAGGGCGATGCCGACGGCGAGCGCGATCAGATCGGCGGCGGTGACGTCGGGCGCCACCGCGCCGTCCTGCGCGGCGCGGCGCAGCAGCGGGTCCACCGCCTCCTGGATCGCCGTCGCACACGTGTTTCCGTGCACCGGGTCCGGCGGGACGTCGCCGTAGGCCAGCGTGGCCGCCAGCCCTCGGGCGGTGACGCAGTAGGCGACGACGTCGGACAGCCAGTCCAGGAGGGCGTCCCGGCTGTCGCCCCTGTCGGCCAGGTCGCGGGCGCGGGCGCTCAGGGCGTCGATCCGGCTGCGGGAGACGGCTTCCAGCAGCGCGCGGCGGGTGGGGAAGTGCCGGCGCACGGTCGCCGAGCCGACGCCGGCGGTGCGGGCGATCTGCTCCAGGGACGCGCCACCGCCGTGGGCGGCGACCTCCTGCTCGGCCACGGCGAGGATGCGCGCGTAGTTGCGCCGGGCGTCGGCGCGCTGGTGATCGACGCGCTGGGCGTGGACGCGGCGGGTATCGGCGGCGTGCTGGTGGTCGGGCATGGCGTCAGCTCCGAGCTTGCTAAGTGGCGGGCCCCGCCGTATCGTACCGGCTTATAAACGGCGGGCCCCGCCGTTTAAGGTCGAGCGTTCAGGAGCGACATGTCCGCAGATTCCGCACCCGTCCTGGTCACCGGCGCCACCGGCCGGCAGGGCGGCGCGACCGTCCGTGCCCTGCGCGCGGCAGGCGTGCCCGTGCGCGCACTGGTGCGCGACCCGCACACCGACCGGGCCAGGGCCGTCGAGGCGCTCGGCGTCGAACTGGTCACCGGTGACCTGCGCGACCGCGACTCCGTGACCCGCGCCGCGCAGGGCACCCGCGCCGTCTTCTCCGTGCAGATGCCCGACATGAGCACCGGGGTCCCCGACTTCGCCGGGGAGGTCGTCCAGGGCGTCAACCTCGTCGAGGGCGCGAGAGTCGCCAGGGTGCCGCAGTTCGTGCACACCTCCGTCACCGGCGCCGGCCAGCACACCGAGGCCCCCGGCTGGGCCGAGGGGCGCTGGGCCATGATGGAACCCGTCCTGGGCGCCAAGAGCGAGATCCAGGATCGGGTACGCGAGGCCGGCTTCCCCCACTGGACGCTGCTCAAGCCAGGCTTCTTCATGGAGAACTTCCTGCCGTCCATGGCGTACCTGTTCCCGCGCGGCATCGCGGGCGGCCTGGTCAGCGTCCTGCGCCCCGAGACCCGGCTGTCCCTGGTCGCGGTGGACGACATCGGCCGGGCCGCCGCGGCGGCCATCGCCGACCCGGAGCGCTTCGACGGGGTCGAGCTGGAGCTGGCCAGCGACCACCTGTCGATGACGGAGATCGCGCAGACCCTCTCCCGTGTGCTGGGCACGCCGCTCGCCGCGCCGGACATGACCGAGGAGGAGGCCATCGCCGCCGGCATGCCGCCGATGGGCGTCACGCACGAGTGGATGAACGCGGTCGGCCAGCCGGGCCGACCGGAGTACGCGAGGGACCTCGGTATCCCGCTCACCAGCTTCGCCGCCTGGGCGCGGGAGCACCTGGGCTTCCACGGGTGACCTGGACGGCCCGGGTTCTGCCGTCGGCAGATCCGCCGGGAGTGAACACCCGTCGCGGCCGGGCCCCCGACCGGGGCAGGGTGGAGCGATGAGACTCCTGGTGCTGGGCGGGACGGGTTTCGTGGGCGGTGCGACGGTCGCCGAGGCGGTGCGCCGCGGCTGGTCGGTGACGGTGTTCAACCGGGGGGTGAGCGGCGCGCTGCCGGCGGGCGTACACCGGTTGCGGGGCGACCGGGACGCGCCCGGCGGCCTCGCCGCGCTGGCCGGCGGCGAGTGGGACCTCGTCGTCGACACCTGGGACGGCACGCCCCGCGCGGTCGGCGACGCCGCCCGCGCCCTGCGCGACCGGGCCGGCTGGTTCGGGTACGTCTCCAGCGGCTCCGTCTACGCCCGGCCGGTCCCGCACGGCGTCGGCGAGGACGCGCCCACCGTCGCCGCGGAGCCCGACGCCGTCGACGGCTCCTACGCGCAGTTCAAGGCCGGCGGGGAACGGGCCGCGACGGCGGTGTTCGGCGACCGGGCGTTGCTGGCCCGCGCCGGGCTGATCCTCGGCCCCGGGGAGGACATCGGCCGGCTGCCCTGGTGGCTGCACCGGGTCGCCCGGGGCGGCGACGTGCTCGCCCCCGGCCCGGTCGACCTGCCCCTGCAGTACGTCGACGTCCGCGACCTGGCGGCGTGGCTGCTGGACCGGGGCGTGGCGGGCGACGGTGGGGCGTACAACGTGCTGTCGCGGACCGGGCACGCGACGATGGGTGAGCTGCTCGACGCCTGCGTCGCCGCCACCGGCTCGACCGCCCGGCTGCGCTGGACCGACCCGGACACGATCCTCGCCGCCGGGGTGGAACCGTGGAACGACCTGCCGATCTGGGTCCCCCTCGGGCACGAGTACCGCTGGTTGCAGGAGCGCGGGGTGCAGCGGGCGCACGCGACGGGGCTGACCTGCCGGCCGGTGGCCGAGACCGTCGCCGACACCTGGGCCTGGCTGCGCGCGGTCGGTGGCGTGCCGCCGCGCGCCGGTCGTCCGGCCCGCCCGCCGGTGGGCCTGGACCCGCAGCGGGAGGCCGCCCTGCTCGCCGCCGCCGGCTGATCCCGGAGGCCGAGGGCCCTGCGCGTCGGCGGAGGGCCGCTACCTCTCGTACCGGGCCGGCTGACCGGTGCTTCCGGTGGTCGTTCGCGGCGCGACGATCTGGAATGCTCCGGCCATGCCTTCCTTTCCACCCACCTTCGCCGACCAGGTCATCGCACAGCCGGCCCGGGCCCAGTTCGAGGCGTTCATCGACGAGCACCGCAGTGCGCTCCACCACTGCCTGGACGGGCTGACGGAGGAACAGGCGCGCCGGTCGCTGGTGCCCTCCCGGACCACGCTGCTGGGCCTGGTGAAGCACGCGACCTTCGTCGAGAGGGTCTGGTTCGACGAGGCCGTCACGTGCCGGCCGCGCGTCGAGCTCGGCCTCCCCGCGGCCTCGGAGGACTCGTTCCTCCTCGACGACGGTGACACGATCGCCAGCGTCCAGCAGGCGCACCGCGAGGCCTGCGAGGCGGCCCGCCGGGCGACGTCGTCCCTGGACCTGGACGACGTCCTGCGCGGCAACCGGCGGGGCCCGCTGCCGCTGCGGTGGGTCTATCTGCACGTGCTGCGCGAGCTGGCCCAGCACTGCGGCCACGCCGACATCCTCCGGGAGCAGATTCTCGACGACTAGGGCACGAACGCCGCCGGGGGCGTCGGCGGGTCGCGGCCGTCCCACACCGACGGCCGCGACCCGCCGCACCCGGGGCGGGGCCGGTCCCGGTGACCCCGCCACGGGTGCCGCCGCACCACGGACCGGGGCCCGCCGCAGGCCGACTCCGCCCCCGGGTGCCGCCGCGCCACGGACCGGGGCCCGCCGCAGGCCGACTCCGCCCCCGGGTGCCGCCGCGCCACGGACCGGGGCCCGCCGCAGGCCGACTCCGCAACGTCAGCCGCCGGCGGCGCACCCCGGTCCGGGCGGTCAGGGGTGGGTGCCGATCTGGTCGGCCTCGCCCTCGCCGATGCCGTACTGCCGCTCGGCGGGCGGGATGCCGTAGAAGCAGACGCTGTCGATCTGCCCGGCGGTCTCGTTCGCCACCGACGAGCCGAAGCTCACGTAGCGGTAGCCCCGGTCGGACTTCGCGCCGTCGATCCCGGCCTCGGTGACCTTCATGCTGATCCGGTTGTTCCAGCCCCGCACGTAGTCGATCATCTTGTACGGGTTGCGCTCGCCGCCGCCGTCCGCGCCGCGCGTGAGGTACGTCGAGCTGTAGCAGTGCACCGTCACCACGTCCGGCTGGTACGGGCCGGAGAGCATCCCGCCCAGCCCGTCGCCGGTGTCCCGGACGAACGAGTCGAAGTAGCCGCCGGAGCTGCCGGTGAAGCCGGTGCCGTCGCCGGCCCACCGCCCCGCCGGCATGTTGATCGCCCAGAGCAGGTTGCCCCGGTCCTGCGACGGCTTGTTGTCCCGGATCGTCGCCAGCCGGTTCCACCGGGCCAGCCACGGGTTGGTCGGCTGGTGCCAGTCCGGCTCGTTGCCGAGCTCCCACACGAACAGGGTGTTCGGGTGCGCGTCGATGTAGGGCAGCAGCAGGCTGAGCTGGTGGCGGGCCAGGTTCGGGTCGGGGTCCTCCGACGACTGGATGATCATCTCGGTGAGCCCGGTGCCGCGCAGCGCGTCGAGCTGCGAGTCGCTGAACCGCCGGTTGTACGGGTCGCCCCAGAACATCGAGATCCGGGCGGTCTGCGGGCGCATCCGGCGCAGGATGTCGACCTTGCGGCTGAAGTCGATGTTGTTGCTGGCGTCGCCGGGCGAGACGACGGCCCCCCACTTCATGTAGTAGGCGGCCGAGGCGGGCTGGGCGTCGCCGAGGACGCCGCCGACGGTCAGCGCGGCGGCGGACGCCCCGACGCCACCGAGGAAGCCGCGCCGGGACAGCCCCGGGCGGTCCCCGGCGGGGATGGAATGGTCGGTCATTGGAGCCTCCCCAGGTCCGGTGGGCACGACACGCGCCCGCCGTCCACCCTCCCCGGCGGACGGTCCCCGGCCCTCTCAGCCCGCTCTCACCCCGCTCGCACGGCCCCCCGCCCGGGCGAGAGCCCCCGGCCCGCAGGACAGCCCCCGCCTCAGCCGGCCCGTACTTCGCCGAGCAGGCGCAGCGCCCGCTCCCGTTCGCCGTCCTCGCCGTGCTCGCGGCACAGGGCGAGGCAGTAGCGCAGCGCCGACCGGGCCGCCGGCAACCGGCCCAACGCCAGGTACGCCGCGCCGAGGCGGCGCAGCGCGATCAGCTCGCCGATGCCGTCGCCGACCTCCCGGGCCCCGGCGACCGCCTCCGTCAGCTCCGCCACCGCCCGCTCGTGCGCGCCCGTACGCAGGTGCAGCTCGCCCAGGTGCCCCAGGGAGATCGCCTCGCCCCGCCGGTAGCCCAGCTCCCGGCACAGCCCGAGGGCCCGCGCCAGCAGCGCCTCGGCGTCGGCGTCCGCGCCGCGCCCGCCGAGCACCAGGGCCAGGCTCGTCGACGTGTACGCCTCCCCGAACCGGTCGCCCAGCTCCCCGAAGATCGCCAGCGCCTGCCGGAACGCCGCCTCCGCCGGCCCGGGCCGCCCGGCCACCCGGTGCGCCGCGCCGACGCCGAACAGCACCTGCGCCTGGCCGGCCCGGTCGCCGAGCTCCACCGTGATCGCCTTCGCCCGGCTCAGCGCGGCCATCGCCTCGGCGTCGCGCCGCTGGAGCCGGTAGGCGGTGCCCGCCGCGCGCAGCGCCAGCGCCTGCCCCCTGCGCTCGCCGAGCCGCTCGAAGCGGGCCAGCGCCGCGTCGAAGCAGGCCAGCGCGTCGTCGAGGCGGTCGAGGTTGAGGTGCCGCTCGCCGAGGGACCGCAGCAGCCAGGCCCGGCCCGCGTCGGCGTCGGCGGCCACGCAGGCGTCCAGGGCCGCCGTCGTCGCGCCGGCCCAGTCGTCGAGGTGTTCGCGCAGCTCGAACAGCCGGCCCAGGGTGTTGGCGAGGTTCCACGCCGGCTCGACCAGCCCGGCCGCCGCGGCCCGCCGCACCGTCCCGACCAGCATCCCTCGGGACGCCTCGAACCAGGCCACCGGGTCGCCGAGCACGGCGTCGCGTTCGGCCGCCGTCCACCGCGACCAGCGCGGGGCGGCGCCGGCCACGCCCCGCCGGAAACCCCCGCCGGTACGCCGGTACGCCTCGTCGGCCAGCGTCAGCCACCCGCCGGTGAGCCGTCCCAGCGCCGCCGTCCGCTCACCGGGCGCGCCGTCGGCGTCCAGCAGCTCCCGCGCGTACGCCCGGACCAGGTCGTGCAGCCGGTAGCCGCCGCCGTCGGCATCCACCAGGCGGGCCTCGACGAGCCGCTCGGTCAGCTCCTCGCCCTCGGTCGGCGAGCGGTCCAGCAGCGCGGCGGCCGCCCAGCCCGGCACCCGGGGCAGGTCCACCCCGCCGAGCAGCCGCAGCAGCCGCCGCTCGGTCGGGTCCAGCTCGTGGTAGCTGGTGGCGAGGCTGGAGCGCACCGCCAGGTCCCCGGTGCGCAGCACGTCGAGGCGGGCCCGCTCGTCGGCGAGCTGCCCGGCCAGCTTCGCCACCGGCCAGTGCGGCCGGGCGGCCAGCCGCGCCCCGGCGATCCGGATGGCCAGCGGCAGGTATCCGCAGCGTTCGGCGACCCGCAGGCAGTCGGCGTGCTCGGCGGCGACCCGGCCGTCGCCGATCGCGTGCCGCAGCAGGTCCACGGCCTCGTCGGCGGCGAACACGCCCAGGTCGACGTGGTGCGCGCCGGGCAGCGCGGTGAGCCGGCGACGGGCGGTCACCAGCACCGCGCAGCCCGGCTCGGCCGGCAGCAGCGGCCGGAGCTGGTTCTCCCCGGCGGCGTTGTCCAGCACCACGAGCAGCCGTCGCCCGGCCGTGCGGGCCCGGAACAGCGCCGCCCGCTCGTCGGTGTCGGCCGGCACCGCCCGGGGGTCCTCGCCGAGCGCGTGCAGGAACCGGCCCAGCACGGTCGACGGGTCGTGCGGCTCGCCGCCGCCGCGCAGGTCGACGAAGAGCTGCCCGTCGCCGAACCGGTCCCGCACCAGGTGCGCGACGTGGACCGCGAGGGTCGTCTTGCCGCTCCCGGCCGCGCCGGACACCACCACGACCGGCGGCGCGGCCGCCTGCCCGGCGTCCGCGGCGGGGCCGCCGGCCGGTGGCGCGGCCAGCAGGGCGGCCAGCCGGGACGCGAGGTCGTGCCGGCCGACGAAGTCGGCGGCGTCCATCGGCAACTGGGCCGCCGGGGGCGCGGGCGGGGACGCCGCCGGGGCGGGTTCGGCGGCGTCCAGCAGCGGGTCGCCGTCGAGGATGCGCCGGTGCAGCTCCCGCAGCCCCCGACCGGGTTCCAGGCCCAGCTCTGCCACGGTCGCCGCCCGGCCCCGCCGGTACGTCTCCAGCGCCTCGGCCCGCCGGCCGGTGCGGTGCAGCGCGAGCATCAGCCGTTCCCGCAGCTCCTCCCGCAGCGGCTCGGCGTCGACCATCCGGTGCAGGGCGGGGATCAGCTCGGCGTGCCGGCCGAGGGCGAACTCGACGTCCACCCGGTCGCGCTCCACGGCCAGGCGCAGCTCGGTCAGCTCCGCCACGGCGGCGGGGAACCCGGCGGCGTGCGGGTCGCCCGGCAGGCGCACGTCGGCCAGGACCGGGCCGCGCCACAGGGCCAGCGCCTCGCCGTAGCGGCGGGCCGCCTCGGCCGCCCGGCCCGACCGGGCCAGCGCGGCGGCCTCGGCCGCGCCGGCGGCGAACACCCGCGCGTCGAGGTCGGCGTCGGCGACGGTGAGCCGGTACCCGCCCGGGCGGGTGGCGATGGCGTCGTCGCCGAGCACCCCGCGCAGCCGCCAGATCAGCGTCTGCACCTGCCCGACGGCCGTGTCGGGCGGCGCGTCGCCCCACAGCGCGCCGAGGATCTGCGCCAGCCCGGTGTCCCGGCCGGCGTTGACCAGCAGGACGGCCAGCAGCGCCCGCTGCCTGCCGCTGCGCGGGGTGACCGTCCGCCCGGCCACGGCCACCTCGAGCGGCCCGAGTATCGCGAAGCTGGCCATCGGCCGGCACCGTACCACCGCCGGCCCAGCCGGGGGTGGGGGTCGCCGGCGGGCGGCGCACGCCCCCGGCGACCCCGGCCTCAGGCCCGGACGACCGGCACGTCCAGCACCTCGTCGACGCTGCGGCGGGGGGTCGGCGAGCCCGGCTGGCCGTAGCCGACCCGCATCACCATCTGCGGGGTGCCGAACCGGCCCAGGGACAGCCGCAGGGCCTCCCGCGCCCCCGGCACCTCGATCGGCTGGGACATCATCGACACGCCCAGCCCGGCGTCGGTGGCGGTGAGCAGCACCCGTTGCAGGGCCTGCCCGGCCACGACCTGATCGGTGGTGGTGTTGCCGGCGGTGCCGAGCACCGCCACCAGCGGCTCCGGCTCGAAGTCGCGCCCCGGCGCGCGGCTGCGCCCGCCGAAGCCGCGGCTGGGCAGCAGGTCCTGCGGCTCGCCCAGCGGGCCGCCGGCGGCGGCCGGGATCCCGTCGGACGCGGGCGCGCTGCGCACCCACTCGGCCAGCTCGGCCCGGTAGGCGGGGTCGCGCTCCAGCACCCGGTTGGCGCTGCGGGCGACCTCGGCGAACGCGTTGACCGCGCTCACCCCGATCACCAGCTCCAGCCAGCCCTGCTCGGCGCGGGCCGCCTCGCCGAGCCGCCACCGCACGTCGGCCGGCACCGGGTCGGGCCAGAACGGGGCCCGGTTGCTGAACCGGTGCGGGATGACGCCGTACAGGGTCTGCTCGGCCGGGGTGGGCCGGCGCGGCACGTCCGGGACCAACCGGGCCAGCACGTCGGGTTCCGCCGGGTACGGGCGCAGCCGCACCGTCGCCGGGGTGCCCGCGACGGCCAGCGCCAGCCGCAGGTTGAACAGGGCCGCCCCGCAGGCGATCCGGGCGCCCCAGCCGCTCGGGTCGGTCGCCGGCAGCCGGCGCTCGCGGTCCAGCAGCACCTCGATGCCGCCGTCGCGCAGCCGGAACCGCCACGGCTGGCTGTTGTGCAGCGACGGCGCCCGCACGGCGTCGGTGGCGGCGGTCCTGAGCTGCTCGACGGTGAAGCCGGTCTCCATCATGATCCCCTCCCGTGGCAGTCGTGCCGCCCCGTCTGGTCCTCCTCCACGGTGCGTGACCAGGGCGGTCGGCGGGCAGGGCCGGACGTCCCGTCTGCGCCGGGACCCCCAGCCCACCGCCGCGCGGCGGCGGTAGGGACCTTCGGCCCGTGCGGGCACCCGGCCCGAGGGGGTAGAAACGAGGGATGATCCGGGTGTTCCTGCTCGACGACCACGAGGTCGTCCGTCGTGGCCTTGCCGACCTGCTCACCAACAGCGGCGACATCGAGGTGGTGGGGGAGTCGGGCTCCGCCCAGGAGGCGGCCCGCCGCATCCCCGCGCTGCGGCCCGACGTGGCGATCCTCGACGCCCGGCTGCCCGACGGCAACGGCATCGACGTGTGCCGCGACGTCCGCGCCGTCGACTCGTCGATCAAGGGCCTGATCCTCACCTCGTACGAGGACGACGAGGCGCTGTTCGCGGCGATCATGGCCGGCGCGTCCGGTTACGTGCTCAAGCAGATCCGCGGCACCGACCTGGTCGACGCGGTGCGCCGGGTCGCCGCCGGCCAGTCCCTGCTCGACCCGGCGATCACCACCCGGGTGCTGGAGCGCATCCGTAGCGGCGTGGAGCAGCCCCGCGAGCTGAAGACCCTCACCGAGCAGGAGCGGCGCATCCTGGAGTACGTCGCGGAGGGCCTGACCAACCGGGAGATCGCCGGCAAGATGTTCCTCGCCGAGAAGACGGTGAAGAACTACGTCTCCAGCGTGCTGGCCAAGCTGGGCCTGGAGCGGCGCACCCAGGCGGCCGTGCTGGCCACCCGCCTCCTCGGCAAGGCGCACTGACCGGACGCCGGCACCCGTCGGGCCGGCCGTCGCGCAGCGGCCGCGCCGTCGGACAGGCAGCCCGGGCCAGCGGTCGCGCAGCGGCGCCGCCGCCCGGCAGGGCAGCGCGAACCGGTCGTCGCGCCGGGTCAGTCGTCGCGCAGCGGGGCCGTCCAACGCAGCTCGGTGCCGTGCGGGGTCACCGGGCGCACCTCGAACTCGCCGCCGTGGCGTTCGGCGCGCTCGCGCAGGTTGACCAGACCGCCCCGCGCGGCGGCCGGGTCGCAGCCCCGGCCGTCGTCGGCGACCGTGACCGTGACCCAGCCGCCCTCCACCCGCACGCCCACCGCGACCCGGCTCGCCTCGGCGTGGCGTACGGCGTTGGACAGCGCCTCGCGGAGCACGGCCGTGAGGTCGGGGCGGACCGGCTCGGGCACGGCGCTGTCGATCGGGCCGGTCAGCTCCAGCGACGGCCGGAAGCCCAGCGACTCGGCGGCCAGGTCGACGGCCTCGCGGATCTCGGTGCGCAGCGCCGCGCTCATCGGGGTGCGCAGCTCGAAGATCGTGCGCCGGATGTCCCGGATGGTGGCGTCGAGGTCGTCGACGGCCGCGTTGATCCGCTTGGCCACCTCGGGGCGGGCGTTCATCGCGCCGCTCTGTAGTTGCAGGCCGGTGGCGAACAGCCGCTGGATCACCACGTCGTGCAGGTCCCGGGCGATGCGCTCGCGGTCCTCCAGGACCACCAGCAGCTCCCGCTCCTCCTGCCCCCGGGCCCGCTCCATGGCCAGCGCCGCCTGCCCGGCGAAGCTGCCGAGCAGCGCCACGTCGTCGTCGGTGGCCCCGCCCCGGTCCGGCGGGTAGGCGATCACCAGGACCCCGTGCAGCGTGTCGGCGGCGGCCAGCGGGGAGACCACCGCCGGCCCGGCGGTCACCGGCGTCGGCCACGGCGCCGACTCGGCCAGGTTCTCCACCAGCGTGTGCCGCCGGTCGGTGACCGACTCGGCGAAGCTGGTCTCGCCGGCGGGCAGCAGCGCGCCGACCAGCCCCCGGGTGGACCCGTCGGCCCCGCCCGGCGCGTCGACGCCGTCGACCACCTCGACGGTGAACTGGCCGGCGTCCTCGTCGTAGAGCAGCACCACGGCCAGCTCCGCCTCGGCGACCTCCCGGGCCCGCCGGGCCACCAGCGCCAGCGCGTCGGTGCGCCGCACCTCGCCCAGCAGCACCGAGGTGATCTCGGCGGTGGCCGCCAGCCAGCGTTCCCGGCGGTGGGCCAGCGCGTAGAGCCGGGCGTTCTCGATCGCGACGCCGGCCGCGGCGGCCAACGCCACCACGATCTCCTCGTCGTCCTCGGTGAACTCGGGCGCGCCCTGCTTCTCGGCCAGGTAGAGGTTGCCGAAGACCTGCTCGCGGATGCGCACCGGCACCCCGAGGAAGCTGTGCATCGGCGGGTGGTGCGGCGGGAAACCGTACGACTTGGGATGCTTGGTGATGTCGGGCATCCGCACCGGGCGGGGCTCGTCGATGAGCAGGCCGAGCACGCCGCGGCCGTGCGGCAGGTCGCCGATCTTCGCGTGCAGCTCGGCGTCGATGCCGTGGGTGATGAAGTCGTGCAGCAGCCGGTCGGGGCCGATCACCCCGAGCGCGCCGTACTTCGCGCCGACCAGCTCGCATGCCGCCGCCACGATCCGTTGCAGCGTGCTGCGCAGGTCGAGGTCGGTGCCGATGCCGACCACCGCGTCGAGCAGGGCCCGCAGCCGCTCCCGGCTGGTCACCACCTCGCCGACCCGGTCCAGCATCTCCTGGAGCAGCTCGTCGAGGCGGACCCGGGACAGCGGGCTCAACCCCAACGACGGCGCGACCGGCTCATTTCTCGGGTTCGGTGCGTTCACCCGGCGATGCTATCGCCCGGCAGACGCACCGGCCCAGCCTCGCTCACGCATCCTGTCCGCTTGTTCACCCACCCTGTCCGCGGACCGCGGACGTGTCGACGACCTGCTCCGCGGGGAGCCGGGGGGTGTGCGGCGGGCCGGCGTGCGCCGGGTCCGCGATCCCCATCCGCAGCACGAGGTACGGGTAGCCGAGGCCGGCGAGCACCTGCCGCAGGGTCTGCCGGGTGCCCTCCACCTCGACGACGCCCGACAGCGGCACCATCGACACACCCAGCCGGGTCGCCGTCAGCCACCCCGCCGACAGCGCCTCGCCGGCCCGCAGCCAGCTGTCCGGCTCGTCCTCGTCGCCGAAGAGCACCCCGTAGGCCGCGGCCCGGTCGTGGCCCGCCCCGATCGGCAGGGTGCCCGGGCGGCCGAAGTCCCGGCCCGGCACGGTGGTCTGCTGCGCCTGCTCGGGCAGCACCTCCGGCGGCAGGCCCGTGCCGGTGCCCGCCCGGCTCGTCCAGTAGTCCAGCTCCTCGCTCAGCTGCGAATCCTCCGCCTCCACCGTCGCGGCGTGCGAGGCCGCGGCGGCCAGCTCCATCACCTGATCGAAGTTGAGCACCTGGAGCCGCGCGCCCTCGGCGGAGACCGCCGCGGCGATGTCGCCGAGCGCGGCCGTCGGCACCGGCTCGTCGCTGACCGGGCGGCGGTCGGTGTGCCGCACCTGCATGCACTGCACCACCCGCATGGCGTCGGGGTCGGCCTCGACGCGCTTGAGGTCGCCGATCCGGGCCAGCAGCTCCGCGTCGCCCGGGTCGGGCAGCCGCTCCACCACGAACGCCCAGCCCTCGGCGGCGAGGGCCACCCGGGCGTGGTGCAGCGCCGCGCCGCAGCTCACCGCCAGCAGCCGGCCCTCCGGGTCGGTGGCGGCGAGCTGACGGTCCCGCACCACGCGCAGCTCCAACGCGTCGGGCAGCACCCGCCAGCGCCACGGCTGCGTGTTGTGCACCGAGGGCGCGTGGCCGGCCGTCGCGGCGGCCTCCGCCAGCGCGGTGGTCAGCGGGCGGTCCGTCGCCGGCGTCTCGTGGCTCATCGTCACGACCTTTCGTCTCAGCCCATCGTGCCCCACCGCGCGGTGCCCCGGGCGGGGTTGCCGCTCCATCCTGCGGCACCGGCACCCCCGGACGCACGGTACGCAGGTCCCGTCGCGCCCAGGTCGTTCGCCTCCAACGATCATGACAGGTGGCGGGCGCGATTCGGTCGTTGGCCGCCTCGCCGACCCCGCCCGTTGAGAGGATCCGCAGGTGGGCACCGAGGCGCGGGAGTGCGTACCGCAGCGGCCGGTGCGGCAGCGCTGGGCGCGCGGGCTCCAGTGGGCGCCGCTGGCCGCGCTGACGCTGGCCGTGCCGGCCGGGGCGGGGCTGTGGCTCGCCGGCCGCCGCACCTGGGCGGACTGGCTGTGGGCGGCGGCGACCGTGGCCGCGCTGGCCCCGGCGGCCTGGTCCATGCTGCGTCGGCTGTGGGCGCGGCAGTTCGGGGTGGACGTCATCGCCGTCCTCGCGCTGGCCGGCGCGCTCGTCGTCGGGGAGTACCTGGCCGGCGCGGTGATCGCGCTGATGCTCGCCACCGGCCGCGCGCTGGAGGCGTACGCCCAGCGCCGGGCGACCCGCGACCTGCGCGCCCTGCTGGAACGGGCCCCGCGCACCGCGCGGCGGCGGGTCCCCGGCGGCGGCATCGAGACGGTCCCGCTGGACCGGGTCGCGGCCGGCGACCGGCTCGTCGTCGGCCCCGGCGACGTGGTGCCCGTCGACGGGACCGTCGAGGAGCCCGCCACCCTCGACGAGTCGGTCGTCACCGGCGAGTCCCGGCTCGTGCAGCGGGCGGCCGGCGAGCAGGTGGCCAGCGGCGTGGCCAACGCCGGGGCCGGGTTCGGGCTGCGGGCGACGAGGAGCGCGGCGGCCAGCACGTACGCGGGGATCGTCCGGCTCGCCGAGGAGGCCACCGCGCGCAAGGCCCCGATGGTGCGGATGGCCGACCGGTACGCGGCGGCGTTCGTGCCGTTCACGCTGGTGCTGGCCGGGCTGGGCTGGTGGCTCTCCGGCGAGTTCGTGCGGGCCGTGGCGGTGCTGGTGGTGGCCACCCCCTGCCCGCTGCTGCTGGCCACCCCCATCGCGATCGTCTCCGGGCTGTCCCGGGTGGCCCGGCGGGGGGTGCTGGTGCGCGACGGCGGCTCGCTGGAGGCGCTGGGCCGGGCCCGGACCCTGCTGGTCGACAAGACCGGCACGCTCACCGCCGGTCGACCCCGGGCCGCCGAGACGGTGGTCGCCCCCGGCGGCGACCGGGACGAGGTGCTGCGGCTGGCCGCCTCCGTGGAGCAGCTCTCCCCGCACGTGCTGGCCGCCGCCCTGGTCCGGCAGGCCCGGGGGCGGGGCCTGGCGCTGGCCGACCCGACCGACGTCACCGAGGAACCGGGGCGCGGCGTCACCGGCCGGGTCGACGGGCGGCTGGTGCGGGTCGGCCAGCTCGGCGGGGAGCTGCCGCAGTGGGCGGCCCGGGCCGCCGAACGCGCCGAACTGGCCGGCCGGTCGGCCGTCTGGGTCAGCGACGAGCGGGAGCCGCTCGGGGCGATCCTGCTGGAGGACCCGGTGCGCCCGGACGCCCGCCGCACCGTGCGGCGGCTGCGCGAGGCGGGGCTGACCCGGCTGGTCATGGTCACCGGGGACCGGCCCGGCACCGCCGACCAGGTCGCGCAGGCCGTCGGCGTCGACGACGTGCTGGCCCGGTGCACCCCGCAGGAGAAGACCGCCCGGGTCCGCGAGGAGTCCCGCCGGGCCGTGACCGTGATGGTCGGCGACGGGGTGAACGACGCCCCCGCCCTGGCGGAGGCCGACGTCGGGGTGGCGATGGGCGCGACCGGGGCGACCGCCTCCGCCGACGTCGCCGACGCGGTGCTCACCGTCGACCGGCTCGACCGGCTCGCCGACGCCGTGGAGATCGCCCGGTACGCCCGCCGCATCGCCACCCAGAGCGCCGTCGTCGGGATGGCGCTGGCCGTGGCGGCGATGCTGGTCGCCGCCGCCGGGAGGCTGCCGCCGGTGGCCGGGGCGTTCCTCCAGGAGGGCATCGACGTCGTGGTGATCCTCAACGCGCTGCGGGCCCTCGGCGGCGGGCTGCGCCGCCGGGACGTCCCGCCGGACACCCGGGAGCTGCTCGACCGGTACGCCGGCGAGCACGCCGCGATCCGCGACGTGCTCGCCGCCCTGCGCGACACCGCCGACCTGGTCGCCACGCACCCCGACTCGCCCGACTGCCTGCCGGCCCTGCGCGCGGTGCACGGGCGGCTCACCGCGCGGGTGCTGCCGCACGAGGCCGCCGAGGAGCGGCAGCTCTACCCGGCGCTGGCCGGGCCGCTCGGCAGCGACGAGGCGACCTCGCCGATGAGCCGGGGGCACGTGGAGATCCGCCGGCTGGTCGACCGGATCGGCGGGCACCTCGCCCAGGCCGGTGCCGGGCCGCTGCGCGGCGACCAGGTCACCGACCTGCTCGCCGCGCTGTACGGCCTCGACGCCGTCCTGCGCCTGCACCTGGCCCAGGAAGAGGAGGACTACTTCTCCCTCCCCGACTGAGGTGTAAGGAAGGGCCCCTTGTTAACGCATTCTGTAGAGGAAGGGCCCCCTCCTAACACCGGGTGTTAAGAGGGGGCCCTTCCTTGCGCGTCAGCGTTCGCGGACCACCGCGACCGGGCAGTGGGCGTGGTGCAGGAGCTGCTGGCCGACCGAGCCGAGCAGCATGCCGCGCAGCCCGCCCCGGCCCCGGCTGCCGACCACCACGAGCTGGGCGTCCCGGCTCGCCTCGACCAGCGCGCCGGCCGGGCGGCCGGCCACCACGTCGACGGTCACCGCGACGTCGGGGAACGTCTCCCGCCAGCCGGCCAGCGGCTCGTCCAGCGCGGCGCGTTCCGCCGCCGCCGCGTCGTCGGCGGCCAGTCCCCGGTCGGCCGACGGCTCCCAGGCCCGCACCACGTGCAGCGGCACGCCCCGCTGGGCCGCCCGCTCGACGGCGAACCCGAGGGCCAGCAGGGAGGTCTCGGAGCCGTCGACGCCCACCACGACCCGGCCGGTGCGCCCGGCGGGGGTGTCGCCGTCGCGGACCACCACGACCGGGCAGTGCGCGTGGGCGGTCACCGACACGGCCGTGGAGCCGGCGAGCAGGCCGCCGAACCCGCCGTGGCCCCGGCTGCCGAGCACCAGCAGGCCCGCCTCGGCGGAGCGTTCCTCCAGCACCAGGGCCGGCGGCCCGTCGAACACCTCCCCGCGCACGGTCACCGTGGGCCGCGCGGCGGCGGCGTCGGCGGCTGCCTTGCCGACCAGCTCCTCCACCTGTCGGCGGGCGGTCTCGTCGGGCCAGACTCCGGGGGCCACGCCGGGGCCGACCCAGCCGGCCACGGTCACCCACTCGAACACGTACGCCAGGCGGACCGGCCGGCCGCTGTGCTCCGCCTCGCCGAGCGCCCAGTTCAGGGCGACGGTGGCGTCGGCGGAACCGTCGTAGCCGACGAGGATCTCGTCACGGCTCACTTCTCGCTCCTCAGTTCGGCGTCGGTCTCCCGGATCCACCGCCACTCGGCGACCCGGGGGTCGTCGGAGCCGTGCTCGCGGGTGTAGTCGCGGCACGCCTGCCGGGTGTCCACCATCTCCTGCCGCAGGTGCGCGGCCCGCGCGGCCAGCCCCGGCACCCGGTCGATCACGTCGATGACCAGGTGGAACCGGTCCAGGTCGTTGAGCATCACCATGTCGAACGGCGTGGTGGTGGTGCCCTCCTCCTTGTACCCGCGCACGTGCAGGTTGTCGTGGTTGGCGCGCCGGTAGGTGAGCCGGTGGATCAGCCACGGGTAGCCGTGGTAGGCGAAGATGACCGGCTTGTCGCTGGTGAAGATGGTGTCGAACTCGTTGTCGGGCAGGCCGTGCGGGTGCTCCGACGGCGGCTGGAGGCGCATCAGGTCGACCACGTTGACCACCCGCACCTTCAGCTCGGGCAGCCGTTGGCGCAGCAGCTCGGCGGCGGCGAGGGTCTCCAGCGTCGGCACGTCGCCGGCGCAGGCGAGCACCACGTCCGGCTCCTCGCCGTCGTCGGTGCTGGCCCAGTCCCAGATGCCCAGGCCGCGCCGGCAGTGCTGGACCGCCTCGTTCATGGTCAGCCAGTTCGGGGCGGGCTGCTTGCCGGCCACCACCACGTTGATGTAGTGCCGGCTGCGCAGGCAGTGGTCCATGGTGGAGAGCAGGGTGTTGCCGTCCGGCGGCAGGTAGACCCGCACCACCTCGGCCTTCTTGTTGACCACGTGGTCGATGAAGCCCGGGTCCTGGTGCGAGAAGCCGTTGTGGTCCTGCCGCCACACGTGGCTGGACAGCAGGTAGTTCAGCGACGCCACCGGCTCCCGCCACGGGATGCCCCGGGTCACCTTCAGCCACTTGGCGTGCTGGTTGACCATCGAGTCGACGATGTGGATGAACGCCTCGTAGCTGGTGAAGATGCCGTGCCGGCCGGTCAGCAGGTAGCCCTCCAGCCAGCCCTGGCACAGGTGCTCCGACAGCACCTCCATCACCCGGCCGTCGGGCGAGAGGTGGTCGTCGCCGTCGACCCGGCCGGCGACGAACGCCCGGTCGGTGACCTCGAAGGCCGCGCCGAGCCGGTTGGAGGCGACCTCGTCGGGGCCGAACAGCCGGAACGTGCGCGGGTTGGCGGTGATCACGTCGCGGACCCACGCGCCGAGCGTCCCGGTCGCGCCCGCCACCGGCTCGCCGGGCTGCTGGACGTCGACGGCGTACCGGCGGAAGTCCGGCAGCTCCAGGTCGCGCAGCACCCGCCCGCCGTTGGCGACCGGGTTGGCGCTCATCCGCAGGTCACCGGTCGGCGGCAGCGCGGTCAGCTCGGCGACGGGCGCGCCGGTCGGATCGAACAGCTCCTCCGGCCGGTAGCTGCGCAGCCAGCGCTCCAGCTCGGCCAGGTGCTCCGGGTTGTCGCGCACCTCGGCGATGGGCACCTGGTGGGCGCGGTAGGTGCCCTCCACCTGCTTGCCGTCGACGACCGCCGGGCCGGTCCAGCCCTTCGGCGTACGCAGGACGATCATCGGCCAGCGGGGGCGCTCGACGGGCGCGCCGGAGCGGGCCCGGCGCTGGATGTCGGCGATCTCGTCGACGGCCCGGTCGAGGGTGGCGGCGAGGGCCTGGTGCACGGTGGCCGGGTCGTCACCCGCGACGACGTACGGCTGGTAGCCGAAGCCGCGCATCATGTCCAGCAGGTCGTCGGTGGGGATGCGGTCCAGCACCGTCGGGTTGGCGATCTTGTAGCCGTTGAGGTGCAGGATGGGCAGCACCGCCCCGTCGCGGGCCGGGTTGAGGAAGACGTTGGACAGCCAGCTACCGGCCAGCGGGCCGGTCTCGGCCTCCCCGTCGCCGATGACGCAGGCGACCAGCAGGTCGGGGTTGTCGAACGCCGCGCCGTAGGCGTGGCTCAGCGCGTACCCCAGCTCGCCGCCCTCGTGGATCGAACCCGGCACCTCCGGCGCCACGTGGCTCGGGATGCCGCCGGGGAAGGAGAACTGGCGGAACAGCCGCTGCATGCCGGTCTCGTCGCGGCTCACCGAGTGGTAGAGCTCGCTGTAGGTGCCCTCCAGCCAGGTGTTGGCCACCAGGGCGGGGCCGCCGTGGCCGGGGCCGGTGATGAAGATCGTCGGCAGCTTCCGGTTGACGATGACCCGGTTGAGGTGGGCGTAGAGCAGGTTGAGGCCCGGGCTGGTGCCCCAGTGGCCCAGCAGGCGGGGCTTGACGTGCTCGGGCCGCAGCGGCTCCCGCAGCAGCGGGTTGTCCAGCAGATAGATCTGCCCGACGGTCAGGTAGTTCGCGGCCCGCCAGTAGGCGTCCAGCCGGCGCAGCTCGTCTTCGGTCAGGGGGCTGTGCAGGTCTACAGCGGTGTCCATGCTGCGTTAGCCTCTCGCGGATCGGGGACGTTCGCATCCGGGGTGCCGGGTTTTCCCGGCCACGTCCAGCTTCGCGGCGCGGGCGGAGATCGATCAGGGCCGTAGGTCCTGGACCGTGGGGGCGTCATGCCCCGCCCGGCGCGGTGGCCACCAGTCCACGCACGACGATGACCGGCGCGGGGGAGTGGTAGAGCAGCGACTGGCTGACCGCGCCGAGCATCCCGCGCAGCGGCTCGTCGCCCCGGGGGGCGACCACGGTGAGCTGCGCGGAGCGGGACTGCTCGACCAGCACCCGGCCGGGGTCGCCGACGACGACGTGGCACTCGACCGGCACCTCCGGGTGCCGGCCTCCGCACCGGGCCACCAGGTCGGCCAGCTCGGCGTGCGCGCTGTCCAGGCCGTGCCGGTCGTACGCGTCGGGCCGGCCGGACGTGCCGTGCGGGCCGGGGCCCGGCGGCGGGGCGGCGGCGGGCGGCCGGTCCTCGGGCGGTGGCTCGACGACCCGCACGGCGAGCAGCCGGGCCGACCGGCGGGCGGCGCAGCCGAAGGCGAACGCCAGCGCCGTGCGGGAGCTGCGCGAACCGTCGACGCCGACGAGGACGGGGCCCTGCGGCGGCGGCTCGGGGCGCACCACCAGCACCGGGCAGCCGGCGCGGGCGGCGAGCTGCACCGCCGGGGCGTCGGCCGGGATGCAGGCCCCGCAGCGCGCCATGCCGCCGTCACCGACGACGACGAGGAACGCCGACTCGGAGCGGCGGACCAGGGCGGCGACCGGCGCGCCCTCGACGATCTCGCCGCTGACCGGCACCGCCGACTCCGCCTCGCCGGCGGCTGCGGCGGCCTCTTCGAGCAGCTCCTCGGCCCGGGCGCGCGGGTTGACCACCGACGGGGCCTCCAGCGCCGCCGACCAGTTGAAGGCGTGCAGCAGGCGCAGCGGGCGGCCGTGACCGGCGGCCTCCCGCGCGGCCAGCCGGGCGACCTGCGGCGCGGTCTCCGGTGAGCCGAGCGCGGCCACCACGGGCGCGTCGGCGGGCGGGGTCATCCGGCCTCACCTCCCCGACAGGCGTGCGCGGCGGGTCCGATCACTGCAACCGAGCGTAGTGGCCGCCGGCCGGGCCGGGGCGGGTATCGCGCCGGCTCCTGCCGACTCCGGTGACCGGCCGGTCCGGGCAACCCTGGCAACCCCGGAGATCCTGGCGATCCTGGCGATCCAGGCGGTCCTGGCGTCAACTTTGGTTGACGGCGGCCCGTTGTCAACGTATGTTGACAGCATGAGTCACGCGACGGAACTCGCGGCGGCGGCCGGCAGCACCGACCCCCGGGTCGGCCTGCGCGCCGTGCGCGCCCTGCGCCGGCTCCTCGAACGGCTGGAGGTGGTCCAGGTGGACAACGCCCGACGGCAGGGCTGGTCCTGGCAGGAGATCGCCGACGCGCTGGAGGTCAGCCGGCAGGCGGTCCACAAGAAGCACGCCGGGCGACCGGCGGTCCCGAGCACCTGGGAGGAATGATGTTCGAACGGTTCACCGGCCGGGCCCGCGAGGCGGTCAGGCAGGCCGCCCACGAGGCGCGGGCCGCCGGGCAGCGCCCGATCGGCACCGAGCACCTGCTGCTCGCCGTCCTCGCCGACCCCGACAACCTCGCGACCCGGGTGCTGCACGACGCCGGAGTCCGCGCCGCCGACCTGCGCGCCGCCGTGGCCCGGCACACCGCCGAGGGCGGCGCGGGGCTCGCCGAGGCCGACGCCGCCGCGCTGCGCGAGATCGGCATCGACCTGGCCGCGATCGTCGCCCGGATCGAGGAGTCCTTCGGCCCCGGCGCGCTGCGTGCCGCGCCGCCCGCCCCGCGCCGCCGCTGGGGGCGGCGGCACCGGCCCGGCGGCCCGTTCTCGCCCCGGTCGAAGAAGGCGCTGGAGCTCTCGCTGCGCGAGGCGCTGCGGCTGCGGCACCGGCACATCGGCACCGAGCACCTCCTGCTCGGGCTGCTGCGCGAGGGCGGCGGCCCGGCCGCGCTGGTGCTCGCCGAGGCCGGGCTGGAGCTGGACGACCTGCGCCGCCGGGTCGAGCTGGCCCTGCGGGCCGCAGCCTAGCCACCCGGCCCGGTAAACCTGTTTTCGGTGCGCGCAACCTCACCGGCCGTCGGCTCGCCGCCTGCACCGAGTTGCTGCACACTGACGCCGTGGATGCTGAGCAGAACACGCGTTCGACGCCGGACGCGCGCGCGACCGACCACCACGGCGGGCTGCGTTCCGCCGTGGTGGTCAATCCGGCGAAGGTCGCCGACCTCGACGAGCTGCGCGCGACGGTCGACGGGGCGCTCGCCGCCGCCGGCTGGCCGACGCCGCTGTGGTTCGAGACCACCCCGGAGGACCCGGGCCGCGGCCAGACCGGCAAGGCCGTTGCCGCCGGGGTCGACGTCGTCTTCGCCTGCGGCGGCGACGGCACCGTGATGTCCTGCGTCAGCGCGCTGGTCGGCACCGACGTGGCCCTCGCCGTCCTGCCCCAGGGCACCGGCAACCTGCTCGCCGCCAACCTCGGCCTCTCCACCGACCTGGCCGCTGGGCTGGAGGTGGCCGTCGAGCGGGGCCGCCGCCAGCTCGACGTCGGCGCGGTCGACGACGCCTACTTCACCGTCATGGCCGGGATGGGCTTCGACGCCCAGATGCTCGACGCCACCTCGGAGACGACCAAGGCCCGCATCGGCTGGCCGGCGTACGTGATGGGGGCCGCCCGGCACCTGCGCGACCGGCCGATGCGCGTCACCATCCGCCTCGACGACCGGCCGCCGCTGCGCCGCCGGGCCCGCTCGGTGCTGGTGGCCAACGTCGGCCGCCTCCAGGGCGGCGTCACCCTGCTCACCGACGCCGAACCGGACGACGGCTGGCTCGACGTCGCGGTGCTCACCCCGCGTGCCCTGCGGCACTGGCTGGCGATGGGCTGGGCGCTGGTGCGCCGCCGGGGCAGCGTCCCCCGGATGGAGGTCTACCGCGCCCGCCGGGTGGAGGTGACCAGCAACCGGGCCCAGCCGCGCGAGCTCGACGGGGACCTCATCGCCCCGGGCCGGCGGCTGGCCGTCGAGATCCGCCCCCGCGCCCTCTGGCTCTGCGTGCCGCAGCCGCAGGAGGCGCCCGACCTGGCCGCCGACGCCGAAGCCGCCGGGGAGCGGGGCGAGGAGCTGGTCGAGGAGGCCCGCCGTGAGTAGCACCCGGATGGTGCCCGAGACCCGGCTCATGGCCGCCGAGGAGCTCTCCGCCGACGACGCCTGGCACACACTGCGCCGCCACGGCGGCTGGCGGCTGCTGCGGGACGCGTTCGTCCGGTTCCGCTACGGCGACGGGTTCAGCCACTCCCGGGCCCTCGCGTTGCAGCTCTGCCTCGCCGTGGTGCCGTTCCTGATCGCCCTCACCGGCCTCATCACCGACCTCGGCGCCGACGAGGGCGGCCGGGTCGTCGCCGACACGGTGCTCGCCCTCACCCCCGGGCAGAGCGAGCAGGTGGTCGGTGAGCTGCTCGACTCCGGCGAGCGCACCGAGGACGCCGGCGAGTTGGCGCTGACCCTCGGCCTGCTGACCGGCCTCGTCGCGCTCACCACCACGATGGCCCAGATCGAGCGCGGCGCGAACCGGATCTACGGCGTGGAGCGGGACCGCCCGGCCCTGTGGAAATACCTGCGCGCCGCCGTCCTCGCGCTCGTCGCGGGCGTCCCGGCGCTCGCCGGGTTCCTCATCCTGGTCGGCGGCGGGACGATGGGCGACTCGGTACGCCGCAACTACGCCTGGGGCGACGTCGCCACCTTCGCCTGGGAGGTGGTCCGCTGGCCGCTGAGCCTCGGCCTGACCGTGCTCGCCGTGGCCCTGCTGTTCCGGCACGCCCCCCGCCGCAAGCAGCCCGGCCTGTCCTGGCTGTTCCTCGGCGCCGGCATCGCCACCGCCCTGTGGTGGCTGGCCAGCCTGCTGCTCGCCGCGTACGTGCGGTTCAGCGACGGGTTCGGGCAGACCTACGGCGCGCTGACCGGGATGATGGCGCTGCTGCTCTGGGCCAACCTCACCGGGATGGCGCTCTTCGGCGGGCTGGCCTTCGCCGCCCAGCTGGAGGCGATGCGGATCGGCGCTCCCGAGCCGGCCCAGCCGGACCTGTGGCAGCCCGAGACGGAGCGTGAGGAGATCCACGACACCGGCGAGATGACCGCCCTCTGACGGCGCGACGCCCCGCGCGACACCCCCGGTGTGCGGGCGGCCCGGATCGGGTAAAGGGCCTCGCCAGAGCCGACAAGGGAGGTGCGGGGTGACCGCGGTCAAAGAGGTGGTGCGGCGGCCACTCGGCCATTTCGCCGAGCGGAGCATCGCCGGCCTGGTGGCCGTCGTCGGCGCGGGGGTCGCCTTCGGCCTGCTGCTGATGCTGGTGCGGTTCCGGTGGAGCCCGCTCCAGCACGCCGACCACGAGGCCGCCGAGTGGTTCAACGGGCTCGTCGCCCCCCATCACGCCCTGGTCACCGTGTTGCAGGCGATCACCGACCTCGGCGGGCGGCCCGTGCTGATCTGGCTGGTCAGCGTCGCCGTCCTCGGGCTGCTGATCCGCCGTCAGGCCCGGCTCGCCGTCTACCTCATCATCACCGGGGTCGGCGGGCTGATCCTCGACCCGTCGCTGAAGACCCTGGTCGGCCGCCTGCGTCCCGTGGTGGACGTGCCGCTGGCCAGCGCCCCCGGCAACAGCTTCCCCAGCGGCCACGCCCTCGGCTCGTTCGTCGCGTACGGGGCGATCCTGCTGGTCTTCCTCCCCGCCATGGCGCCCCGCTGGCGCAGGCCCGCCATCGCCGTCGCCGCCGTGCTGGTGGCCCTGATCGGGCTGACCCGGATCGCGCTGGGCGTGCACTTCGTCTCCGACGTGCTGGGCGGCTGGCTGCTCGGCGCGGCCTGGCTGGGCGTCACCGCGTACGCCTTCCGGCTCTGGCGGCGCGAGCGCGGCCGGCCGGTGCCGCCGCTGACGGAGGGCCTGGAGCCGGAGGCGGGCCGCGACATCGCCCCGGCCCCCGCCGAGGAGCGCGTGCTGGAGCACCCCCGCTCGGCCGTCGCGGAGCTGCTGGTCGGCTGGGTGCTGGTGTTCGGCGCGCTGTACGCCTTCGGCATGTTCGTCAGCTACCACGCCAAGGACACGTTCTTCGGCACCCTCGACACCGGGGTCCCGCGCTGGTTCGCCGACCGGCACACCGCCGCGTCGACCGACCTGAGCTGGTGGTGGAGCAAGTTCGGCGACACCCACGCGATCCTGCTGGTGTCGCTGGTCTTCTGCCCGCTGGTGCTCGCCGTGTGGCGGCGCTGGCGGCCGGTGCTGTTCGTGGCGCTGGCGATGTTCGGCGAGCTGACCCTCTTCCTCGCCTCCGCCCGCGCCGTCGACCGGCCCCGCCCGCCCGTGGAGAACCTCGACGGGCAGATGCCCACCTCGTCGTTCCCGTCCGGGCACATCGCCGCCACCATCTGCCTCTGGCTCGCCATCGCCGTCATCGTGTTCCCCCGCACCGACCGCTGGTGGCGGTGGCTGTTCGTGGCCGCCGCGGTGGTCATGCCGGTCGGCGTGGCGGTCTCCCGGATGTACCGGGGCATGCACCACCCGACCGACTTCATGGGGGCGATCCTGCTCAGCGCCCTGTGGATCGGCCTGCTCTACTGGGTGATCCGCCCCAACGCCGACCTCGCCGAGGGCAACCGGCCGGCGATCGAGTCCGAACAGGTCGACGAGCTCGACGACGAGCTGGCCACCGCCGGCCGTCCCGACTGATCCGGCGATGCTGCGGGTGATGACCTGGAACATCAGGACCGGCGGCCGGGACCGGACGGGCCCCGGCCGCCTGGACCGGGTGGCCCGGGTCGTCGCCGCGCACCGGCCGGACGTGCTCGCCGCGCAGGAGCTGCGCGGCTTCGACTCCGGCGGCGTGCTGGCCGGCTTCGCCGCCGCCGTGGGCATGGAGCCGCACCTGGCCCGGTCGTGCTTCGGCCAGCCCGTGGCGGTGCTGGTCCGCCCGCCGCTGCGGGTCGTCGCGGCCGGCCCGGTCCGCCGCCCGTTCCACCACGCCGCCGTACGTGTCACCGTGGCCACCGACGCCGGGCCGCTCACCGTGCTCGCCGCGCACCTCGACCCGTACTCGGGGCTGCGGCGGCGGGTCGAGGCGGGCTGGCTGGCGCGGGCCGTCGGCCGGGCCCCCGGCGGGTCGGGCGCGCTGGCGCTGCTGGCCGGGGACCTGAACACCCTCGCCCCGGGCGTCGACCACACCGACCGCGTCGCCCGGCTGCCGGCCGCGTACCGTCGTCGGCACCTGCGCCGCGACGGGCGCACGGTGGACACCCGGGCGGTGGCCCGGCTCGCCGCCGCGGGCCTGGTCGACCTGTACGCCGCGCTCGCCCCCGGCGACGAGGGGCGCACCGCGCCGACGCGGCACGGCGGCGGCGCGGAGTTCTCCGGCATGCGGCTGGACTACCTGTTCGGCACGCCCACCCTGGCCGGGCTGGCCCGGTCCTGCGTCGTCGTGCGCGGCGGCGACACCGAGCACGCCTCCGACCACTACCCGGTGCTCGCCGACCTCGACCTGCACCCGGCCTGACCGCCCGCCCGGCCGCGCCGGCCCTGCGCCGCCCGCGCCGCCCGCGCCGCCGGGGGTTGCCGCCGGCCGCTACGCTCGCCGCCGTGACCGGCCACCCCGACGACCGACCCGCCGCCCGTCCCGAGCCGCCGCTCCCGCCGATCGCCCTGCTCGCCCGGGGCATCGCCCTCGTCGTGGTGCTGCCCGTGCGGCTGCTGTGGGAGCTGCTCGTCGCGGCCGTCCGGCTGCTGCGCCGCTGGCTGCTCAGCCCGCTGGGCAGGGCCCTGCGCGACTGGGTGCTGCGCCCGCTCGCCTGGCTGGCGCACCACCTGCTCTGGGTGCCCCTGGCCTGGCTGGCGCGACACCTGCTGTGGCGCCCGCTGGGCTGGGTGTTCCGGACGCTGGTCCGGCCCCTGGCGCGGTTGGTCGTGGTGGCGGTCGACTGGCTGATCCGGCACCTGCTGGTGCCCCTGCTGCGCCTGCTGCGGCGGGCGTTCGGCCCGGCGTTGACGGCCCTTGGGCGTGGCCTGTGGTGGCTGCTGCGGGTGGTCGCCGGTGCCCTCTGGCACGCCTGGCGGCTCGCCGGGCGCATCCTGCGCGCCGTGTACCGGCTGCTGCTGCGCCCGGTCGGGCGCGCGCTGCGCTGGGTCTGGCGGCACACGGTCGCCCCGCTCGGCCGCGCCCTGCGCGCCGCCTGGCGGGTCACGGTCGCCCCGGCGGCCCGCTGGCTGAACGCGTCGGTCCTGACCCCGGTCCGCCAGGCGACCCGGGCCCTCCTGGCCGCCCTGCGCCTCCGCCCCTGACACCCGCCCGCGTCGTTGTGGCGTCATCACCGTCCGTGAGGGCGGTGGCGTTCCGCTGCGAGGGCCGGCTGGCCTCACTCTGCGCGATGCCCCAGCGGCACCACCGGAGTGCCCTCGTTCCCTTTGCTCTGCACCCATCGGCGCACCACCCCGGCGAGCTGCGCAGGAAGGAGGGCTGCTGGCGGCGCGCGGCGGCCGGCTCGGTCGCGCTGCGTGAGCGCTGCGTATGTGGGTGCAGAGCAAAGGGGCCGGGGGGATTGGTGTCGCCGGGCGCGCGGGTGGCGCTGAGTCACCGGTGGATGCCCGGAGCGGGCGGGCCGTCGCCGGCCGGTGGACTACCGGGCCAGGTTGAGCAGGACGGTCAGCACGATCGAGGCGACGACCGAGAACAGGATCATCAGGAGACAGCCGAGGCCCCCGCCCGCCGGGCGGATCTCCGTGTTGCCGATGCGCATCAGGTCACCTTTCGAAGGGATGGGGCGAGCGGAGCGCGTACCGCCGCGGCGACCCCGACCGTCACAGCTCGCGGAGCCGGGGGAGCAGCTCCTCCCGGGCCCAGTCGAGGAACATCGCCTGGGTGTCGCCGCCGACCTGCACCAGCGCCACGTGGGTGAACCCGGCGTCGACGAAATTCTTGAACGCCGCGACGTGCCGGTCGGTGTCCGGGCCGCAGGAGATCCCGTCGGCGACGTCGTCCTCGCGGACGTACTGGGTCGCGGCGGCGAACGACTCCGGGCCGGGTAGCTCGGCGTTGACCTTCCACCCCATGCCGAACCAGCGGAACTGGTCGTGCGCGATCTTGCGGCACTCCGCCTCGTCGGGGCCGTAGCAGATGGCGACCTGGCCGAACCGGGGCTGCCCCACGCCGCCCGCGTCGTCGTACATCTGGATCAGTTGGGCGTCGGGCTCGGTGGCGACGAGGCCGTCGCCGTAGTCGGCGGCGAGCGTCGCCGACTGCCGGCCGGACGCGGCCACGGCCATCGGCACCGGACGGTCGGGCCGGTCCCAGACGTACGCGTCGGGCACGTCGAAGTGGTTGCCGGAGAAGGTTAGCGTCTCCCCGTTCAGCAGGGGCCGGATGATCTGGAGCGCCTCCTCGAACATCTCGTGCCGCTGCTGCACGTGCGGCCAGCCGCCGACGACGTGCTCGTTGAGGTTCTCCCCGGCGCCCAGGCCGAGGGTGAACCGGCCGTCCGACAGCACCCCGATCGTGCTGGCCTTCTGCGCCACCACGGCGGGGTGGTAGCGGCGGATCGGGCAGGTCACGAAGGACATCAGCTCGGCCCGGCTGGTGGCGTGGGCGACCGCGCCGAGCACCGACCAGGCGTACGGGGAGTGGCCCTGGGAATCCAGCCAGGGATAGTAGTGGTCGGAGATCACCAGCTGGTCGAAGCCGGCGGCCTCGGCGCGCACCGCGTAGTCGACCAGTTCCTTCGGCCCGGCCTGCTCGCACATCAGGGTGTAGCCGACGTTGACCATGGCGCATCTCCTTCGCTCTGCCGATCCACCCCGCTTACCCCCGTGGGCGTCGGTCAACCCTCGACGGCCGTCGAGGCCTTGACGGGGCGGCTCTGGGTGGTAAGGTCCGGCCTTAACCGGTTCAGGCTGGGGGCGTCGCATCCTGTGGTGGGGATGACCGCACCTGTGGCGGCTCGCTGCCCCGCGAGCCGCCACAGGACATCCCTCCGCTGAGTGGCGAGTCACTGAACCGGTTGCCCCCCCTCACTGATCGGCCTACGCTGATGCCTGCGCTGCCGCGGAGCCGGACGGCGGCTGACGGGCCAGCCGCCTTCTTCGTCACCACCGCACCCCCGCCGGGCACGGGGCTCGACCCTCCCTGAGGAAGGCCATGAGAAAACGTCTCTCCGTCGCGGGCGTCGCCCTGCTGACGGTCCTCGCCGCCGTGTTCGCCTTCGGGCAGCCCGCGCACGCCGCCGCCGGCTTCTCCGTCGCCAACGGCAAGCTCTACGACGCCAACGGCAACGAGTTCGTCATGCGCGGCGTCAACCACGCGCATACCTGGTACCCGCAGCAGACCAGCTCCTTCGCCAACATCAAGGCCCTCGGCGCGAACACGGTGCGGGTGGTGCTGGCCAGCGGGGACCGCTGGGCGAAGAACGACACGGCCGACGTCGCCAACGTCATCTCCCTGTGCAAGGCGAACAAGCTGATCTGCGTCCTGGAGGTGCACGACACCACCGGCTACGGCGAGCAGAGCGGCGCGATCACCCTGGACCGGGCGGTCGACTACTGGCTGAGCATCTCCAGCGCCCTCGCCGGCCAGGAGAAGTACGTGATCGTCAACATCGGCAACGAGCCCTACGGCAACCAGGGCTACGGCACCTGGGCCACCGACTCGGCCAACGCGATCAAGCGGCTGCGCGCCGCCGGCCTCGCGCACACCATCATGGTCGACGCCCCCAACTGGGGCCAGGACTGGTCGTTCACCATGCGCGACAACGCGGCGTCGGTGTTCGCGGCCGACCCGCAGAAGAACACCGTCTTCTCCATCCACATGTACGGCGTCTTCGACACCGCCGCCGAGATCTCCGACTACCTCGGCCGGTTCCGCACCGCGAAGCTGCCGATCGTGGTGGGCGAGTTCGGCTTCGACCACTCCGACGGCAACCCCGACGAGGACGCCATCCTGGCGTACACGCAGGCCAACGGCATCGGCTACCTCGGCTGGTCGTGGAGCGGCAACGGCGGCGGCGTCGAATACCTCGACATGACCACCAACTTCAACCCGAACGCCCTGACCACGTGGGGCCAGCGCATCTTCAACGGCGCCAACGGCATCAAGGCGACGTCGAAGGAGGCGTCGGTCTACGGCGGCATCGTCACGCCCACGCCGTCGACGACCGTGACCCCGACCCTCCCGCCGCCGACCACGACGCCCCCGCCGACCACCCCGCCGGCCAGCGGCGGCTGCACGGCGACGTACACGATCATCGGCCAGTGGCAGGGCGGCTTCCAGGGTGAGGTGAAGGTGACCGCCGGCTCCGCCGCCATCAACGGCTGGACGGCGAAGTGGACCCTCGGCAGCGGCCAGTCCATCAGCCAGGCGTGGAACGCGACGCTGACCAGCAGCGGGTCGAACGTCACCGCCACCAACGTCAGCTACAACGGCAAGCTCGGGGCCGGGGCCAGCACCAGCTTCGGCTTCCTCGGCAGCTCCACCGGCACCCCCGCCGCCCCCGCGGTGACCTGCACGGCGAGCTGACCCCTCCGCACCACCAGCGGTGGCCGGGCCCGCACGGGCCCGGCCACCGCGTCCGTCCGGGCTACGCCGCGACGACGTCGGCGACCACGCAGGCGACGTTGTCGGGCGCGCCGGCGGCGTACGCGAGTGCGACCAGCCGCTCCACGGCCTCGTCCGGTCCGCCGGCCCCGCCCAGCGCGTCGCGCACCGCCGCCGGGTCGACCACCGCCGAGAGCCCGTCGGAGCAGAGCAGGTACCGGTCACCGGGGCGGGCGTCGCGCAGCGCCAGGTCCGCCTCGACGTGCTCGCCGCCGGCCCCGAGGGCGCGCACCAGCACGGCCCGCTGCGGGTGGGCGGCGACCGCCTCCGGGGCCAGCCGGCCGGCGTCGACCAGCGACTGCACGTACGTGTGGTCCCGGGTGAGTTGGTGCAGCTCGCCCTCGCGCAGCAGGTACGCCCGGCTGTCGCCGACGTGCACCAGCGCCACCCAGGAGCCGGAGCGCAGCAGCGCGGTCAGCGTGGTGACCGGCTGGTGCGCGTCCACCGCCAGCCCGCGCACGGCCCGGTGGGCCTCGTCGACGCCGCCGGCCAGCAGCGCGAGCAGGTCGGCGGCCGGCACGTCGGCGGGCTCCAGCGCCCGCAGGACGTCGATCGCGGCGGTGCTGGCCGCCGCGCCGCCGGGCCCGCGCATGCCGTCGGCGACGGCCAACAGCCGCTCGTCGGCGTACGCGGCGTCCTCGTTGCTGTCCCGCGCGGCCCCGGTGTCGCACCGGGTGGCGTGGCGGACGGCGAGAGCGGTGTGGTCCATGGCGGACCCCTTTCCGGACAGGTTGCCGACGAGGAGGGTGGCGAGGCGACCGCGCTGCGCCGTGTCGGCGACGACCCGCCGCCAGTACGCGTCGACGGCCTCGGCCGCCGCCTCGGGCCGCAGCCCGCACACGGTGCGGATCTCGGCCAGCGGCATGCCGATGCGCCGCAGCGAGGCGATCAGCCGGGCCCGCTCCAGCTGGGCCGGGTCGTAGAGCCGGTAGCCCGACTCGGGATCGACCGCCGCCGGCCGGAGCAGGCCCAGCTCGTCGTACAGGCGCAGCGCCTTCGGCGTCAGCCGCGCGGCCCGGGCGAACCCTCCGATGGTCAGCAGCCCCACGTCACGTCCTCCTCGTGCCGGTCACCGCGACCGGCAGGCACCAGCCTGTGGCTTGCCCGAGGGGGAAGGTCAAGGCGGGGGATCAGTCGACCGCGTGGACCTCCAGCAGCAGGGTCTGCTCGGGGTGCAGGGCCGGCAGTTGCAGGCCGACGGAGGCGAGCACCGCGCCCGGCAGGGTCACCCCGGGCAGCCAGCCCGGCTCCGTCAGCTCCAGCGTCGCCGGCTCCGGCACGCCGGCCGCCGGCCGGACCGCGTACCGGCGGGCTGGGTCGAGCCCCGGCAGCCGCAGCGCGCCCGGCGTCTGGGCGACCGAGGTGGCGACGCGCGCCACGGCGTACACCGCGTGGGTGTGGTCTGCGGCGACGACGCCGTGCGCCCAGACGGCCGGGTCGGGGTGGTCGACCCGGACCACCCGGCCGGCGTGCAGCAGCGGTCGCAGCCGCTTGTGCAGCGCCACCCAGGCCGACAGCTCGACCCGGTCGGCGGCGCTGGCAGAGCCGATGTCCCACTCGACGCCGAAGTGGCCGAACAGCGCGGTGGCGGCCCGGAAGCCCAGGTCGTGCACCCGGCGCGTGGTGTGCGAGCGGTCGGGCCCGACGTGGCTGCCGACCAGCTCCGGCGGCAGCAGCAGCCCGGTCCACCGCTGGATGGCCAGCCGCTCCAGGGCGTCGTTGCAGTCGCTGGCCCAGACCCGGTCGGTGCGGCGCAGGATCTCCAGGTCGACCCGCGCGCCGCCGGAGGAGCAGCTCTCGATCTCCAGCCCCGGGTGGCGGGCGCGCAGCTCGTCGAGCAGCCGGTAGGCGGCGGCGGTCTGCGCGTGCACCCCGGGCCGCCCGGCGTGGCCGGCCTCCGTGAGGTCCCGGTTGTGGTCCCACTTCAGGTACGCGATGCCGTCGTGGTCGCGCAGCAGCGCGTCGAGCCGCCCCAGCACGTACGCGTACGCGGCCGGGTTGGCCAGGTCGAGCACCTGCTGGTGTCGCCACGGGGGCGGCAGCCGGCCGGGCACGGCGAGCACCCAGTCGGGGCGGGCGCGGAACAGGTCGGAGTCGGGGTTGACCATCTCCGGCTCGACCCAGAGGCCGAACTGCATGCCGTGCCCGCGCACGTGGTCGATCAGCGGTTGCAGCCCGCCCGGCCAGACCGTCTCGTCGACGTACCAGTCGCCGAGCCCGGCCCGGTCGTGCCGGCGGCCGACGAACCAGCCGTCGTCGAGCACGAACCGTTCCACCCCGACGGCGGCGGCGTGGTCGGCGAGGGCGCGCAGCCGGTCGAGGTCGTGGTCGAAGTAGACGGCCTCCCACACGTTGAGGGTGACCGGCCGCGCCGAACGCGGATGCCCCGGTCGGGCGCGCAGGTGGGCGTGCAGCGCGTCGCTGAGCCCGTCCAGGCCGGCGGTCGAGTGCGCGGCGTAGAGCAGGGGGGTGGCGTAGGACTCGCCGGGGCCGAGCGTGATCTCGCCGCTGCCCAGCAGCTCGCCGCCGCCCAGCGTGGCCTCCCCGGTGGGCCGCCGCTCGGCGAACGTGACGTGGTCGCCGCTCCACGCGGTGTGCACCGCCCACACCTCGCCGTGCCGGAAGCCGAACCCGGCCGTGCCGGCCACCAGCAGCAGCGTCGCGTCGTGCCCGGTGCGCCCGTGCCGGCCCTCCCGCACCCACGCGCCCATCGGCCACGGGTGCCGCTGCGGCGACCGTTCCCGGCACCACCGGCCGGTCAGGTCGAGCAGCTCGGTGGCGACCGCCGGCACCGGCAGCACGCCGGTCAGCTCCCGCAGCTCGTACGGGGTGTCGCCGTCGTTGCGCAGCCGGTGCCGCAGCAGCACCAGCCCGGCCGGGTCCAGCGCGACCTCGACGGTCAGCGTCAGCGCCGCGGCGGGGTCGCTGGCCGTCACGGTCACCCGGGCCGAGCCGGCCGGACCGGCCGGGTCGGCGGGGTCCCCGGTCCCGTCGGGCTCGTCGGTGACGGCGAGGGCGTCGAGGCGGAACGCCGTGGACCAGGCGGCGCCGGCGCGGTGCCCGGCCAGCCCGGGCCGCCCGCTCCAGCCGGCGCTGGCCTCGGGCAGCAGCGACAGGACGGTCGGGGCGTCGAAGCTGCTCGGCACCACCGGCGGCACGCCTGCCGCGACGAGCGCGGTCAGGTCGTCGGCGGCGAGTGGGCCGAGGTCGGCGCCCCAGTGTGCGACCCGGGGCAGCCCGGGGCCGCGCGCGTCGAGCACCAGGCTGGTCGCGGCCCGGCGCAGGTGGACGATCGTCATCCCTTTGAGGCTCCCAGCGTCAGGCCCCGGACGAACTGCTTCTGCAACAGGAAGAAGATCACCAGGGTGGGGATCGCGACCAGCACCGAGCCGGCCGAGACGAGGTTGTTGTCGGTGAAGAACTCGCCGCGCAGGTTGTTCAGCGAGCTGGTCACCGGGAACTTGTCGCCGGTGCGCATGAGCACGGTGGCCCAGAAGAACTCGTTGTAGATCCAGGTCACCTCCAGCGTGGCCAGCGCCGCCAGGGCGGGCCGGCACAGCGGCATGGTCACCTGCCAGTACTGCCGCCACACGCTGGCCCCGTCGACCATCGCCGCCTCGTACAGCTCGTGCGGCAGGGCCTTCATGTAGTTGCTGAGCACGAAGACGCAGAAGCCGCACTGGAAGGCGACGTTGACCAGGATCAGCCCCCAGTAGCTGTCGTAGAGCAGCTCGGAGTCGCTCATGAACGGCGGCAGCGGCACCTCGGTGAACAGCCGGAACAACGGGATCAGCAGGGCCTGCTGGGGCAGCAGGTTCGCGGCGGTGAACAGGCCGAGCAGGACGATGTTGAGCTTCCAGCTGAACCGGGCGATGACGAACGCGACGCAGGAGGCCAGGAACAGCGTCAGCAGCACGGCCGGGACGGTGATGTAGACGGAGTTGAGGAAGTGCTTGCCGAACTCGGCGGTGCGCCACGCGGTGACGTAGTTGTCGAGGGTCCAGCCGCCGAGGGAGACGTAGCCGTTGGCGGCGGTGTACTCGTAGGAGCGCAGCGAGGTCAGCACCGCCCAGAGGATCGGGAACAGCCAGCCGACGGCGACCGCGCCCAGGAAGAGGTGCAGGACGACCCGGGCGGGCCGCAGCGGGCGGCGGCCGGACGCGGCGGCGTCCGGCTCGCGGGTCGGGGCAGCGGCGGTCACTTCCGGTTCTCCCTCATGACGGTCGCCAGGTAGACGGTGATGAAGACCAGCGAGACGGCCAGCATGAGCGTCGCCAGCGCCGAGCCGAAGCCGATGCGGCTGGCCTCGCCGACGACGTTCTGGGTGACCAGCGCGGAGATCAGCTCCAGCCCGTTGCGGCCCTTGTTGACGACCCAGACCAGGTCGAACGCGCGCAGCGACTCGATGACGGTCACCACCAGCACGATGATGTTGATCGGCCGTAGCACCGGGAAGACCACCTTGAAGAAGGTGGTGGCCTCGGACGCGCCGTCGACGGCGGCGGCCTCCCGCAGCGACGGGTCGACGCCCTTCAGCCCGGCCAGGTAGAGCAGCATGATGTAGCCGACGTGCCGCCAGCCGGCGGCGACGAGCACCGCCCAGATGTTGACGTCCGGGTCGCCGTACCAGTCGGTGCTGGTGCCCAGCGCCGCGTTGAGCAGGCCCTGGTCGCGGGAGTAGATGAGCTGCCAGACGAAGCCGATGAGCGCCAGCGAGAGCACCACCGGCAGGTAGAGCGCGGTCTGGTAGAAGCGGCTGCCCCGGATCTCCTTGTCCAGCAGCACGGCGAGGAACATGCCGAACGGGGTGGCGACCACGAACAGCGCCGCGAGCCAGAGCAGGTTGTTCTGCACGGCCGGCACGAACGGCGGATAGATGTTGATCACGTCGGAGTAGTTGCGGCCGCCGACCCACTCGATCTCGCCGATCGGGCCGATGCCGTCCCAGTTCGTGCCGGACAGCGCCACCGTGGCCAGGGCCGGGAACCACACCAGGCCGACGACCAGCAGCAGCGGTACGAGCACCATCAGCGCGATCACCACGCGGTCGGTGCGGGACAGGAGCCGTGACCCGCGGCCGCGACCACCCTTGCGGGTGGTCGCGGCCGGCGACGACACGGCGGGATCCGCTTGGATCAGGGGCAGGTCGGACACGTGTCCTCGCCTCTCGCCGTCGTCAGTCGGTGAAGATCGACTTCTTCTGGTTCTCGATGCTGGTGAGCAGCCCGCCGATGTCCTTCGGGTCCTTGATGAACTGCTGGAGCGCCGGGATCATCACGGTGGAGGCGAAGTCGGGCCGGGTGTCCCGGTCGAGGAACTGGGCGATCTCGGTGGCCGAGCCGACCAGCTCGGCGGCCTTCTTCTGCAACGCGGTGTAGCCGCTGACGTCGGCCCCGCTGTTGGCGACGAGCGTGTTCGGGTCGTTCTTGACGGTGACGTCGGCGGCGTCCTTCGAGCCGAGGTACTCCATCAGCTTCTTCGCGTTGGCCGCGGACTTCGGCTTGCGGGCCATCATGTAGCCGTCGATCGGCGCGTCCAGGGCCTTCGCCCCGATCGCCGGGTCGATCTCGGGGAAGGTGAAGAAGTCGAGGTCGTCCTGCTCGTCGTCGTTGAACTGCTGGCCCACGAAGAGGCCGAGGAGGTACATGCCGGACTTCTTCTGCTGCAACGACTGGGCCGCCTCCTGCCACGTCCGGCCGAGGCTGTCGGCCTGGTGCAGCGGCAGCAGCCCCGCCCAGGTGTCGAAGACCTTCTTCACCTTGTCGGAGGTCCACGCCTCCTTGCCGGCCATCAGGTCGATGTGGAACTGGTAGCCGTTGATCCGCAGGTTGAGGATGTCGAAGGTGCCCATCGCCGGCCAGCCGTCCTTGTCGCCGAAGGCGATCGGGTTGAGGCCGTCCCGCTTCATCTGCGCGCCGAGGGCGTTCAGCTCGTCCAGGGTCTTCGGCACCTGGTAGCCGCGCTGCTGCCACACCGACTTGCGGTAGAACATCGCCCACGGGTAGTACGACGCCGGCACGAAGTACTGCTTGCCGTCGTCGCCGGTCGACGCCTTCTTGAACGCGTCGGAGTAGCCGGAGAGCTTGCCCCACACGTCGCTGACGTCGCCGGCCAGGCCCTTCGCCGCGAAGAACCGCATGCGGTAGCCGGCGAACCAGGTGTAGACGTCGTCCGGCTTGCCCTGGAGGTAGTTGTTGATGTTCTCCTGGAACGTGTTGTGGTCGACGGTGTTGATCGCGACCTCGACGCCGGAGGCGGTCTGGAACCCGGCCATGACCTTGGCGAGCACGTCCTTGGGCTTGGGGTCGGACTGGTTCGAGCCGAGCGACACCGTCTTCGACTCCGCCCCGCCGGACTCGGAGTCCGAGCCGCAGCCGGCGAGCAGGCCGGTGCCGAGCAGGGCGCCCGTTCCGGCCGCGCCGGCCAGCAGGGAGCGCCGGCGCAGGCCGGCGACGGACGGGGGTACGAGCCGGGCGAGGTACTCGGCCTGGGTGCGGGGACGGGACATGGTGCCTCCTGCGGCTGAGAAGGGGTGCGGCACCCGGGGGTGGGGTGGTGGGGGTGGTGGGTGTTCGGCGTTCGGGAATGCCACAGCGGATCCACCGTGAACCCACATCAGCGAACACGAACGGCCATAGGGGCCTCAAGCTACTCGTCCGTCGGGCGCTGTCAAGGGTCGATCTGTCGATCGAAACCGCGCTGTGACAAGGGGATCGGCGCGGTAAACGTTGTAAAGAAGCCCGATGTTGAAAAGTGTTGACTTGGGTGTGCTACGCGGGCACGCTGTGCCCTCATGCGGGATCGACACGACACCGGCGGGCAGCGCGACACCGGCTGGCAGGGCGACGGCTGGCAGGGCGACGGCATCTACTACGGCGCCGACTACAACCCCGAGCAGTGGCCCGAGCAGACCTGGGCCGAGGACGTGGAGCTCATGCGCCGCGCCGGGGTCAACCTGGTCTCCGTCGGCATCTTCTCCTGGGCGCTGCTGGAGCCCACCCCGGGCACGTACGACTTCGGCTGGCTCGACCGTGCCCTCGACACCCTGCACGCCGGGGGGATCTCGGTCGACCTCGCCACCGCCACCGCCAGCCCGCCGCCGTGGCTGGCCCACGCCCACCCCGAGACGCTGCCCCGCCGCGCCGACGGCACCGTCCTGTGGCCGGGCGGCCGGCAGGCGTACTGCCCCAGCTCGCCGGTGTTCCGCGAGCGTTCGCTCACCCTCGTCGAGGCCGTCGCCACCCGCTACGCCGACCACCCCGCCGTCGTCATGTGGCACGTCTCCAACGAGCTCGGCTGCCACAACGTGCACTGCTACTGCGACGTCAGCGCGGCCGCGTTCCGGGGCTGGCTGCGCGAGCGCTACGGCGACCTCGACGCCCTCAACGAGGCGTGGGGCACCCTCTTCTGGAGCCAGCGCTACGGCGACTGGGCCGAGGTCAACCCGCCGCGCGCCGCGCCGACCTTCGCCAACCCCACCCAGCAGCTCGACTTCCTGCGCTTCTCCTCCGACGAACAGCGCGCCCAGCTACGCGCCGAACGCGACCTGCTCAAGCGGCTCGTCGCCCAGCCCGTCACCACCAACTTCATGGTGGGCATGAGCAAGCACATGGACTACTACTCCTGGGTCGCCGACGTGGACCTGGTCGCCACCGACCACTACCTCTCGGCCGCCGACCCGCTCTCGCACGTCGGCCTGGCGCTGGCGGCCGACCACACCCGGGGCGTCGCCGGCGGCGCGCCGTGGCTGCTCATGGAGCACTCCACCAGCGCGGTCAACTGGCAGCCCCGCAACGTGGCGAAGGCACCCGGGCAGCTGCGCCGCAACAGCCTCGCGCACGTCGCCCGGGGCGCCGACGGGGTGCTGTTCTTCCAGTGGCGGGCGTCCCGGGCCGGCGCGGAGAAGTACCATTCGGCGCTCGTCCCGCACGCCGGGGCGGACACCAAGGTCTTCCGCGAGGTGTGCCGGCTCGGCGCCGACCTGAAGGCCCTCGCCGAGGTACGCGGCAGCCGCGTCGACGCCGACGTGGCGATCCTGTTCGACTACGAGGCGTGGTGGGGCGTCGAGCTGGACTCCCACCCCAGCGTCGACGTCACGTACGCCGACCGGCTCGCCGCCCTGCACGGCGCGCTCTGGCGGGCCGGCGTCACCGCCGACGTGGTGCACCCGTCGACCGACCTGTCCCGCTACCGCCTCGTGCTGGTCCCGACGCTCTACCTCGTCCGCGACGCCGACGCCGAGGCCCTGCGCCGGTGGGTCGCCGCCGGCGGCACCGCCCTGGTGACCTACTTCAGCGGCATCGTCGACGAGCACGACCACGTCCGGCTCGGCGGCTACCCCGGCGCGTTCCGGGAGCTGCTCGGCATCCGCACCGAGGAGTTCTTCCCGCTGCGCGAGGGCGAGCGGGTCACCCTCGACGACGGCTCCGCGGCCGACGTGTGGACCGAGTGGCTGCACCCGGCCGGCGCGCAGGTCGTCGCCGCGTACGCCGACGGGCCGCTGCCCGGGGTCCCGGCGCTGACCCGGCACGCCGTGGGCGCGGGCGCGGCCTGGTACGCGGGCACCCGCCTCGACGACGCCGCCACCGACCGCCTGGTGGCCCGGCTGCTGGCCGAGGCCGGGGTCGGGCCGGCGGCCGCCGCACCGCCCGGGGTGGAGGTGGTCCGCCGCTCCGGCGACGGGCGGAGCTGGCTGTTCGTCGTCAACCACACCGACCGCCCGGCCCGGATCGCCGCCACCGGCACCGAGCTGCTCACGGGCGTCCGCTGCGCCGGGGAGCTGGAGGTCGCCCCGGGCGAGGTGGCCGTGGTCCGGGAGGAGGGGTCCGATGCTCGCCCAGCAACGGCAGAGCGCCATCCTTGAGCTGATCCGGCAGCGCGGCGGGGTGCGGGTCAGCCACCTGGTGACCCGCTTCGGCGTCTCCGACATGACCATCCGCCGCGACCTGGAGGTCCTCGCCGAACGCGGGCTGATCGACAAGGTGCACGGCGGCGCGACCCTGGCCGGGCCGGGCTCGGCCGAGGAGCCCGGCTTCGCCGCGAAGTCGATCCGCCAGCGCGACGAGAAGCGGGCCATCGCCGCGCGGGCCGCCACCCTCGTCGAGCCCGGCATGGCGATCGCGCTCTCCGCCGGCACCACCACGGCCGCCCTGGCCACCCTGCTCGCCGACGTGCGCGGGCTGACCGTGGTGACCAACTCGATCCCCGTCGCCGACGCGCTCTACGCCGACCCGCGGGCCGACCGCACGGTCGTGCTCACCGGCGGCATCCGCACCCCGTCGGACGCGCTGACCGGGCCGGTGGCGGAGGCCGCCGTGAGCACGCTCAACGTCGACGTGCTCTTCCTCGGGGTGCACGGGATGAGCCCGCGCACCGGTTTCACCACCCCCAACCTGCTGGAGGCCGGCATCAACCGGCGGCTGGTGCACGCCGCCCGGCGGCTGGTGGTGCTGGCCGACCACACCAAGTGGGAGACGATCGGCATCGCCACCATCGCCCCGCTCGCCGACGCGGACGTGCTGATCACCGACGCGGGGCTCGACCCGGCGGCCCGTGCCCCGCTCGCCGAGCAGGTGGGCGACCTGGTCGTGGTGGAGGTGTAAGGAAGGGCCCCCTGTTAACGCATACGGTAGAGAAGGGCCCCCTTCTCACGCCCGCCGGACGCCGCCGAGCACGCCGAGCAGGGCACGGTGTGTTCCCAGGCATCTCACAGCGGTGTTGGCTAGGGTCGGTGCCGTGAGCTGCGACGCTCCAGGGTGGAGCGCGCACCTGCGGGAGTGGCGATGGTCTTCAAGAAGATGTTGAGCGCGTTCGGGGTGGGCGGTCCGACCGTGGACACCGTTCTCGCGAACCCGAACACCCGGCCCGGTCTGGCCCTCGACGGCCGGGTCAACCTGGTCGGCGGGGAGGCCCCGGCCGCCATCGAGCAGATCGCCGTCGGCCTGGTCACCCGTGTCGAGATCGAGAGCGGCGACAGCGAGTACGCGGGCATCATGGAGTTCCACCGGATGCCGGTCAGCGGGGCCTTCGAGCTCGCCCCGAAGCAGCAGCTGTCGATCCCGTTCCAGCTCCCGGTGCCGTGGGAGACCCCGATCACCGACGTGTACGGCCAGCGCCTGCACGGCATGACCATGGGGCTGCGCACCGAGGTGGCGGTGGCCCGGGCCGTCGACAAGAGCGACCTCGACCAGGTGGCGGTGCACCCGCTGCCGGTGCAGGAGCGGATCCTGGAGGCGTTCGCCCGGCTCGGCTTCCGGTTCAAGGGCGCCGACCTGGAGCGCGGCCACATCCACGGCGTGCAGCAGACGCTGCCCTTCTACCAGGAGATCGAGTACTTCGCGGCCCCGCAGTACGCGCAGGTCATCAACGAGGTCGAGCTGACGTTCGTCACCAGCCAGCAGGGCATCGACGTGATCCTTGAGTGCGACAAGCGGGGCGGCTTCCTCAGCGCCGGCCACGACGTCTTCGGGCGCTACACGGTCTCGCACGCCGACGCCGACCGCGTCGACTGGGCGCAGGTGGTCGACGGCTGGCTGAAGGAGACCACGTCGCGCTACGGCGGCCTGCGCGCCCAGGGCTTCGGGGCCCCGCAGGGCTACCCGCCGCAGCACGGCTACCCGATGCAGCACGGCCACGGTCGCGGCCGGGGTCCCGGGATGGGCGGGATCGTCGCCGGGGCGGCGCTCGGCGCGGTCGGCGGGATGGTCGCCGGCGAGATGATCGAGGACGCCATCGAGGGCGACTTCGCCGAGGACTGGGGCTTCGGCGAGGAGTAGTCCGGCACGTACGCGAAGAAACGCGACGGTGGCCCGCCGGGAATCCCGGCGGGCCACCGTGCTGCTCGGAGCTGGTCCGGCGTCAGTGCCGGGCCTTGCGCTCCGCGCCGCTGCGGAAGTTGCTGCCGGCCTTGGCCAGGCCCCGGCTGCCGAGGTAGCCGATGGTCAGCAGCGTGATGAAGAACCAGGCCTGCGGCGCGCGGAAGATGTCCACGCCGACCGAGTTCTTGCCGACCAGGTACGACGCGGCGAGCACGCCGATGACGGAGGCGACGTAGACCCAGAACTCCGTGGTCATGAAGGCCTGCTTGGTCTCCGTGCCCGGTGCCATCATCGGCTCCCGGTGCCCGTCGTGCATCATCGGCATCGGCCGGGTGGGCGCCTCCTGCATCGCGCGGTTCGGCATGTCGTTCATCGCCCGGTTCGGGGCTTCCTGCGTGCGGTTCATCGGCCTGGTGGATGCAGCCTGCGTGCTCATCTTGTCCTCCTCAGGATGCGATGAGTCCTTACTGCGCTCCCTCGCCCCGCTACCGCGTTTCGGCCACGGCACGGTTGACGTTCGTGGCGGGGGCACCCCCCGACTACCCGGCTCCCCGGCGAGGTAACACCCTCCTGTCGCCGGATAGCAGCAGCTCGGGGCGGGTGCGGGTGGCCGGGCTGGGCGGCGGGCGGAGCAAGCGGACCGGGCGGTGCGGGCGGACCGGGCGGTGCGGGCGGACCGGGTGGTGCGGTGCGCGGCCGGGGCGCGCGGCGCGGGCACGTTTGGTCGCCCCCGGGCCGGGCACGCAGCACGATTCCGACACTTCTGCGAGGTGATGGACGTGCGTGAGGACGACACGATGCGGGAGTCCGCCCGCAAGGCCGAGGAACGGATCGCCGGCGGCGTCTACGGCGAGGGGGCCCTCGACGAGGTCACCGTGCCGCAGACCGACGTGCAGCGGGTCATTCAGGACGAGGACCCGGACGACCCGGCGCACGTCCGGATCGACCCGGCGGTGCTGCGCGACGGCGGCCCCACCCGGGGCCAGGGCGCGGTCACCACGACCGGCGGCACGGCCGGGCCGGCGAGCGTCCGCCGGGTGGCCCGGCAGCCGGAGCGGCACCCGGGGAAGGTCGCGCCGACCACCACGGGCGACGCGACCACGGGCGGGCTGAGCACCCCGGCGGGCGGCGCGACCAGCGACCAGTCCAGCAGCGCCAGCCAGGTCGGCGACTTCACCGAGGACTGACCGGCCGCCAGGGCGACCAGACCTTGGACGGTTGCCGTCCACAGCAGACGGCAACCGTCCAAGCTTCCGGTAGCCGGGGCGGGTCAGGCGGGTCGCAGGACGCCGAGGCGCTGGGTGGCGCGGGTCAGCGCGACGTAGAGGTCGCTGTGCCCGCGTGGCGACTCCGCGACGATCCCGTCCGGGTCGACCACCAGGACGGTGTCGAACTCCAGCCCCTTGGCCTGGGCCACCGTCAGCAGCACCACCCGGCTCTCCAACTCCGGGTGGTCGCCGACGGCCGCCTCGGGCAGGACCGCCAGCAGCGCCGGGCCCAGCGCGTCGACCCGGCCGGCGGGCACGATCACCCCGAGCCGCCCGTCGGTCAGGTCGGCAGCCTCGGCGACGGCGGCGTCGGCCAGCTCGCCGGCCAGCCGGCCCCCGTCGACCGCGCGTTCCCACGGCGGCACCCCGCTGCGGCGCACCGAGCGGGGCGGGCGCAGGTGCGGGTCGATCTCGGCCAGCACCCCGGCCGCCACCGACATGATCTCGGCGGGGGTGCGGTAGCTGACCGTCAGCTCCTCCAGCCGCCACCGCTGCGCCACGTACGGCTCCAGCGCCTCGCCCCACGACGGGGTGCCGGCGAGCGCGCCGGTCTGCGCCACGTCCCCGACGATCGTCATGGACCGGCTGGGGCAGCGGCGCATCAGCAGCCGCCAGGCCATCGGCGACAGCTCCTGCGCCTCGTCGACGATGACGTGCCCGAACGCCCAGCTCCGGTCGGCGGCGGCCCGCTGGGCGGTGGTCAGCCCGTCGCTGGACTCCTGCCGCTCCAGCAGCCGGTCGGCGTCCAGCAGGTCGGCCACCCCGAGGATCTCGCCGCCCTCCGCCTCGTCCTCCACGTCGATCGACCGGGAGCCCCGGGCGATCTCCAGCACGCCTTCGGCGTACTCGCGTTGCAGGGCGCGCAGGCGGGCCCGGCGGGCCTCGGCGGCCCGGTCGTCCTCGCCGAGCAGCTCGGCGGCCTCGTCCAGCAGCGGCACGTCGGCCGGCGTCCAGCCGCCCGGCTCGCGGCGCAGCGCCGCCCGGTCGGCGTCGGTCCAGCCGGGCGTGGCGGCGGCGATGCGGTCCGGGTCGGCGTACAGGTCGGCGAGCAGGCGCTGCGGGGTGAGCACCGGCCAGAGCTGGTCCAGCGCGGCCCGCACCCCGGGCTCCTCGCGCAGCTCCCGGCGGATCTCCGCGACGTCGGCCTCCTCCAGGAGGTTGGCCCCGCCGAGCGGGTCCGCGCCGATGCGCTCGGCGACCTGGGCGGCGAGGGCGTGCACGACCTCGACGTCGAAGACCGCGCGGGCCAGGTTGTGCGGCCGTCCGGAGCGGCGGGCCCGGTCCCGGGCGGTCCGCACGGTCTCCGGGGCCAGCGGCAGCACCTCCCGCTCGACCTCGATCTCCAGCGGTTCGTCGGGCACCCACTGCCGGTCCCGCACGGCTGCGGCCAGCACCTGCGTCATCTCCGCCCGGCCCTTGAGCGCCGCCGTCCGCGCCGGCTCCGCCCGGCGGGCGCTGACGCCGGGGAACAGGTCCCCGGGGGTACGCAGCAGCACGCCCGTCTCGGCCAGCGCCGGCAGCACCTGGGAGATGTAGCGCAGGAACGTCTCGTTCGGGCCGACCAGCAGCACGCCCCGGGTGGCCAGCTCCCGTCGGTGGGTGTAGAGCAGGTAGGCCGCCCGGTGCAGGGCGACGGCGGTCTTGCCGGTGCCGGGGCCGCCCTGCACGACCAGGGTCCCGGGCAGGTCGGCGCGGATGATCCGGTCCTGCTCGGCCTGGATCGTCTCGACGATGTCGCGCATCCGGCCGGTGCGCCCGGCGTTGAGCGCGGCGAGCAGGGACGCCTCGCCGGTCAGCTCCTCGTGGGCGGTGGGGGAGGCGGTGGCGAGGTCGAGCACCTCGTCGTTGAGGGCGACCACCTTCCGCTGCCGGGTACGCAGGTGCCGGCGTCGCCGCACGCCCTGCGGGTTGGCGGCGGTGGCCAGGTAGAAGGCGCGGGCGGCCGGGGCCCGCCAGTCCATCAGCAGCGGATCGTAGTCGCCGCTGGTGTCGAAGATCCCGATCCGGCCGATGTAGTGGCGGGCGTCGTCGTCGGTGTCCAGCCGGCCGAAGCACAGCCCGTTCTCCACGGCGGAGTACTGCTCGACCTGCTCGGCGTACATCTTCACGGCGCTGTCGCGCTGGGACCGCGCCTGCTGGGTGCCGCCGCCGGCGCGGAGCTGTTCGGCGAGCCGCCGGGCGGACTGTTCCCGCAGGCCGTCCAGCCGGTCGTAGAGCATGGAGACGTATTCCTGCTCGTGGCCGATCTCGTCGGCGTGCCCGTTCTGGTCGTCGTTGCGCAGCTCGTCGGGACCCACGGAGTGCCTTGACAAGCCTTCTCCCCAATAATTAGAATTGCGTCAGGAACGGCATTCTGCACGCCGTTCCTTTTTTGTGCCTGAATTGCCAAAGATACCGCGCGGCGACCCCCCGGCCAAGCGATCGGGGCGGCGCTGCGCCACGGGTCGGGACGGAGTCGCGCGCATGCTGCTGGGTGCCGGTCAACGGGTCGTGTTCATCGGGGACAGCATCACCGACTGCGGCCGGCGCGACCACGCCGCCCCCTACGGCGACGGCTACCTGAGCCTGGTCCGCGCGTTCGTCGACGCCCGCTACCCGGAGCGCGAGCTGACCTGGGTCAACCGGGGCGTCGGCGGCGACACGATACGCGACCTCGCCGCCCGCTGGGACGCCGACGCCATCGCCGAGCGCCCCGACTGGCTCTGCGTGATGGTCGGCATCAACGACATCTGGCGCGCGTTCAGCCCCGGCCAGGAGGCCGAGGCCGTGCCGATCGACGAATACGAGCGCACCCTGCGCGCCCTGCTGCGCCGCGCCGTGACCGCCACCGGTTGCCGGCTGGTGCTGGCCGACCCGTTCCTCATCGAGGCCGACGTCGACGAGCCGCAGCGCGCCGAGACCGATCGCTACGCGGCGGTGGTGGCCGCCGTCGCCAAGGACTTCGAGGCCGTGCACGTCGCCACCCAGGCGGCCTTCGACCGGGTGCTGGCGCACAGCCCGTCGAGCCGCTGGGCCGACGACCGGGTCCACCCGGGACTGCCGGGCCACGCGGTGATCGCGGACGCCTTCCTGGCCGCCTTCGACGCCTGACCCCGCCCGACCCGCTGCCCCGACCCGCTGCCCCGGTCCCGGCCGGGGCGAGCGGTCAGCGGCGGCTGGTGCAGACCTGGCGGCTGCGGCCGACCGTCTCGGCCGACCACACCACCGCCACCGTGAAGCAGTAGTCGTCGGCGCGGTCCAGCCCGTACACGAGGAAGCTCGTGGTGCCCGCCGGCAGCGTCTCGAACGCGTTCGGCTGCCGCCCGGAGGGCGCACCGGCGAGCACGACGGGCCCGCTGGCCCCGGCCGGGTACGTCCAGCGCAGCGCGATGTTCTCCCGGTTGTCCCGCAGACTCACCCCGCCCGGCGGGCTGCCGGGGGAGGCGGCGGCTCGGGGGCTGGCCGACCGGCTGCCGGACGGCTTCGCGCCGGGGGACCGGCCCGAGGGCCCCGCGCCGGACGGGTCGGGCTCCGGCGGGGGGCTCGCCGAGGGCGACGGGCCGGGCGCGGGATCCGTGCCGCCGACCCGGGCCACCCCGGCCACCACCGCCGCCGTGCCCAGCACCACCACGGTCACCCCGGCGAGCACCACGAGCGGGGTGAGCCGGCGCGGCGGGGGCGCGGGCGGGCGGGGGACCAGCACGGGGAGCAGCCGGGCGCGGTCCTGCGCGGGCGGGGGCGGTCCCACGGCGCGTACCCCGGCGGCGGGGGCGTCGACGCCCGTGCCGGCGAGGCCGAGCACCGCGGGCGGCACCGGGCCCTCCGCCGGCCGGGGCTCCTGCGGCCACCGGTCGTCCCGCTCGGCCGGCCACCGGTCGTCCCGTTCGGCGTGGGCCGGCCCCGGATCGGCGTACGCCGGCTCGGGGCGGGCGTGCTGCCGGATCCACGGGTCGTCCTCGGCCCAGGGCCGGCTCTCCCCGCTCGCCCAGCGGTCGTCGTCCGGGGGGAGCCGGGGGGCGGGCACCACGGGCGGGGCGGGCTGCTCCTGCGCGGGCCGCTCCTGCTCCGCCGGCCAATCCTGGTCCGCCGGCCACGCCGACCGGTACGCCGGGACGTCGTCGTCGGCCGGGTGGGGCTCCTCGTAGGACGGCCACGTCGCGCTGGGGCGGGGCTCCTCGCGGGACGGCCACGCCGGCTCGTACGTCGGGGGGCCCTCGGCGGCCGTCGCCTCGCGGGCCGCCGGCACCGTGGGCGCGACGGGCGGCTCGGGCTCGGCGGTCGGCGCCTCCCGCTCGACGACGGGCGCGCGCCCGCAGACGTGGCCGGGGTTGGCCGCCGCCCGGGCCAGCGCCGACACCTGAGCGGCGAGGGGGTCGTCGGCGGCGAGGTGCTGCCGGCACAGCTCCCGGGCCAGGGCCAGGGTGTCGTGGGAGTCGGCGAACTCCCCGCAGTCGCGCTGCATCGAGCCGAGCCGGGCCAGCATCTTGATGCCGCTGGGGTGCCCGTCGCCGTAGACCTCGCGGTGCAGCTCCCAGGCGTCCTGGAGGCGTTCGCGGGCCACCTCGCACTGGCCCCGCGCGTATTCCACAGTGGCCAGGTCGGCGTGCGCGGCCAGCACCCGCAGCGACTCGGGTCCGTCGGACGCGGTCAGCTCGATGATGACGTCGGAGTAGAGCCGGGCGGCGCGGGCGTAGCTGCCGACCCGGTGCAGCACCGCCGCGAGGGTGGCCGCCGCCGCCACGGTGCGCGGGTCGTCGCGGCCGTGCAGCCGGGTCGCCGCCGCGTACGCGAAGGCGGCCCAGCCGCGCGCGGAGTGCGGCTCGCCCAGCGCGACCAGGACGCGGGCCTGGAGGCCGGCGGCCTCGGCCAGCTCGGGCGAGGCGTGGTCGGGGCGGGGGTCGGCGTCGCGCAGCGCATCGGAGAGCAACTGTTGCGCGCCGGCCAGGTCGCCGGCGGACACCAGCTGGTGCGCCTGGCCGGTCAATTCACCGAAGGCGGGGGACACGCCCCATCGTGGCCGCACCGCGACAATAAGTACAACCCCCCGACGATCGCGATTCGGTCATCATCCGGTCATCATCCGGTCAGGTGGTCCAGCATCGTCTCGCTGATGCGGCGCAGTTGGTCGACCTGGGCGGGGCTGAGCGCGTCGAAGAGGTGCCGGCGCACCCCCTCGACGTGGCCGGGCGCGGCGGCGGCCAGCGTGGCGAACCCGGCGTCGGTGAGCACGGCGATCTGCCCGCGCCGGTCGGTGGGGCAGTCCTCGCGCCGGATCCAGCCGGACGCCTCCAGCCGCGCGGCGGCGTGCGAGAGCCGGCTGCGGGAGGAGCCGGTGGCGTCGGCCAGCTCGCTCATCCGCAGCCGCCGGTCGGGGGCCTCGGAGAGCCGGACCAGGATCTCGTAGTAGGCGTGCGGCATGCCGGCGTCGCGTTGCAGCTCGCGGTCGAGCTTCTCCATCAGCGCCCGCGAGGCGGCCAGGTACGCCCGCCAGGTGCGTTGCTCGTCGGGGTTCAGCCAGCGGGTCATGACCACCATCATAGTGGTCATTGTTGAACGCTCAACTAAACCGCGCTACGGTGGGGTCATGGGAATCCACCGCCTCAACCACGCCGTCCTCTACGTCAGCGACCTGGAGCGCAGCGTCGCCTTCTACCGCGACGTCCTCGGCTTCCGGGCCATCCCGATGACCCCGGACGGGTTCCGGGGCGCGGCCTTCCTCCAGGCCCCCGGCTCCACCAACGACCACGACCTCGGCCTGTTCGAGATCGGCCGGGCCGCCGGGCGCTCCACCGCCGGCCGGGCCACCGTCGGCCTCTACCACCTGGCCTGGGAGGTCGACACCCTCGACGAGCTGGCCGTCACCGCCCAGCGGCTCGCCGCCGCCGGCGCCCTGGCCGGCAGCTCCGACCACGGCACCACCAAGAGCCTCTACGGCAAGGACCCCGACGGGCTGGAGTTCGAGATCGTCTGGCTGGTGCCGGCCGACCTCCTCGACGACGCCGCGCTCACCGCCCGCAAGCGGATCGGCCGCCTCGACCTCGACCGCGAGCGGCAGCGCTACGGCGGGCAGACCCGGGGCGGCGTCGGGATCTCCGTCCCGGCCTGACCGGCGCGCAGACCCGGGGATCGCCGCGCACCGGTGGCGGACGGTGCGGTAGAACGGCAGGATGCCGACCGACGCCGTCCTCCGCGAGCTGCTCGTCCGACAGCTCGACGCCTGGTTGCCCGCAGCGCTGCACCGCTCGCGGCGGGCCACCCTCGCCCTGGCGTACGCCGGGACCGACGCCGGTGGCGCGGACGCCGCGCTGCGGGTGGTGGGGGAGCACGCCGACCGGCTGCGCGGGTTCCGGCTGACCGTCCTGGTGCTCGCCGCGGGCGACGAGACCCTCCCGGCCCGCCTCGGCGCGGTCGAGGCGACGCTGCCCGCCGAGGTGGCCGTGCACGTGGTGCCCGGCGACCCGGCGCGGCTGCCCGTGGCCCTGAAGGCGGCCGGCGCGGCCGGCGCGCCGCTGCTGACCCTGGCCCACGGCGCGGCACCGACGCCCGCGCTGCTGGCCGCCGCCCGCTCCGGCCGCCCGGCCGACCTGCTGCTGGCGACCGCGCCCGGCGCGCCCCTGCGCCCGGCGCTGGACGCCGCCGGCTTCCCACTGGTGGCCGAGGTCGACCTGTTGGCCGACCCGGTGCCCGTGGGTCGGGGCGAGGCGGGCTCCCGCGACGACGCGGGGCTGCGGCTGGCGTTCGCGACCGGGTCGGACCGCGGCCTCCAGGCGTTCAAGGACGCCCTGTGGGCCGTCGATGGGCCCGCCGGTGTCCGCTACCGCGACCCGGCCGACCCGCAGGGGCGGGCCGTCGACGTCGCGCCGGAGGCGGACCCGGACCCGCTGGCCCACGAGCTCCTCGCCGAGCTGGCCCGCCGTGGTCCCCGCACGGTGACCGAGCTGCGCCGGTTCGCCCTCACCTCGACCCTCTACCGGGCGGCGGACGCCACCCGGGCGCTGGCCGGCCTGCTCGACGCGGGCGCGGTGGCCCGCGCCCCGGAGCACGGCAGGCTCGGCGGGGACGTGCTGATCAGCGCCGCCGGGCCTGGCGGGCCAACTGCCTGACCACGATGGACACCCCCGTGGTGACCACGCCGATGGTGAAGACCATCTGCACGCAGACCGCGACCCGGGCGAACTGGCCCTGCGCGTGCACGTCGCCGTAGCCGACGGTGGTGAGGGTGGCCAGCGTGAAGTAGAGCGCGTCGATCCGGGTGGTCAGGTTGACGAACTCGCCCGGGGCGCTGCGGGCGATCACGTAGTCGGCGAGGGCGAACGCGAGCAGGCCCCCGATCAGGGCGACCGCGAGTTGCAGCAGCGAGCGGACCTGCACCTGCTCGGGGTCGTCGGCCACCGCGAGCTGCCGGCGCACCAGGCGGGTGACCAGCCACGCGTCGGCGGCCACCAGCGCGACCGTGGCGACGCTGCGCGCGGCCAGCCGCAGCCCGTTCGGGTCCTGCTCGACCGGCACCAGGAAGTAGGCCACCAGCAGCAGCAGGGCCGCCAGCGTCGCCACCCGGCGCTGACGCCTCGGCGACCCTTCCCCCGTGCGCCCCGGCGCCCCGTCCCCCGTCATGCGGCGATTCTCCGCCGCCCTCCCGGGTCCCGGCGGCGATTCGGCCAACCCGGCCCGCGGGCCGCGCGGGCCCGCCGGTGGAACGCAAGACGGGGCGCCGGTGGGCCACCGGCGCCCCGTTCCACCCCGGGACGTCACGCCCGGGACTTGTCCTGCTTCCACGACAGCGGGCCGGGCAGGTCGACGCGGTGCGCCTTGGCGCGGGAGTTCCACGACCAACGACCGATCTTGATGCTCCAGGAGGAGAACCCGTTCTCGGTGAAGTTCAGGATGATCGGGCCGTACTTCTTGCGCTTGCGGAACATCAGACCCATCGCGGGCTCCCTTCGTGACCATTCCCTGCCGTGTCGGACTGGAACATGCCCGCAACGCCGATCCGGGAAACCCACGTCCGTCCGCACTGGACACGGCCGGGGCGTCTCGGCTGGTAATGCATAGTCAACAGATAGGTTTTCGGATCTTGTTTAGGCTGCGTGAAACGGATTCATGAGCCGCGTGCTGCGGAATTCTCATTTGATGGAAGGGGCGTTGACCGGCCGTCGGCGGCGGCGGCACCATGGGGTCATGGCGCACCGGGACGAGCTCCTCCGCGAGCGGACAGACCGGCGGCCCCCCGCGCGGCGGCCGGCGTGACCACCATGGACGGGCCCGGGGCCACCGAGCTGCGCCCCATCGACACCGACCTGCTCGACGCCCTGCTGCACCCGCAGGCGGCCACGGTCGCCGTCGTCACCACGCCCGGCGGCCCCGCCCGCCGGGGCCGACCGGCGCTGCCCCCGGCCGGGTTCACGGCGGCCTCGTTCACCGCCGTGTCGCTGGAGCCGCCGGTGGTCTCGTTCTGCCTCGCCTCGGCGACGGTGAGCTGGCCCGCCGTCGCGCGCGCCGAGCACGTGGCCGTGCACCTGTTCGCCGCCGGTCAGCAGGGCGCGGCCCGCGCCCTCGCCGCCGGCCGCCCCGACCGGTTCGCCGCGGGCCCTGGCTGGTCACCCGGCCCGTTCGGGGTGCCGCTGGTCGACGGCGCGCTCGCGGTGCTGCTCTGCCGCGTGACGCACCGGGTGCCGGCGGGCGACCACGCCGTCGTCATCGCCGCGCCGCTGGCCCTCGGCGGCGGGCGGCACGGCGCTCCGCCGCTGCGCGACCGGGGCGCGTTCAGCGCGGCCTGACCCCGCCGGGGCGCGGGTCCGGGGTCGCGGCGCGTCAGCGGCGGGGCGCGTCGTGGTGCGCCAGCGCCGCATCGGCGGTGCGCCAGCCCGGTGCGCCTTCAGTGCAGTCCGGCCCCCGGGGTCAGCGGGGCTCCCACGCGTCGGGGCGGGCGATCAGCCGCCGCACGTGCCCCGGCAGCCGCCCGCTGGCCATCTCCGCCAGGCTCACCTCGTCGACCACCTGCCGCACCGCCGCCCGCACGGCCACCCAGAGCCGGGGCAGGTTCTCCGCCGCCCCGTCATAGCTGGTCTCCTCGGGGCGCATGCCCCGCACCCCGGCGAGCGGGCCGTCGACCGCGCGCAGGATCGCCCCTATCGTGATCTCCTTCGGTGGCCGGGCCAGCGTGTAGCCGCCCTCGGCGCCCCGCTGGGCCCGGACCAGCCCGGCCCGGCGCAGGTCCGCCAGGACCGCCTCCAGGAACTTGCGGGGCATGTCCTGCTCCGCCGCGATGGCCTGGGTCGACAGCAGGGAAGGGTACGCGGTGGCCAGGCTCAGGGCCGCCCGTACCGCGTAGTCGCCGCGCGCGGAGATCTGCACCCACTCATCATGCCCGCCCTGTCACCCCCGCCGGGCCGGTGGGCGGCCGTTACCGGGCGGACCGCCCCGCGCCGCCCGGAACGCGCCCGGGCTCAGGCCCACCTCGCGGGTGAAGAAGCGGCCGAAGTTGGTCGGCTCCGGGAAGCCGAGCCGGCGACCGATCCGGGCGATCGGTTCGTCGGTCGCGGCGAGCAGCCGGCTGGCCTCCAGCGCCACCCGGTCGTCGATCACCTGCTTCGCGCTGCGCCCGGTCGCCGCCAGGCAGGCCCGGGTGAGGGTACGCACCGAGCAGCCGATCCGGGCCGCGTAGTCCTCCACCCGCCGGGTGTGCGGATAGCCGCGCTCGACCTCGTGGCGGAGCCGGCGGAACGTGGCATTCTCGGTGCGCTGCCCGCCCCCGGGGGCGTCCCCACCCGGCGGGGCCGGCGGCAGCAGCGCGAGCCGCAGCAGCAGCACGGCGAGCTGGTGGCGCAGCAGCGCGCGGGCGGCGGGCACGTCCGGCTGTCGCCGGCAGTCCGTCACCAACTGGGCCACCTCGGCGCGCACCACGTCGGCGTCGTCGCCGACGAGCTGCCGGAATGCGGGCACGTCGTCGGCGGCGTCGACGTCGAGGCCCCGCAGGGCGCGGGCCGTCCAGCGCACCACCACGGCGTCGAGCCGCGCGCCCTCGCACCGCAGCGCCTGGCCGGGGCGGAGGCGCAGCAGCGTGCCGGTGCGGCAGGGCAGCGGCCGGAAGTCCAGCTCGGCGGTGCCGTGGCCGCCGGTGACGAGGGCGACCAGGTCCGCGTCGAGCAGGACCGGGCGTCGCCAGTCGGCGTCCCCGGCGAGGTCGCCGAGGGCGAGCGTCGTGATGTCGTCGGGTCGGGGTGAGGCGGCGTCGGCGCGGGACGCCGGGGAAGGCTGACCGGAGGGGATCATCGCCTGCGACGGTATCCCGCGCGCGGGACGGTCGCATCCCGACGGGACTGTCAGGGTCGCCACCTGGCCCTGCGGCGCGCCCCGGCGTGGCGTCCGGCGGGACGGTGGCTTGTCGGGGTGCGGCCGGCGGGCTACGTTACCGATCGGTAGTGCCCGGGTCCGGCGGGTGCCCGGCGGCCCGCCGAACAGCGAGGGGATGGGCATGACAGATCTGTTCTCGGTCGAAGGCAAGACGGTCCTGGTCACCGGCGGATCGCGGGGGATCGGGCTGATGATCGCCCGGGGCTTCGTGCGGGCCGGCGCGCACGTGGTCATCTCGTCCCGCAAGGCCGACGTGTGCGAGGCCGTCGCCAAGGAGCTCTCGGCCGAGGGCCGCTGCGAGGCGATCCCCGCCGACCTCAGCCGCGACGAGGGCGCGCTCGGGCTGGCCGCCGCCGTCCGCGAGCGGACGGACCGGCTCGACGTGCTGGTCAACAACGCCGGGGCGACCTGGGGCGCGCCGCTGGAGACGTACCCGGAGAGCGCCTTCGACAAGCTGTGGGCCGTCAACGTCAAGGCCGTCTTCCGGCTCACCACCGCCCTGCTGCCCGAGCTGCGGGCGGCGGCGAGCGCCGACGACCCCGCCCGCGTGATCAACATCGGCTCGATCGACGGGATCCGGGTGCCGTGGCTGGAGGTCTACGCGTACTCGGCGACGAAGGCGGCCGTGCACATGCTCACCCGCAGCCTCGCCCACCAGCTCGCCGGCGAGCAGATCACCGTCAACGCGATCGCGCCCGGCCCGTTCGAGAGCAAGATGATGGCGTTCGCCCTGGACGACCCGCAGGCGCGGTCGGCCATCGAGAAGCAGGTGCCGCTGGGCCGCATCGGTCGCCCCGACGACATGGCGGGCGCGGCCATCTACCTGGCGTCGCGGGCCGGTGCCTACCTGACCGGCGCGGTCATCCCCGTCGACGGCGGGGTCACGACGCACGGCTGAACGCGCAGCGCGTACCCCATGGTCGGTGACAGCCCGGGGCCGCGCGGACTCGGCAGATCCGCGCGGCCCCGGGTGCGGCGTGGTCAGCGACCGGCGAGCAGCCGGGTCACCGCCGTGTCGACGTCCAGGTGGTCGGCCTCCCGGCCGCGCGGGACGACGACGTAGGTGCGCCGCAGGAAGCGCACCAGGACGCTGCGCGGCACCTCGAACAGGGCGTTGCCGTCCGGGGACGACAGCGCCAGCGCGACGAAGTCCCCGCGCGGGGTGGCCCACGGCCAGACCCGCACGTCGCCGATGCCGGCCGGCTCGTCGAGGCCGGTGACCAGCAGCTCGCGGGCGAACGACCAGCTCACCGCCTCGCCGCCGGCCGATTCGGCATGGAACAGGACATGGACCGCATACGGGTCAGCAGGGTCGTAACGCAGGCTGGCACGCACCGGCAAGGCGGTGGCGTCAGGCGCGACGAGCCTTAGCGACGTCTCGACCTCTACGGTCGTCGGTCGGATGACACTCATGGACGTTCTCCCCCCGGCACCGCTGCGGAACGCGCGTGTCCCGCTTTCCCCATACTCAGGTGCTACCTCTGGCTACGCTCCGCCATACGCTGACTTCACCCTGTGGTGGGAAGAGGGTCGGAAACGCCGTTAGAATGTGAAAATTCTTGTACGATATCCGGTTTTGCCCAATGCTTGATCCCGCCCGGCGTCGGGGTTGGTTCAGACGTCGACTTACTCCGGTAACGTCCAGTGGTCCGATGGAGTGACGGGCCGCGACGACACTGGGGGACGAAATGACCACGAACCGATCCTCAGTGGATGTCGCGGCCCGGTCCGGAAACCCGAACGGCGGGGTCCGGGCAGCCGAAAGGCGGGGGTACGCAGTGCCGAAGCAGCAACGTGGCCGGCGCGGCCCGGGAACACCCGGCGACGCGCCGACCGGGGGTGGGACAGCCGTCGCCGAACGGCGCGGTGGCCGCCTGCGGCAGCGCGTCGCCACCACCCTCGACCTGATCCGCGCCAACCCCACCGGCCGCGTCGCCCTCAAGATATTCATCGCCGTCGCCGGTGCGATCGTCGTCACCGTCGGCATCGCGCTCATCCCGCTGCCCGGCCCCGGCTGGCTGCTCGTCATCGCCGGGCTGGGCGTCTGGGCCGTCGAGTTCCACTGGGCCCGCCGGCTGCTCGCCTTCACCCGCCGGCACGTGCACGCCTGGACCCGGTGGGCCACCAGCCGGTCACTGCCCGTGCGCCTCGTCCTCGGGTCGGTGGGCCTCGTCTTCGTCGCCACGGTCGTCTGGCTGTCGCTCAAGTACAGCCTCGGCATCGACCTGGTGGCAGGGGTGCTGCACTACCTCGCGACGCACTGACCCCGGATTCGCGGTCCGGTCCCTCGATCAGGTAGAGTCATCGTCGCTGAGGGCGATTAGCTCAGCGGGAGAGCGCTTCGTTCACACCGAAGAGGTCACTGGTTCGATCCCAGTATCGCCCACCAGGCCAAGGGGCATGTCCGAATGTGGGCATGCCCCCTTGCTGTTCCTGGCTGACTGGCCTGAGTGGCTACCGTCTCTGAGCGATCGGGGTTTCAGCCCGTTCTGGTAGCGCTCCGCGGTCGCCGACCCCCAGCCGAGCACATCAGAGGCTGGATTCTGCCGTACAGCGCACAAGACCATCGCCAACGCTGTGTACGGCGGCAGCACCGGCGGCTGGCCTGTCGCCTCGTCCTGATCCGCACAAGTCCGAGTGATCAATCAGCCGGCCGCCGTTCTCGGCCCTCGACGATCCCGTTGGCTACAACGAGACCTTAGCCGCGTATCGTCACATCAGCACATGCGATAGTCGGCTTTTGGGATTCCTCCCGGCACGGCGTTGATAGCCGGACACGGCGCTCCACAGTGGCGTTGCGGCCCTGCCGCTCGACATTTCTACCGCGACTGCCCGCCCTGAGGCAATCGCCCGTAGGTGGATCTAGGAAACTCCCTAGAGAGCCCGGAAGCACTCTCAAAATTTGCTTTCCACCCGCTTGAATGACGGTGACCTAGAATCGCCACTCGCCTGCGGAGCCGCCATGCTCGACGACGCCTTTGGCCAAGTGACCCGGATCCTCGCGGACCCACCCTCGGTCCACCCCACCACCGCCGGGAATCCCGGCGACCCACCGGACGGCGTCTGGCGCACCGAGCAGGCGTGCTACGAGTTCATGGCCCAGCACTGCCCGCCAGGAACCCGAACCCTGGAAACGGGTCTGGGTGTATCTACGGCACTCTTCGCCTTATGGCAGTGCGACCACACCTGCATCACGCCATCCCCGCAGGAGAAGGAACACCTATCCGCCTACCTGGAATCCCGCGGCATAGACGCTTCCAGCCTCCGGATAGAGCTGGGCCTCTCCCAGTTCGTCCTGCCGACCCTGAACCGAACTCCGCTGGACCTGGTCTTCATAGACGGCTGCCACGGCTTTCCCGTTCCGATAATCGACTGGTTCTACACCTCTCAACGCCTCCGAGCCGGCGGGATAGTAGTGCTGGACAACCTCAACGCCCCATCGGTGCGCCTGGGCCTTCTCGACTTCCTCCAAGCCGACCCACGCTGGAACCTCCTCTCTCACGGTTCCTGGTGGGCGGCCTGGCAACGCCAAACCTCGCATCCCCTGCACGAAGATTGGATCACTCAACCCTTTCTGGGCCCCCTGACCGCCACCTGGGAAGTGACCATCTGAGATCACCGCCCGGCATGCCGAGGCCGCCAGCACCAAAACGGCGGTTCTGTCAAACAAGCGGCCCCTGTCTCACACTCGGTGGTGACGGAGCGTCTACCGGCCCGACCAAGTACCGTGCCAGCCCCGTCGACCCTACCGCGAACACCTACGCCAACGCCGGGCCGAGGACCCCGGCGTTGGCATCAAGCACCTTGTCGAGGAGATCAAGGCCCTCGGTTTTACCGGCTGCCTCGACCTCCTGCACAAGACTCGTTCTACGGTCCCGGCAGCGGTAGGCGCCCAACGACGCCAGCACTCGGCGGCCACGTCCGCTGGTCGAGTGGGTGTATCGGTTGATGGTGGCGGATATCTTTTCGTGGCCCATCACCTTGGCGACGTCGTTGATCGGGACGCTGTCGGAGGCGAGCCACATCGCGTAGGAGCGGCGCAGGTCGTGGAATCGCAGCCCGATCGAAAGGACACCCAACCGCGCCGAATATCACGTCTAGTCGGCTACCTGACGCTCTCACCGGATCGGGCCGCTTGGCCGCTACGGTGCCCGGCATGCCCACGCCTCCCCGGCCGTCAACGGCAAGCCGAACGCGCGCAAGCGTCAGGCCCTGATCACCTGCGGAGCCACCGTCGCAGTCCTCGCGATCGCTGTTGGCTCCTACGAGGCCGGTCGCGCCAGTTCCGATCCTGAGGTGTCTACCTCTACTACCCCCAGTCCGAGGTACAGCCGTGTGGGAATCGGTTACCTCTGCGAGAACACGAATGCATCAGCCGTCGGCGACGACGGCCGCACCTACAACTGCGTCTACGCTCAAGGGCGGGCCACCTGGCAGGTGCCCACCCCGAGCCCATCCCCATCGATTGCCTCACCCTCGGCTACGACGAAGCCGGCACCGCCTCCACCGCCCCCTCCGCCGACCATCGACGATGGTACCTGGACGGTTGGCCTCGACTTCCCAGCTGGCACGTACCGGGTGACCGCCCAAGTGCCCTCCGACTGCTACTGGGCAATCACGAAGAGCGGCAGCAACGGGGAGAAAATCATTGCCAACGACATCCCGGGAGGGGGCCGCCCGACTGTGGTGCTGAGGAAGGGGCAGGACTTCGAGACGAACGATTGCGGCACCTGGGAGAAGAGGAAGTAGCTCCGGATGCGACGAAGCCGCCTCGCCCGGACTAGGTGGGCGGGCGCGGGCTTTGTCAAACGTAGCGCGATTTCTCTCCCCTCCTGGAGGCAACCTGGCGGCAACTCTCCGGCTTCGAGCATGGTCTCGGATGGCGCTGCTGAGTGGCAGCGATCGGCGGGTAGAGGCTGAGATCCCTGGCGATGTCTATGCCCGCTTCGCTAGGAGTGATGAGCAGTTCGTCAATGCCGCGAAGGTGACCCACTTTCTCCCCATCTCGGCCTTGCAGGTCTTCAAGCGTCGCCACCTGGAGCCGGTTCGCTAGTCGCAAGTAACTGGACACGATGACGCGCCCCGCCGGCCGAGTGGCCAGCGTAGGTGGGGAATGGGTGACGTCGGTCCGGTCGAGGGCAAGGGTGGGCAGAATCGGGCAGGAGAAGCGGGTGCCTCCCGGCGTCCCGGGTGCCAGTGAGCCCTATTCGGCCACGAAAACGCCCACGCCCGGCAGTGTCTCGGTCATCCCCTTGATCCGTAGCACCTGCATGGCGCGGTCGATGACGGGCTCCGTCACGCCGTAGTGCTCGATCAACTCGCGGCGGCTGGGCAGCTTGGAGCCTGGCGGAAACTCGCCGGTCGCGATGCGTTCGGCGAGGTTGTCGGCAATCTGCTCGTAGCGGTAACGCGGTGGCACGGTGTTCCCCTCGGTTGGCAACACGAGTAGACCACCTACGCCAGCCCTTGACTACCCAACGGTACCTATGGGAGGTTGCGGAGGAGGGCGTTCCCCCCGGTTGGCGCTGTGGGCGTCCTCGCTGGTGTGGATGTCCGGCGCAGCCCCGCGACCGGGCATCCACGCCTCCGGCCACCTGTACCAACGGTTTCTCGGCTGGTCCCGATGAGCATTCCAAGGAGGAGCAGGTGCACGGTGAGGAGCGGGATCCGGCGCAGAGCCGGGGTGAGCAGATCCAGGCGGCCGAGCACGAGGCCGCCAAGCAACGACTCCTCGCGCAGGCGGAGGCCGAGCGGATACCGGCCGAGGAGACGACCAAGGCGGTGCCCGACCGGCGGTGGCGTCGTGGACAGCCTTGAGCCGCTGCCGGTCGGCCGGCGGGTCGCGTACTGGCGGGGGCGGCGGAGGTTGTCGCAGCAGGTGTTCGCCGATCGGTTGGGCAAGTCGAAGAGCTGGGTGGACAAGGTCGAGCGGGGTGTGCGGTCCCTCGACCGGGTGTCGACCCTGCACGAGGTCGCCGCCGTGCTGCGGATCGAGGCGGCGGTGCTGCTGGGCCGGGATGCCCGGCCTGCCGACGTGACCGGGCGGATCGCGGGCGTGGAGGGGATCCGGGAGGCGCTGTCGACGTACGACATGGCGGTGGGACGCCCGGTGGTCGGCTGCCCGGGGGTGCCGGCGGACCGGGTGGCGCGGGATGTCGGGCATGCCTGGATCACCTTTCAGCATGGCCGGTATCCGCGGGTGGCCGAGCTGCTGCCGGAGCTGCTGGCCGGGGCGCAACGCGCGCACGCCGACGATCCGGGGCGGGGTCGGGCGACGGTGGTGGAGACGTACCGGCTGACCACGTCGCTGCTGGTGAAGCTGGGCGAGGCCGAGCTTGCCTGGCTGGTCGCCGACCGGGCGATGCTCACGGCGGCCGGCGATCCGGTGTTGGTGGCTGGCGCGACGGTGCAGCTCGGCCAGGTGTTGCGCGCCTCGGGTCGGGTGCGGGCGGCGTTGTCGACGGCGCTGGCCGCCGCGTACCGGATCGCCCCGCCCGGCCCCGACGACGCGGCACCGGCGGAGTTGTCGCTGTGCGGGGCGCTGCTGGTGCAGGGGGCCCTGGCCGCCGCCCGCCACGGCGACGACCGCACGGTCGCCGACCTGCTCGACGAGGCCGCCGGCATGGCCGCCCGGGTCGGCGACGGCCACGACCACCATCGGACCGCGTTCGGGCCGACCGCCGTGGACCTGGCCCGGGTGGCCGCCGCCCTCGACCTCGGCCACGCCCACGACGCCGTCACCTGGCACGAGAAGACCCTCGCGCGGGACGGGTGGCGGTGGCTGCCCGCCGAGCACCGGGCGGCGCACCTGCTCGACGCCGCCCGCGCCTACCTGCACGCCGGCGACCCGGCCCGCGCCGCCCGCACGCTGGTCGAGGCCGACCGCGTCGCGCCGGCGGAGGTGCGCCACCGCCCCGCCGCCCGCGACATCGTGGCCCAGGTCGCCCGCGACCCGCACGCCCCCGCCACGGTCGTCCGGCTCGCCGCCGCGCTCGGGGTGACCTGAGGATGACCGCGCCGTTCCTGTCCCTGGCGCAGATCCGCAACCGGCTCATCCTCACCGCCCGCTGGGTCCTGCGCGAGCACCGACCCGCCTCCGACGGCCGCTGCCCGACCTGCCGTACGGCGGACTGCCCGCCGGCCGCCGCCGCCCGCCACGTGCTCCGCGCCGCCACGCGGGTGCACCTGTGGCACCCGACAGCCCAGCCCCCGGAACCCGACGGGGATGCCCCGCGCCGGGCCGGCGACGGTGGATGACCGGCGATCTTGCAGTTGTGCCCTTTCAGGTCGAGTGGGGCCGGACGCTGAGGTGGCCGAGGGCGTCCTCGACGACGCGCCGGACGAATGCGGCGTCGAGTGGTTCGCGGGAGAACCAGCGGCGGTAGAACAGCGGGCCGGCGATGGCGGCGGTGACGTCGGCCGGTTCCCTGTCTGCGGCGAGTTCGCCCCGGGCTCGCGCGCGTTCGGTCACCGCACCGAATGGAGCCATCAAGCGGGCGTGCAGATCCGCATGAAGCCCGGCCAGCTCCGGCTCGCGCTCGGCGGCATCCACGATGGAGGGCAGGACCGCCGCCCAGCGGGCGCTGCGTAGCTGCTCGGCCAGCTCCTCGGTCAGCGCGGCGAGATCGGCGCCGAAGCTGCCGGTGTCGGGAACCGGAGGCGCCGACCCGATGGTCGAGCAGGCCTCGACCAGCAGCGCGGCCCGCGATGGCCAGTGGCGATAGATCGTGGTCTTGGCCACCCCCGAGCGGCGCGACACCTCGTCGATGCTGACACCGCCGATGCCACCGGACGTCAGCAACTCGTACGTCTTGGCCAGCACCGCCGCCTTGGACCGCTGGACTCGGACATCGGCGGCGTCCCCGGATCGGTCCACGTGGTGATCTCCCTATCTCTGCACCCGAGAAACGCTACGCTACGGTAGCGTACTGTTTCTCGGGGCCGGACGGTCCGGCCCGCTGAAAAGCAGCCAGGAGAACGCCATGAAGCTCGCCTCGGTCCGCCTCATCACCGACGACCTGCCCACCCTGACCGCTTTCTACTCCGCACTCACCAACACCGCGCCGGTGACCCCCTTCGGACCCGACGACTACGCCGAACTGCACACCGACGGCAGCATCATCGCGCTGGCCGCCAGCGCGGCGGTCAAGCGTCACAACAACTTCGCGGCCGAAGCCGCCGCCAACCGATCCGCGATCCTGGAATTCGAGGTCGACGACGTAGACGCCGAACGCGTTCGCCTGAGCGAGCAGGTCACCGACTGGGTCCAGGAACCCACCACCCAACCGTGGGGCTACCGATCGATGCTGCTGCGCGACCCCGACGGCAACCTCATCAACCTCTACTCCACCGGACACTGAACGGCACCGGGCGGAGGAAAACCAGCGGCACCACCATCCTCATCGCCGGCGCCACCTCCGGCATCGGACTCGGCCTCGCCGTACGGCTGCGGTAACGGGGTAACACCGTCATCATCGGCGGCCGCCGTGTCGACCGACATCCCAACTCAACGGACTCGCCGCTATGGCCGGCGCCATGCAACCCGGCGTCCGGTCCCTGGACAGGGTGTCGACCCTGCACGAGGTCGCCGCCGTGCTGCGGATCGAGGCGGCGGTGCTGCCGGGTCGCGACGCCTGGCCCGCGGAGGTGGCGGAGCGGATCGAGGGCGTGGAGGGGATCCGGGAGGCGCTGTCGACGTACGCGACCCGCACGCCCCGGCCACGGCAGTCCGGCTCGCCACCGCCCTCGGGGTGGCCTGGGCGTGACCGCGCCGTTTCCGTCCCTGGCGCAGATCCGCAACCGGCTCATCCTCACCGCCCGCTGGGTCCTGCGCGACCACCGACCCGCCCCCGGCGTCGCTGCCCGACCTGCCGCACGCCGGACTGCCCGCCGCCCGCGCCGCCCTCCATGCCGCCACCCAGGTCCACCTGTGGCACGCCGCAGCCCACCCGTTACCTTTTTGATCGTCCCCAGTCGGGGACCCTCGGTCGCCCGGCCCGGTATGACTTCCTGCCCCTGTCGTTTCGATGATCCGGGGGGTGTTGTCGCCGGGTCGGGTGGCGTCGGCGGACCGCTGATAGGGACACGGCCGCCCCGTGTTGGGGTAGGTCTCTTCGTAACGTGGCTGCCGGCAGTCCGACGCCCAGACTGCGGCCGGGGCCACGAGTGATGCGTGGAGGCGGGTGTGGTGCACGACGGATACGGTGTCTACCTCGGCTTGGACGTCGGCAAGGGTGATCACCACGCGGTCGGGTTGACCCCGGACGGCAGACGGTTGCACGACGCGCCGCTACCGAACACCGAGGCCCGGCTGCGGCAACTGTTCGACAAACTCTCCCGTCACGGCCAGGTCCTGGTCGTGGTCGACCAACCCGCCTCGATCGGTGCCCTGCCGGTGGCGGTGGCTCGGGCGTGCGGGCATCAGGTGGCCTACCTGCCCGGGCTGGCGATGCGCCGGATCGCTGACCTGCACCCAGGTTCGGCGAAGACCGACGCCAGAGACGCGTACGTCATCGCTGACGCGGCTCGTACCCTGCCGCACACGCTGCGGCGGGTCGACACCGGCGACGAGACCCTGGCTGAGCTGGAAGTTCTCGTCGGCTTCGACGACGACCTCGCCGGCGAAGCCACCCGGATATCGAACCGGATACGGGGCCTGCTGACGCAGATCCACCCCGCGCTGGAACGAGTCCTCGGCCCTAAGGTGCACCACAAAGCGGTACTGGAGCTGCTGTCCCGTTGCGGAGGACCCGCCGGGCTGCGCAAAGCCGGCCGCCGCAAACTGACCTCGATCGCCACAGCACACGCACCCCGCATGGGTGAACGGCTCGTCGAGCAGATCATGACCGCCCTGGACGAGCAGACCGTCACCGTTCCCGGCACCCAAGCGGCCGAGACGATCCTGCCTCGCCTCGCCGACAGCCTCCGCGAGACTCTGCGCCAGCGTGACCAGATCGGCGCTCAGGTCGAGGGGATGCTTGATGCGCACCCTCTTGCCCCGGTCCTGACCTCGATGCCCGGCATCGGCGTCAGGACCGCAGCCCGGATCCTCCTCGAAGTCGGCGACGGCACCGCCTTCGCCACCCCCGGCCACCTCGCCGCCTATGCCGGCCTGGCACCGGTAACCCGACGATCCGGCAGCAGCATCCGCGGCGAACACCCGCCAAGGGGCGGCAACAAGAACCTCAAACGCGCGTTCTTCCTCGCCGCCTTCGCAGCCCTCGCCGACCCCGTGAGCAGGGCCTACTACGACCGCAAACGCGCCGAAGGCAAACGCCACAACGCCGCCCTCATCTGCCTCGCCCGCCGCCGCTGCGACGTCCTCCACGCCATGCTCCGCAACAAGATCCCCTACCAACCACGCCCCACCAGCCCCGCCACCGCTTGACGAAACCCATAGGGACACCCCCCCCGGGGCCGGCGCGCGGCCCGTCACTCCGCGGTCCCGTCACTCCTCGTCCGGGCCGACGCTGACTGACCGGCGATCTTGCAGTTGGGGCCCCGGCAAAAGGGGTGAAGCGGGCTTCTGAGGGGCCGAAAGTGCAAGATCGACGCGGCGAGGGGGAGGGCGGGGCGGGGGGAGGGAGGCGAGGGGGGCGAGGGGGGGCGAGGGGGGGCGAGGGGGGCTGGTTAGAGGTGGTTTGTGGCGCGGGCCAACTGGGCGAAGGCCAGGTCCGCGTCGGCGGCCGCCTCCGGGTGTACGTCGCGTGCGGTGCGTCCGGCGGCGATCTTCTGCCAGTTGGCGCGGGCGAGCACGCGTTGCACGGCGATCACCTGGGCGGCCAGCAGCCGGCCCCGGACGCCGGGGTCGAGGGCGGCGGCCAGGGCGTCCTCGTCGTCGCGCAGGTATTGCAGGAGCCGCCCCGCGAGGCTCGGGGTGCCGAACACCAGCCGGTGGAACGCCACCACCTCGGGGTGGTCGTTGAGGCCGGTGACGGGATCGAAGCGGTCGAGGCCGGCGCGGAAGTGCTGGTGCAGGGCCGCGATCGGCGGGGTGCCGGGGCGGCGGGCGCGGACCACGCGCGCGGCCTCGCCGCTGTGGTCGGCGAAGCGGTGCAGGACGAGGTCTTCCTTGGTGGGGAAGTAGCGGAACAGGGTGGGTTTCGACACCTCGGCCGCCGCGGCGATGTCGGACACGGACACCTGGTCGAACCCGCGCGCCAGGAACAGCGAGATCGCCGCGTCGGCGATCGCGTCCCGGGTTCGTGCCTTCTTGCGGGCCCGCAGCCCGACCGGCTCGCTCACCGCGCCAGCGTAACCTTTGTTACCGGGTTGCTTTCGTAACTTGGTAACGATTGGATGGCGTCATGGGACACGCTGACACCGTGACAACCACAGGGCCGCCGGTGCTGGTCACCGGGGCGACCGGGCGCATCGGCCGCGCCGTGGTCGACCGGCTGACCGGGGCGGGCGTGCCGGTCCGCGCCCTCGTGCGGCGGGCGGACGCGGCGGCGACGCTGCCCGCCGGCGTCGAGGTCGTCACCGGCGACCTCACCGTGCCCGGGTCGCTCGACGCCGCGCTGCCCGGCGTCGGCGCGGTCTTCCTGGTCTGGACCGCCCCGCCGCAGACCGCTCCGGCCGTCGTCGACCGGCTGGCCGCCCACGCGCCACGGGTCGTCTACCTGTCCGCGCCGCACCGGACCCCGCACCCGTTCTTCCAGCAGCCCAACCCGATGGCGGCGCTGCACGCCGGGAACGAGCAGTTCATCGCGGCCGCCGGGCTCGACGCGACGATCGTCCGGCCGGGCATGTTCGCGTCGAACGCCCTGTCGTGGTGGGCCGCCGCGATCCGGGGCGACGGCGTGGTCCGGTGGCCGTACGGCGCGGCCGAGACCGCCCCCGTCGACGACCGCGACGTGGCCGAGGTCGTCGCGCGGATCCTGCGCGACGGCGGGCACGTCGGCGGCGACCACGTCCTGACCGGCCCCGAGTCGCTCACCCAGGCCGACCAGGTGCGCATCGTCGGCGAAGCGCTGGGCCGCCGGCTCACGTTCGAGGAGATGCCACCCGACGAGTTCCGGCGCGCCGCCCCGGAGGCCGCGCGCCCGGCCGTGGACATGCTCCTGGCCGCGTGGCGGGCCGCGACGGGACGCCCGGCGTACGTCACCTCCACCGTGGCCGACCTGCTCGGCAGGCCGGCGCGCGCCTTCCGCCAGTGGGCCACCGACCACGCCCCGGAGTTCACCGGCGGGTGACGCCGGTCGGCTCCCGGCCGCCGCGCAGAACCGTGCCGGCGCAGCTACGGCTGTCGGTCGCCGCGGAGATAGCGGGTGATCATGTCGACCAGCTCGGTTTCGAGCGTCTCGACCGGGATGGCCCGGGGGCCGGCCATGAGCCGGTGGGTGTTGATCTCCACGGTGAAGGTGATCAGCTCGGCGGCGGTGTCGAGGTCCCGGACCGTGACGTCCGGGTGCCGGGCGAGGAGGTCGCGCACCTGGGCGACGCGGGTCCGTCCGTGCCGGTCGATCGCGTCGCGCAGCTCCTTCGACGCGGGCGCCTCTTCGATCATGATGCGGAGCAACTGGGGGTCGTCGTCGTGGTGGTCGATCGCGTCGCGGACCAGCGCCCGCACCAGCGCCTTCAGGCTCCCGGCGGACAGGTCGAGCTGGTCGGCCTGCGTCCAGACGCCGCGGTCGATGTGCTGCACCAGCAGCGCGGCGAGGATGGCGTCCTTGTTCGGGAAGTACTGGTAGAGCGAGCCGATGGAGACGCGGGCGTGCTCGGCGATGCGGTTGGTGGTGCCGGCGGCGTAGCCGTGCTCGGCGAAAATGTGAGCAGCGGCGGCGAGGATGCGCTTGCGGGTGAGCTCGGCGCGCACCTGCCGGGGCGTGCGACGTGGCTGAAGACGACGTTCGGCGGCGGCCATCCGCAGGCTCCTTCCAGGACGGAAAAGCGAGTAGCCAAGGACCTGAGCTGTTGCTCACAATAGTGTCATGAGCTGCGAAAACGGCAGCCCCTGATCATGGCGGGTCGGCCGTGCGGAGACGAGCCTCCATCCGACGGCTGCCCGGCATCCGGGCCGCTCCGCCCCGCCCGAGAGGACCTTCCCATGCGAGGGACAGACGATGCTGTCACCCCCCACCGGCTGACGACGGCGGACGAGGTGGAGGCGGTCGTCGGCCGCCCGGCGGCGATGGTCATGCTCAAGCAGGTCGACGCCCTCGACGAGGGCTGCCGCGCCCTCCTCGCCCGGTGCCCGATCGCGGCCTTCGGCTACCGGGACGCCCACGGCGTCAGCCGGACGACCTTCGTCGGCGGCACACCGGGGTTCGTCCGCGTCCACTCGCCCACGCGGGTCTCGTTCTCCCTGCCGGAACCGGGCGGACCGCGCGGCCCCGTCTCGTTCTTCTTCCTGCTGCCGGGCGTCGGGGAGGTCCTGCGCGTCAACGGCGCGGTGGCTGCCCGCAGGGGCGCGGCGACGACCGTCGACGTCAAGGAGGTCTGGGTCCACTGCGCGCAGGCCATCCTCCGGTCCCGGCTGTGGCAGTCGCCCGGCCCGGCCGAGTCGCCCGCCTCAGCCGAGTGGCCCGTCGTGGCAGAGCCGGCCGTCGTGGTCGCCGGGGACGGGCCCCTGTGCCAGCCCGGCGTCGCCGGGTTCCTGGCCGCCGCGCGGTTCCTCGCCCTGTCCACCTGGGACGCCCGAGGCGGGAGCGACACGAGCCCGCGCGGAGACCGGCAGGCGGTGGCGCGCATCCTGGACGGCCGCACGCTCGTCATCCCGGACCGCAGGGGCAACAGACGCGCCGACACGCTCCACAACCTGTTGCGGGACGACCGGCTCTCGCTCGCCGCGCTCGTCCCCGGCCGCAACGGCGTGCTGCACGTGCGCGGCCGGGGCGTGATCACCGACGATCCGGCCCTGCTGGAGACGATGGCGCTACGCGGGACGCCCCCACACGCGGCGTTGGTCGTCGACGTCGAGCACGCCGAGGTGACCGGCAACGACCCGATCGCCCGCTCCCGGATGTGGGCCGGCGACACGCACGTCGCGCGCGGCACGGTGCCGGACCTGATGGCGCTGGCGGGCGAACACCTCACCGCCAACGCGGCCACCTCCCGGGGAGGCCCGCCCGCGTTCCTGTTGAAGGCGGTCGGGGCGATCCCGGGGGCGACGCGGTTGATGCGGCTGGCGCTGGATCGTGCCTACCGCTCGGGGTTGCGCAAAGAGGGCTACGACGACGTCCCGCCCGGCGACGACAGGCCTCGGTGAGGAGCGGCTCGCCGGCAGGCCAGGATGTGCGGGTCAGGTGGCGGGTGCCGGCTCGGAGCGTCGTGGGGTGAAGAAGCGGACGAGGTCGTCGGCCGCCGTGGGCGACAGCATCATCGCCTGGACCCGGGCGGACATCTCGGCGATCGGCCGGATCCTGGTGAACATCGCCTCCTCGTACGCCCGGATCGCCCGGTCGGGGTCGGCGGGGTCGGCGGCGAGCGCGGCGGCGAGTTCGGCCGCGTCCAGCATGGCCTGGTTGGCGCCCTCGCCGACCGGTGGCATGAGGTGCGCGGCGTCGCCGACGAGGGTGACGCCCGGCCGGTGGGCCCAGCGGGCGTCGGCGGGCATCGCCTCGATGCGGCGCGGCAGCGGTGGGCCGTCGCTCGCCTCGATGAGCGCGGTGAGCCGAGGGTCCCAGCCGTCGAACAGCTCCAGCAGCGTGCGCCTGCTGCGGTAGTGGGCCAGGGGGCGGTCGTCCGCGCGCAGGGAGACGCCGATCCGGATGCTGCCGTCGCCGAGGCGCTGTGCCGACAGGACCCGGTTCGCGCCGACGCACCAGAAGTTGCCGGGGCCGACCAGCTCGGCGATGTCGGGGTGGCGGCGCGCGGCGTCGCTGATGCCCAGCTCCACGACGGTGGCCACGTGGGACAGCCGCGCGTCGGTCAGCAGCGGCCGGACGACCGAGCGTGCGCCGTCCGCACCGACGAGGACGTCGCAGCCGGCGCGGTGGCCGTCGGCGAAGGCCAGGTCGAACCCTCCGGCGGGTCGGGGCGTCGCCGCGACGAGTTGGCGTCGCCAGGCCACCGTGTCGCCGGGGAGCGAGTCGAGCAGCAGGTCACGCAGCACGCTGCGGTCGATCTCGGGGCGTCCGGAGAACGAGCCGGGCGACGGCCGGTGGTGGACGAGGGTGCGCCCGGCCGGGTCGAGGATGCGGTGTTCCTCGCCCTCCGGCCGCGCCGCCGCCCGGAAGCCCCCGGCGAGACCCGCGTCGGCCAGCGCCCGTTGCCCGGACTCCGGATGCAGGTCGAGCGATCCGCCCTGGGCCCGCGCGGATCGGCCGGCGTCGCGTTCGTAGACCGTCGCGTCGATGCCGTGCCGGTGCAGGATCCGGGCCAACGTCAGCCCGCCCATGCCGCCACCGACTATCGCCACTCGCATCGCCAGCTCCCTTGCCGTACGCTGTATTCCATGGATACACCGTACGGTAGCGTGCCGTTGCCCGTTTGGGAACGGCCCGAGCCTCAGCCCCGGGCGGCCTCGGTGACGCTGAGCCGGGCGAAGATCGCCGCTGCGGCGATCCGGATCGCCGACGCGGACGGCCTGGACGGGCTGTCGGTCCGCAAGATCGCCAAGGAGCTCGGCGTCGGCCCGATGCGCCTCTACGACTACGTGATCAACAGATCCGAGCTGCTCGACCTGATGGTCGACACCGTGTATGCCCGGATCGCCGAGGTCGGCCAGCAACCCGGGTGGCGCGACACGGTGCTGGCCGTCGCCCACCGGACCCGCGCCGCCGCCCTGGAGCACGAATGGTTCGTCGACCTGCTCGGCGCGCGACCGCACCTGGGCCCGCACGCGCTCGCCGTGGGCGAGGCGAACGCGGCGGCGCTCAGCCAGGCCCCCGGCGTGCGCGGCGTCGACGACCTCCAACGGGCCCTGGGCGTCCTCAACGCGTTCCTCGTCGGGGCGCTCCGCCGGGAGATCACCGAGCGCCGCACCGCCCGGTCGACCGGCACCGACGTGTCCGCCTGGCAGGCGGCCCACGGGCCCTACCTGACCCGGATGCTGGCCACCGGCCGCTATCCCACCGTCGCCCGGCTCGTCGTCGACGGGGCGCACCTCGACGCCGAGGAGACCTTCCACCGCAACCTGGCCGCCATCCTGGACGGCATCACCGCCCCGGGTAGCTGACGCCGGTCAGCTCCTCGGCCGCCGCCCAGAGCCGTCTGCCGGCCGCCGGGTCGGCGGCCTCGGAGCCGAGCCGGGCCTCGGCGACCGGCCCCCACGTCTCCCGCAGCCGGGACGGCCCGAAGAACTGGCCGCCCCGCACGCCGGGCGCCGTCGCCGCGTGCAACTGCGGCAGCGCGCCCTGCTCCACCGACTGGGTCGTCAGCAGGCCGAGCCGCGCGATCACCCGCCCCGCCCGGCCCCGGTGCTCCCAGGCGCGCGGGGTCAGGTTGGTGCGGCTGAGCCCGGGGTGGGCCAGCGCGCTGACGACCGGCGACCCGGCGGCGCGCAGCCGCCGGTCCAGCTCGACGCCGAAGATCGTGGTGGCGAGCTTGGACCGGCCGTAGGCGGCGGAGCCCCGGTAGTCGCGCTCGTACATCAGGTCGGCGAAGTCCAGGCGCGCGGTGCGGTGGGTGAGCGAGCTGAGGCTCACCACCCGGGCCTGCCGCGCCGCCGCCAGGCTGTCCAGCAGCAGCCCGGTCAGCGCGAAGTGGCCCAGCAGGTTGGTGGCCAGGTGCAGCTCGAAGCCGTCGGCGGAGGTGCGGCGGGGGCCGAGCAGCACCGCTCCGGCGTTGTTGACCAGCAGCTCGATGCGCGGGTGGTCGGCGACCAACTTCGCCGCGAAGGCGCGTACGGAGGCGAGGGAGGCCAGGTTTAGCTCGCGTACCTCGGTCTCGCCGCCGATGCGGCGGGCTGCCTCCCGGCCGGCGGCGGTGTCGCGGACGGCGAGCACGACGCGCGCGCCGTGGCGGGCCAGCTCGGTGGCGGTGACCAGGCCGAGGCCCGAGTTCGCGCCGGTCACGACGGCGACCCGGCCGTGCTGGTCGGGGATGTGGTCGGCGGTCCATGCGGTCATCTGCGGCTCCTCGAAGCGTCGGTGCGGCAGACGCTAGGCGCGGCGCGGGCCGGCTCCGGCGTTCCCGGTTGCCTAGGTTCGCCGGACCTACCCTCGGCGGTCCGGGCCGCGCCACACTGGCAGCATGAGCCATCCGTACGCCCGCGAACTGGGCGACTTCCTGCGCGCCCGGCGCGGCCGGCTGCGCCCGCGCGACGTCGGCCTGGAGCCGGGCGGCCGGCGCAAGGTGGCCGGGCTGCGCCGCGAGGAGGTGGCCCTGCTGGCGGGGCTGAGCACCGACTACTACCAGCGGATGGAGCAGGGCCGCGAGGTGCGCCCGTCCGACGACGTGCTGGCCGCGATCGCCGGCGCGCTCGGCCTCGACGAGAAGGAACGCCGGCACCTGTTCACCCTGGCCCGCGCTGCCCGCCGGCCGGTGCCCGCCCGCGGCGACCACGGCCCGGAGCGGGTGCCGGAGGGCACCCGGCGGCTGCTGCGGGTGCTGGACACCCCGGCGGTCGTGCTGGGCCGGCACCTCGACCTGCTCGCCTGGAATCCGATGGCCCGCGCGCTGCTCGGCGACCCGGACGGACATCCGCCCGAGCGGCTCAACATGCTGCTGCTGATGTTCGACGACGCGCTGACCGGGCAACGGAGCTGTCCCGACTGGGAGCGCCAGGCCCTCGACTACATCGGCATGATGCGGGTCGCCGTCGCCGCCGACCCCACCCACCCGCGCGCCACCGCCGTCGTCGGCGAGCTGAGCATCCGCAGCGCCGAGTTCCGCCGGTTGTGGGCCCGGCACGACGTGCGCGAATCGGTCAGCGGCACCAAGACCTTCCGCGTACCGGAGGTCGGCGACATCGTGCTGGACTGGGACACGTACCCGCTGCCGGGCCACCCCGGCCCGGTCATGCTGGTCTTCACCGCCGACCCCGGCAGCGCCGACGCGGACCGGCTGCGGCTGCTGGCGTCGCTGCACGCGACCCGGCGGCACGCCGGCGGAGGCCGCTGACCGGGCGTTCCGGCTCAGCCTCGGCGCACCGGCGCCCGACGCCTCCGGGCCGGGTGCGCGACAGCGCCGGACCCGTCGACCACGGACCGTCACCGGCAGCTCAGCCGTGCGGATTAATTGACCGACATGAATCACGGACGTAATGTGAGCGATAACATCGCGAGCTCGCCCGACACGTCGGCCGGGGCTGCGGTCCATGCCCGTACCCGGGGATCGCCACGGGACGGGCAGGGACGGGCACCCCCTCCACCGAACGCGGGCCTTGCCTGATCGAAGGAGGAACCAGTGGAGCTGCCAGCAGACGCGCCCTCGACGCCGAGAGTCAGGGGCCGTGCGCCATCCGCGCCCCGGCTGCGCATCGTCACGTGGCTGACGGCCGCGCTCGCGCTGGTCCTCGGCCTGACGATGGCGATGACCGCGCCGCGCGCGGCGTCGGCCGCCGACAACCCGTACCAGCGGGGCCCGGACCCGACCCTGGCCAGCGTCGCCGCCAGCCGGGGCCCGTTCGCCACGACGCAGGCGACCGTGCCGCCGGGCAACGGCTTCAACGGCGGGTACGTCTACTACCCGACCGACACCAGCCTGGGCACCTGGGGCGCGGTGGCGATCGTCCCCGGCTATTCCGCGCTGTTCGCCAACGAGGAAGCCTGGATGGGGCCCTGGCTGGCGTCCTTCGGGTTCGTGGTGCTCGGCATCGAGACCAACAGCCGCAACGACGGGGCCGACGCCCGCGCCACCCAGCTGCTCGCGGCGCTGGACTACCTCACCCAGTCCAGCCCCGTGCGCAACCGGGTCGACCCCAACCGGCTGAGCGTCATGGGCCACTCCGCGGGCGGGGCCGGGACGCTCATGGCGGCGCTGCGCCGGCCCTCGCTGAAGACCGCCGTCGGTCTCGCGCCCGGCGCGCCCGGCAACAGCCTGAACATGTCCACCACCAAGGTGCCCACGATGCTCATCTCCGGGCAGAACGACGGCACGGTCACGCCGTCGTACGTGCAGGGCATCTACAACACGCTGCCCGCCTCCGTGGAGCACGCCTGGGCGGAGCTGGCCGGCAACGACCACCTCTCGTTCACCCGGCCGAACCCCACCGAGATGCGGATCCTGATCCCCTGGCTCAAGATCTTCCTGGACAACGACACGCGGTACACGCAGTTCCTCTGCCCGCTGGCGGACAGCACCGGCGTCTCGCGCTACAACTCCACCTGCCCGCTGGTGCCGCCGGGCGTGCCGACGTCGCCGCCCACCACCCCGCCCACCAGCACGCCGCCGCCCACGGGCCCGCCGACGAGCCCCCCGCCGCCGACGACCACCCCGCCGCCCTCGGGTGCCGCCTGCACGGCGACCTACCGCACCGTCGGCTCGTGGTCCGGCGGCTTCCAGGGCGAGGTCACCGTGACCGCCGGCAGCGCCGCCATCAACGGATGGACCGTCCGCCTGGACCTCGGCGGCGGGCAGAGCATCAGCCAGGTCTGGAACGGCACCCTGAGCACCAGCGGCTCGACGGCGACCGTGCGCAACGTCTCCTACAACGGGTCGCTCGCCGCCGCCGGCTCGACGACCTTCGGCTTCCTCGGCTCCGGCACGCCGCCCGCGCCGACGCCGACCTGCACCAGCCCGTGACAGCGACCTGCACCAGCCCGTGACGGCGGCGACCTGCACCAGGCCGTGACCGACGACAGAGATCGATCCAGGGAGAGGAATCCATGCGAACGAGGGCAAGGTGGCTCGCGGCGCTCGCCGCGTTCGGGGTGGCGGTCGCCGGGGTGCTGGCCGCGCCGGCCGGACCGGCCAGCGCGGAGTCCAACGGCGGGGTGCGGGTGATGCCGCTGGGCGACTCGATCACCGAGGGCACCCAGGTGCCGGGCGGCTACCGCATCGGCCTGTGGCAGCGCCTCGCCGCCGGCCGCTACACGGTCGACTTCGTCGGGTCGCAGTTCAACGGGCCGGCGAGCCTGGGCGACCACGACCACCAGGGGCACCCCGGCTGGCGCATCGACCAGATCGACGCGAACGTCGTCGGCTGGCTGAACACCCAGCGGCCGAAGAGCGTCCTGCTGCACATCGGCACCAACGACATCCTCCAGAACTACAACGTGAGCACCGCGCCGAACCGGCTCTCCAGCCTGATCGACAAGATCACCAACACGGTGCCCACCGCCGAGGTGTTCGTCGCGCAGATCATCACGCTGTCCAACAGCAACCAGGCGGCGGCCGCGCGCACCTTCAATGCGGCGATCCCCGGCATCGTGCAGAGCAAGGTGAACGCCGGCAAGCGGGTGCGCCTGGTCGACATGCAGAGCGCCCTCACCACCGCCGACCTGATCGACGGCGTCCACCCCACCGCCGGCGGCTACGACAAGATGGCCGCCCGCTGGTACGCCGCGTTGCAGTCGGTGCCCGGCAGCATCGGCGACCCGGGCACCGGCAGCGGCCAGGGCACCGCGCTCGTGGGCACCCTGTCCGGGCGGTGCGTCGACGTCCCCGGCTCCACCACCACCAACGGCACGCAGGTGCAGTTGTGGGACTGCCACGGCGGCGCCAACCAGCAGTGGACGTACACGTCCGGCAAGGCGCTGACCGTCTACGGCAACAAGTGTCTCGACGCGGCCGGCTACGGCACCTCGCCGGGCACCCTGGTCACGATCTACGACTGCCACGGCGGGGCGAACCAGCAGTGGAACGTCAACTCCAACGGCACCATCACCGGCGTGCAGTCCGGCCTCTGCCTGGACCCGTACAACCTGGGCACCGCCAACGGCACGAAGCTCGTGCTGTGGACGTGCACCGGCCAGACCAACCAGCAGTGGAGCCGCCGATAGCGTGACGGCCGGGCGGCCTTCGGGGGAGGGCAGCCCGGCGGGTGTGCGGTGCGGGCGGGATCGTGCCCGATCGCGGAACGAGTGGCCTCCTGGCCGGAACCACCCCACTCGTTCCCGATCGGGCACGATCCCGTTCGGGGTGAGGGTCCGTGACCCCGCCGGTGGCGAAATGTGTGGGTTGAGTCGGCAGAAAACTTGATTGATTCCAGAACAGTGGGCTAGGTTCGGGGGGTGACGCCCGACTTCGAGACCCAGCTCCGGGCGGTCTCGTTGCGCGTGACCCGGCCCCGGTTGGCGGTGCTCGCCGCGCTGCGCGACCACCCGCACGTCGACACCGACACGGTGATCGCCCTGGTCCGGGCCGACCAGCCCACGGTCTCCCACCAGGCGGTCTACGACGTGCTCCGGGCGCTCACCGACGCCGGCCTGGTGCGGCGCATCCAGCCCGCCGGGGCGACCGCCCGCTACGAGTGCCGGGTGGGGGACAACCACCACCACGTCGTGTGCCGCTCCTGCGGCGCGATCGCCGACGTCGACTGCGCCGTCGGCCATGCACCCTGCCTCACCGCCTCCGACGATCACGGTTTCGACGTCGACGAGGCAGAGGTCGTCTACTGGGGCACCTGCCCCGGTTGCGCGACCGCACGCACCGCCCAGCCAACCCAACGCACCGCCCAGTGACCAGCCAGTCCGGAAGGAAACCGATGAGCGACACCCAGGACAACGCGCCCGTCAGCGCCCAGGGCGTGGACAAGAAGGAGGCGGCCGGCTGCCCGGTCGCGCACGACTCCGTCACCGCGCAGGGCAGCGAGAGCGAGAACCCGGCGATCGACTCGCCGACGCCGAAGACGGGCGGGCGTCCCCGCACCAACCGGGACTGGTGGCCCAACCAGCTCGACCTGTCGGTCCTGCACGCCCAGTCGCCCAAGGGCAACCCGCTGGGGGCCGACTTCAGCTACGCCCAGGAGTTCGCCAAGCTCGACGTCGAGGCGCTCAAGCGGGACATCGTTGACGTCCTCACCACGTCGCAGGACTGGTGGCCGGCCGACTTCGGCCACTACGGCGGCCTGATGATCCGGATGAGCTGGCACGCGGCGGGCACCTACCGCATCGAGGACGGCCGCGGCGGCGCCGGCGACGGCGGCCAGCGGTTCGCCCCGCTCAACAGCTGGCCGGACAACGCCAACCTCGACAAGGCCCGCCGGCTGCTCTGGCCGGTCAAGCAGAAGTACGGCCAGAAGATCTCGTGGGCCGACCTGCTCGTGCTCGCCGGCAACGTGGCCCTGGAGTCGATGGGCTTCAAGACCTTCGGCTTCGGCTTCGGCCGCGAGGACGTCTGGGAGCCCGAGGAGATCTTCTGGGGCCCGGAGGACACCTGGCTCGGCGACGAGCGCTACGCCTCCGAGAAGGAGATGACGCCCGGCGTCGGCGCGACCGAGATGGGCCTCATCTACGTCAACCCGGAGGGCCCGCGCGGCAACGCCGACCCGGCCGCGGCGGCGCACTTCATCCGCGAGACGTTCCGCCGGATGGCGATGGACGACGAGGAGACCGTCGCCCTCATCGCCGGCGGCCACACCTTCGGCAAGACGCACGGCGCGGGCGTCGCCGACGACCACGTGGGCCCCGAGCCCGAGGGCGCCCCGCTGGAGGCGCAGGGCCTGGGCTGGCTGAGCACCCACGGCAGCGGCAAGGGCGGCGACACGATCACCAGCGGCCTCGAGGTGACGTGGACCGACAAGCCGACGCAGTGGAGCAACCGGTTCTTCGAGATCCTCTTCGGCTACGAGTGGGAGCTGACCACCAGCCCCGGCGGGGCGAAGCAGTGGGTCGCGAAGGACGCCGAGGCGATCATCCCGGACGCCCACGACCCGGCGAAGAAGCACAAGCCGACGATGCTGACGACCGACCTGTCGCTGCGCGTCGACCCGGCGTACGAGAAGATCTCGCGCCGCTTCCTGGAGCACCCCGACGAGTTCGCGCTGGCCTTCGCCAAGGCGTGGTACAAGCTGCTCCACCGCGACATGGGCCCGGTCAGCCGCTTCCTCGGCCCGTGGGTGCCCGAGGCCCAGCTCTGGCAGGACCCGGTGCCGGCCGTCGACCACGACCTCGTCGGTGACGCCGACGTGGCCGCCCTCAAGGCCAAGGTCCTGGCCTCCGGCCTCACCACCGCACAGCTCGTCTCCACCGCCTGGGCGTCGGCCGCGAGCTTCCGCTCCACCGACAAGCGCGGCGGCGCGAACGGCGCGCGGATCCGCCTCGAACCGCAGCGCGGTTGGGAGGTCAACCAGCCCGAGCAGCTCGCGACGGTCCTGGCGACCCTGGAGGGCATCCAGCAGGAGTTCAACTCCGCCGGCGGCGCGAAGATCTCGCTGGCCGACCTGATCGTGCTGGCCGGCTCGGCCGCCGTCGAGAAGGCGGCGCGCGACGCCGGGGTCGAGGTGACCGTGCCGTTCCGGCCGGGCCGCACCGACGCCTCGCAGGAGCAGACCGACGTCGAGTCGTTCCGGGTCATGGAGCCGCGCGCCGACGGTTTCCGCAACTACCTGCGCCCGGGCGAGAAGACCCAGCCGGAGGTGCTGCTCGTCGACCGCGCCTACATGCTCGACCTGACCGCGCCGGAGATGACCGTCCTCGTCGGCGGCCTGCGCGCCCTCGGCAACAACGTCGGCGGCACCGCGCACGGCGTGCTCACCGACCGGCCGGGCGTGCTCACCAACGACTTCTTCGCCAACCTGCTCTCCCCGGGCACCCGGTGGAAGGCGTCGGAGTCCGAGGAGCACGTCTACGAGATCCGGGACCTGGCCACCGACCAGGTGAAGTGGACCGCGACGGCGGTCGACCTCATCTTCGGCTCCAACTCCCAGCTCCGCGCCCTCGCCGAGGTCTACGCCAGCGACGACGCCCGCGAGAAGTTCGTCGCCGACTTCGTCGCGGCCTGGACCAAGGTCATGGAGCTCGACCGGTTCGACCTGGCCTGATCCGCCGCTTCAACCGACGGGCCCCGGCCGATCGCTGACGATCGACCGGGGCCCGCCCGTCGTCGGGGCCGTCAGAACGGCCACCGGTCGTGGGACCCGGCCTCGACGAGGGGGATCATCGCGAACGCGGCGTCGGACAGGCCGCCGAACGTGTGCCGGTTGCCGCCCGTCGGCGCGTGCCCGACCCGGTAGCCGACCAGGTTCCAGGTGTACGTCGGCACGTGGGCCGGCACCGCGCCCGTGACGTCGGGCGCGCCGTGCCAGTGCGCCTGCTCGTCGGTGAGGACGACCACCCGGTCGTGCCCGGCGTAGTGCCGCCGGATCGCCTGCTCGGTCTGGGTGCCGCCGCCGTAGAAGTAGCCGCCCTCGCGGAACCGGCGCACCGCCGCCAGCACCGACTCGCCCGTCACGGCCGGGAACACCCGGCTGGCGTGGGAGAACGACACCACCGTCGCGTCCCGGGCGCGGGCGGCCAGCGCGAGACCGAACACGGTCGCCGCGTCCCAGCAGCGCAGCGTGCCGTCCCGGCTGAACGTGCTGTTCATCGACCCCGACGTGTCGATCAGGATCAGGGTGCGGCCGTCCAGGGCGGGCACGTTCGCCAGCGCCTGCTGCAACGCCCGCTCCAGCGGGTACGCCCACCGCAGGCTCGGCGCGGCGTTGTAGGCCGACAGGAAGCGCATCGGCAGCACGCGCGAGCGCGCGACCTCGCCCGGGTCGGACAGCTTCGCCGCCACCGCCTCGGCGACCGCGTCGCCGACGCCGGCCTGGTCGAAGTTGCGCAGGTTGCGCAGCAGCGCCAGGTAGCCCATGGTCGGGATGATCGCCTCCCAGGCGGCGGCGTCCATGGGGGCCTGCCGCCAGCCGGCGAGCGCCTCCCAGCTCATGCCGGCCGCGCCGAGCACCGCCGGGTCGGTGACCTCCTGTCGCCGCTGCACGGGCAGGGCCATCAGCCCGGCCCGGGCCGCCAGCACGGTCAGCGACTCCGGCAGCGGGTTGTCGCGCTTGTGCCGCCGGTCGAGGGCGTGCCGGAACAGGTCGCCCTGCCGCTCGTCCCGCGCGACCGGATGGGTCAGCTCGATGACGTCGCCGAACCGCACGGCGTCGCCCTCGGAGTCGTACCTGAGCAGGCTGCGCTCGTGGTAGAGCCGCACGACGGCGTCGGCGACGCCCCGCTTGACGGGCTTCGGCAGGGCCCGGCCGTAGCGGCCCAGCCAGTACGCCAGCGCCTCGCCCGGCTCGTCGGCGCGCTGCAACGCCGCCCCCACGACCGCCCGGGAGCCGGGCACCCCGGCCGCGACCTGCGCCCGGGCGCCCTCCAGCGCGGCCACCACGGACGCCGAGCGCAGCAGCGCGCCGGTGCGCAGCCACGGCACGAACCGCGCGAACCAGTCGGGGTCGGCGACCGCGACGGCGGCGACCAGCCCACGGAACCGGGCGTCCCGGTCGGCGGCGGCCTCGTAGAAGGTGTCGGCGCCGACCATGTTGGACACCGCGAGCAGGAACAGCTCGGCCCGCTGCCCGCGCAGGAACCCCGGCGCGCCCTCGGCGGTCATGGCCTTGGCGGCCGGGCGGTCGGCCCCGGGCCGGTGCCGGCGCAGCTTGAGGTTGAACCTGGCCATCACGTCCCCCGTGTCGGTCGAAGGCGGGGAGCCGCCGGCACACCGCACACCCGAGACCGAAGTCGGCGACGGACTTGTGCCCGCTGCTCTTTCCGGTTGAGCTAGCACGCCGGGGCGTGCGGGGGACTCGAACCCCCAACCCGCGGATCCGAGAAGTAACCGTTGCCTGCGCACCGGGTGTGCGGCGTGCCGACGCCTCCCGAGATCAAATCGGCGACGGCGACTGGCCCTCGCGGGCCAAGGTGACCTGGGCCGCTGGTCGACACCGCCGAGCGGCGGTGGCGGGATTCGAACCCGCGTCTCCCCGTTGGAAGCGGAAGTAGCCGTTGCCTGCGCACCGGGAGGTGCCGGAGGAAAGGGTAGGGGAGCCCGGTGGGGCCGGCAAACGGATTCGGACCTCGCCGCCTCGTTGTACAATTTCTTGTACACCACGCCAGGGAGGCATCATGCGCATGGTCCCCTACTCGGAGGTCCGGCAGAACCTCGCCAAGCTGCTCGACCATGTGGTGGACGACGCCGAGGAGGTGGTCGTCACCCGGTCGGGTCGTGAGGCCGCCGTCATCATCTCGCTGCGTGAGTACGAGTCGCTGAAGGAGACGGCGTACCTGATGGCCAGCCCCGCCAACGCGCGCCGCCTGAACGAGGCCGTCGAAGAGCTGCGCAACGGGGGCGGGGAGATGCACGACCTGATCGACCCCGATGCCAGTGCAGGTGAGGCGTCGGCGGCGTGAAGGTCCAGTTCGCCAGCCGAGGGTGGGAGGACTACCAGGCCTGGCAGCGGGACCGCCCGATGCTCAAGCGGGTGAACACCCTGATCGAGGAGATCCGGCGCAACGGCCACCAGGGCATCGGGAAGCCGGAGCAACTCCGGGGCAACTGGTCGGGATTCTGGTCGAGACGCATCGACCAGGAACACCGCCTGGTGTATCGGATCGTCGACGACACCGTGCAGATTGCGCAGTGCCGCTACCACTACGAGTGAACAAGCCGCGCCGCAACGGGGCTGGCGTCGCTGCGGCGCGGCTCAGGCGGCGGGTGCCGCCAGGCGGATCGCCTCGACCGCGCCGTCGAGCCGCAGCGGCCCGGCGGCGTGGGGGACCAGCAGCGTGTCGCCCCGGCGCACCGGCAGGTCGTCCCGCTCGCCGGTGAGCCGCCCCGCGCCGGCCACCACGACCAGGACCGCGAAGCCCTGCGCCAGGCGGTCGCCGCCGCGCACCCGGTCGGCGGCGAAGAACTCGTCGGCGGCCTCGGGCAGCAGCCGCGCCCCGGCGCCCCGCAGCCCGGCGAGGCGCGCAGGCGTCCACGCGCCCCGGTCGACGCAGTCCAGGGCCAGGTCGTAGCCGAGGCCCAGGTGCCCCTCGGTCAGGCCGAAGCCCTCGTATTCCAGGAGCACCGAGTAGTCGGTCGGCTCCTGGACCTCGACCATCAGGATGCCGTCGCCGATCGCGTGCGGCAGCCCGGCCGGGCAGAGGATCGCGTCGCCGGCCGCCACCGGGACCCGGTTGGTGGCGGCGAGCATCCGGTCGACCTGCTGGCCGGCGACCCAGCCGGCCAGCTCGTCGGCGGCGACGTCGCGGGCGAACCCCAGGTGGACGTACGCGTCGGGGCGCGCGGAGACGATCACCCACGCCTCGGTCTTCCCGTAGGGGGAGGCCAGGTGCGCGGTGGCGAAGCGGCGGTCGGGGTGCACGTGCAGCGGCAGCCGCTGGCCGGCGTCGAGCAGCTTCACCAGCACGCCGGTGTCGGTGCGGCGCGGGCCGAGCCACCAGCGCGGGTCGGCGGCGACGGCCTCGGCGAGCACCCGCCCGTCGGGCAGGGTGGACAGCCCGGCCGGGGCGAGCCCGAACCGGCTGGTCACGGAGCCCACCCAGTCCTCGGGGCGGTCGGGCAGCGCCGGCGCGTCGCGGAACCGCGCGATCCGGCCGGCGCCCCGGTAGAACGTGTCGGGCTGGTTGGCGGGCAGCGCCTCGATGGTCATCGTTCCTCCTGGCGGACGAGCGCGGCGAGGAAGCCGCCGACGAAGGTGTCGCCCAGGCCGATGGTGGTGGGGTCGGCGACGTCGAGGGCGAACCCGGGGACGCAGTGGACCCGGTCGCCGAGCCGCTCGTGCAGCGCGGCGGCGAAGGCGACGGACTCGGGCCGGCGGGGCTGCCGGCGCAGCCGGTCGACGTCGGCGTCGGTGAAGTCGTCGCCGTGGGCGTAGCGGGTCGCGGCCAGCAGGGTGCCGGTGTCGAGGGCGTCTGCGTAGCGGCGGGCGTCCGCGCCGAGCGCCGCCGCCCAGTACTTCGTGTGCAGCACCAGCGTCGGCGCGGGGACGAGGGCGTGCACGGCGGTGAGCGCGTCGGCGACCTGGTCGGGCGAGAGCAGGTCCACCGCACGCCCGAGGTAGGACTGCAACTCGTCCTCGTTGAGCCCGTACACGTCGATCGCGTCGAGCAGCGCGTCGCGGACCCGGCGGCTGAAGGCGGGCTCGTGGTAGGCCGCGTCCTCGAAGTAGGTCACCGCCTCAGGCGGCAGCCGCCGCATGTGGGCGCGCAGCTCGGCGAGCCGCCGGTCGAGTTCGGCCGCGTCGCGCATGGCGTTGAAGCCGGAGATCAGGAACACGTCGGCGCGGCCGAGCCGGTCGCCGAGGTCGCCGGTGAGCAGCAGCGCGCTGTTGGCCGGGTCGTTGACGTAGATCAGCCGGTTGGGGAACGGCGCGGTGACGTCGATGTCGCCGGCCCGGATCCGCAGGCCCTGGTGGTATTGGACGATCAGGTGGGGATGGTAGGTGTCCGCGACGCCGCTGGAGACGTACGCGGTGCCGGCCGGCAGCAGCCGCCGGACGGTGTCGTTGACGCTGACCAGGTGCAGCGTCGACGGCACGCCCAGCCGGCTGAGCAGGATCCCGGCCCGCACGGAGGTGCCGCCCAGGGTCGTGCGGTGCGGGAACCGGTCGGCGAAGGTCTCCAGGGCCGGGGCGGCGGCGACGAAGTGCTCGCCGCCCCGGCCCTGGGCCACGTAGCCGAGGATGGACACCACGAGGTCCCGCTCGCTGTTCACGGCGGTCGGCGGCGTCGCCAGTTCGGCGGCGGCGATGCCGTAGTCGGTGACCAGCCGTTCCAGGACGTCGGCGGTCAGCGTCAGCTCCTGGTCGACGCAGCCGCCGAGGCCGAGGACCACCCGGGAGGCGTCGGCCATGTCAGTAGAGCGAGCCCTTGCCGGTGGCGCCGAACAGGTCGATCTTGTGCGCGGCGACCTCCTTCATGGCGTCGAGGCAGGCCGGCTGGATGGCGTTGGGCTCGCGCACCTTCGAGTCGCTGCCCAGCACCTCGCGCATCTTGTCGTGGTAGGCGACCTTGATGTCCGTCGAGATGTTGATCTTGTTGATGCCGATCCGGGCCGCCTCGCGGATCTCGTCGTCCGGGTTGCCGGAGCCGCCGTGCAGCACCAGCGGGATCCCCACCCGGCTCTTGATCTCCTTGAGCAGGTCGAGCTTCAGCTCCGGCTTGAGGTGCGCCGGGTAGAAGCCGTGGAAGGTGCCGATCGCGATGGCGAGGCTGTCCACGCCCGTGGTCTTCACGAAGGTGACCGCGTCGTCCGGGTCGGTGTAGATGATCTCGGCCGCGCCGGCCTCGGCGTAGCTGTCGTTGCCGCCGATCGTGCCCAGCTCGCCCTCCACCGACACGCCGAGGACGTGCGCGGAGTCGGTGACCTTCTTGGTGATGGCGAGGTTCTCGTCGAACGGCTTCAGCGAGCCGTCGATCATCACGGACGTGAAGCCGTACTGGAACGCCTGGAGCATCTGCTCGTAGGTCGCGCCGTGGTCCCAGTGGATCGCGATCGGGACGGTCGAGCTGTGCGCGCGCTCGATGATGCCGGTGATCATCTCGCGGCCGATGTGCCGCACCTCGTCCGGGTGGATCCCGACGATCAGGGGAGCGTTCTTCTCCTCGCTGATCTCCACGATGCCCCGGAACATGGCCCAGTCGCTGATGTTGAACGCGGGCACGGCGAAGCTGTGCTCGTTGGCGACGTCCAGGATCGTCTTGCCGGTCGTCAGCATGTCGGTGTTGCTCCTTAGTGCAGAGAGGGTGTGGTCAGGCCTTCACGGCGCCGGCGGTGAGGCCGCCGATGAAGCGCCGCTGGAAGAGGAGGAAGAGCACCAGGACCGGGATGGAGCCGAGGATGCTCATCGCCATCATCTGGTTCCACTCGTACGAGTGCTGGCCCATGAGCATCTGGATGCCGATGGGCACCGTGCGCATGTCGTTGGTGCGGGTCAGCGTCAGCGCGAACAGGTACTCGTTCCACGAGATCATGAACGTGTAGACCCCGACCGCGATGAGGCCGGGCACCGAGACCGGCACGAGGATGCGCCACAGCGCCGTCCAGCCGGTGCCGCCGTCGACCTTGACCGACTCGTCCAGCTCCTTGGGCAGGGTGTTCAGGTACGCGGTGGTCATGATGATCGCGTACGGCAGGGTGAACACCATGTGGGTGAGGATCAGGCCGGGATAGGTGTTGTAGAGGCCGAGCGCGACGACGAGCCCGAAGTAGGGGATGACCAGCGTGATCGGCGGCACCGCCTGGACGCTGACGATCACGGCGTTGATGGTCCGCTGGAACGGGAACGTGAAGCGGCTGAACGCGAAGCCCGCCAGGACGGCGACCAGCAGCGTCAGCAGGGTCACCGCGCCGGCCACGATGTAGCTGTTGAGGAAGAACCGCAGCTGCTCGCCGTTGCCCAGGATCTCCCGGTACGCGTCGAACGAGAAGCCCTCGGTGATCAACTGCGGCGGGTTTGCGAAGACCTCCCCGTTGCCCTTGAACGAGGTGGAGAGCATCCACAGCACCGGTAGGGCGGCGAACAGCCCGCCGAGGACGAGGCCCGTGACGACGCCGGCCTTCGCGAGGGTGTGCCGCCGCTTGACGCCTGCCATCTCACCGCTCCCTTTGCTGCTGGCGAACGTAGAAGAAGGCCAGGACCATCGTCAGCAGCAGCACGATCACGGCGGCGGCCGAGGCGGTCGCGAACTCGTATTCGCTGAAGGCCTGCTTGTAGGTGTAGGTGCTGAGCATCTCGGTGGTGTTCAGCGGCCCGCCGCCGGTCATCATCCAGATCAGCGCGAACTGCTGGGAGGTCCAGATCAGGTCGAGCACCGCCATGCTGATGATCACGGGCCGCAGCTGCGGCAGCGTCACGTTGAGGAACCGCCGCAGCGGTCCGGCTCCGTCCACGGCGGCCGCCTCGTACAGGTCGGCCGAGATGCCCTGCAACGCGGCGAGCAGGCTGATCATGAAGAACGGGTAGCCGGACCAGACGTTGGCGAACGTGACCGCCCAGAGCGCGGTGCTCGGGTCGCCGAGCCAGTTCACGCCCTCCTGCACGAGGCCGAGCGTCTGGAGCACGTAGTTGACCACGCCGGCCGGGTCGAGCAGCAGCCGCCAGATCACCGCGATCACCGCGATCGTGAACAGCCAGGGCAGGATGTAGACGATCCGGAAGACCGCCTTGGTGACCCCGCTCAGCAGTTGCGTGTTGAGCATCAACGCGAAGCCGAGGCCGAGGACCAGGTGGGCGACGGTGCTGACCGAGATGAAGACGGCGGTGTTCTTCAACGCGACCAGGAAGTCCGGGTCGGTGAGCACCTTGGTGTAGTTGGCGAACCCGACGAGGACCGGGTTCTCCTGGACGATCACGTTGTCCCGGAACGAGTAGCCCACCACCATGACGATGGGGACCACCATCAGGACCATCATCAGCACGATGGTGGGGGACAGGTAGGCGTACGGGATCAGGCGCCGGGCCGGGTTGACGCGGGCCCGGCCCGGGGCGGGCCGCCCGGCCGGCGGCGCGACCGGCGGCGCGGTCACGGGCTCGACGTGCGCGGATGTCATCGCTGTCTCCTTGGTCGGGCGCCGCGCCGGTGGACCGGCGCGGCGCCCGGGTGGACTAACCGATCACCGAGGACCAGGACTCCTGCGACTTGGCCAGGGCGTCGTCGACGCTCTGCTTGCCGGTCAGCACGAGCTGGAGCTGCTCGTCGAAGCTGCGCATGAGGTCCTCGGCCTTGGGCAGGCCGACGAACTCGTTGGCGGGGTAGCCCTGCTTGTAGATGTCGAAGGCCGCCTTGAACAGCGGGTCGCTGTCGCTGAAGTCGGGCTCGGCGTTCTTGTTGCCGGGGAAGCCGTTGGCGATCGTGCTCAGCTTCGCGTTGGTCTCCTGGCTCATCAGGTAGGAGACGAACTTGAACGCCTCGGCCTTGTGCTTGGTGGAGTTGGAGATGCCGATGCCCCACGACGCGTACGGGATGCCGCGCTTGCCGGTGTAGCCGTCCTCGGCCGGCAGGGCCGCCACCTCGAAGTTCAGGTCCGGCTTGTTCTTCTTGATCAGGTTGATGTGCGCCAGCGAGTCGATCATCATGCCGACCTGGCCGTTGCTGAACTTCTCGACCTTGTCCTGCTCCTTCATGGTGAGGGAGCCGGGGGCGATGACGCCGGCGTCGTTGAGGCTCTTGACGTACTCGACGGTGCTCTTGACCTGGGGGCTGGTCAGGTTCGGCTTGCCGTCGGTCAGCATGCTGCCGCCCGAGGCCCACAGCCAGGACATGACGTCGTTCTGGATGCCGTTGGGCACGGCGGTGTCGAGCGGGAGCGCCCAGCCCTTGACGTTGTCGCCGGTGGCGCTGATCTTCTTCGCCGCGTCGAGGAACTCGCTGCGCGTGGCGGGCACGTCCGCGACGCCGGCCTTGGTCAACAGGTCCTTGTTGACGAAGAGCGGGTAGACGAAGTTGACCACCGGGATCATGTAGGTCTTGCCGTCGAGCTGGATCTGGCTGGCGAGCTGGCTGGGGTCGTAGCTCGCGTCCGTCATCAGCTTGGACATGTCGGCGATCGCGCCCTGCTTGGCGAAGTCGTTGACCCAGGCCCCGTCGAGGCCGACCACGTCGGGCAGCGTCTTGGACGCCGCGCCGGTGACGAGCTGCTGCTTGGTGGAGGCGTACGGCGCGCTGAGCAGCTTGATCTTGATGTTCGGGTTCTGCGCGGTGAAGTCGTTGATGATCTTGTCAAAGTCCCCGGCCGGGAGTTCGGCACCCCACCACTGGGCGAACTCCAGCGTGACGGTGCCGTCCGCGGCGGTGTCGCCCGAGTCGCCCGAGCCGCACGCCGCGACGGCGGCCACCGTCGCCGCCACCGTCACCGCCCCTATCAGTCGCTTCAGCCGGGTCGCGCGAGTCGTCATGGCGGGCTCCTTCTATATCTAGATCTTTCTGTTCTGTGCTGTGTTGGCGGCCACGTTAGCAGCGTGTTACGGATGGAGACAAGAGAAGAACGGCAGAAAACAGCGGAGTGCGGCACGGTGCCGCGCTGCAAGGCCGGCTGGGCGGCCGCCGGGCCCGCAAACTACCTGCTTGTGTGCAGGTGAGGGGCGTCTCTGCGGCCCTGCCCAGGCGGGCTGCTCCCTGCGGTTCTGTGCGGTGATGCGCGTGACTGGGTCGCATTTGTGGCATACTGCCGCACTGATGGAGGGAGATCAGTGAGCGAGGACAGGGACGAACGGCAGCGCCACCTGCCCGCCGGGCGCAAGGCTCAGCTTGCCGCGTACGTCGCCGACGCCGGCCAGGTCACGGTGGGCGAGCTGGCGGAGCGCTTCGGCGTCTCCATCGACACGGTGCGGCGCGACCTGGACCAGCTCAGCGCCGAGGGCATCCTCGTGCGCACCTACGGCGGCGCGGTCAGCCTCGCCACGGTCTCCCGCACCGACCGGGCCGTCGACCAGCGGCTCACCTTCCAGGAGCGCGAGAAGGAGAAGATCGCGACGCTGGCCGCGGGGCTGGTCAAGGACGGCTCGACCATCATGATCAATGGTGGGACGACCACGCTCGCGCTCGCCCGCAACCTGCGCCAGCACCGCGACCTCACGGTGGCGACGAACAACCTGCTGGTGCCCGGCGCGCTGCCGCCCACGGCCGTCCGCGACATCTACATCTTCGGCGGCGCGGTGCGCTCGCTCACCCTGGCCACGGTCGGCCCGGTCAGCTTCCGCGCCAACACCGGCGCGGAGCTGGACGTCAGCTGCGACCTGGCGCTGATCGGGGTCGGCGCGGTCGACGCCGACGCCGGCTACACGACGAGCAACCTCGCCGAGGCCGCGATGATGCAGGAGATGCTCTCCCGCGCGACCCGGGTGGCGATCCTCGCCGACTCGTCCAAGTTCGGCCGCCGGCTGTTCGCCCAGGTGTCGGAGCTGGGCGTCGCCGACTACCTGGTCACCGACCGGATGCCGGCACCCGAGCTGCGGGACGCCCTGGCGGCGAACGAGGTGGAGCTGGTCGTCCCGGCGACCCCGCCGCGACCGCGCGAGGCCCGGGGCTAGGCCGCCCGCAGCCACGCGGGCCCGGGGCTGGGCCGCGCGAGGCCCGGGGCTAGGCCACGCGGGCCCGGGGCTACGTCCAGGGCAGCCGCGACCGGTCGGCCCAGTAACGGTCGGCGGGCACCGCCAGGCCCGCCCACCGGGCGGGGTCGCCGGTGGGCTCCTCCTCCGCCCGCAGGTTCGAGGCCAACTGGTCGGCGGTCGCGGCCCCGGAGAGCACGACGGTCGCCCACGGCTGGCGCAGCGCGGCGGCGAGGGCGGCGGCGTCGCCGGGCGCGTGCCCGCCCACGGCGAGGCGGCCGTTGGCCAGCGCCTCCTTCACGATCACCAGGCAGCCGGCTGCGTGCGCCGCGGCCAGCGCCGGGCCGGCGCTGGGCTCCAGGAGGTTCCAGGTGGCCTGCACGCTGCGGAACAGCGGCCGACCGTCGACCCGCACGCCGAGCGCTGCCCGGACCGTCTCGGCCTGCGCCGGGCCGCTGGTCGACAGCCCGACGACCGTGCCTGCGGCGGAGAGGTCGGCGAGCCGCCGGTGCAGGCCCGTGTCGTGCAGCGCGGGGCTGTCCGGGGTGACCGAGTGGATCTGGTAGAGGTCGAGGCGGTCGCCGAGCAGCGCGCGTGTCTCGCCGAGCTGCCGGGTGAACGTGGCGACGCCGTGGTCCTTGGTCTCGTGCACCTCGGCGTCGACCCGCCACCCGGCCGTGTAGGTGTAGCCCCACTTGCTGCCGACGACGACGTCGTCCGCGTCCGGCCGGGCGTGCAGCCACTGGGCGAGGAACTCCTCCGCCCGGCCGTAGGAGCGGGCGACGTCGACATAGCGGACGCCGGCCGCGTACGCCCGGTCGAGCAGCTCGTGGGCGCGGGCCCGCATGGCCTCGACGGAGCGTTCGGCCGGCAGGTCCGTGGCCCGGCCGAGGTTGATGTAGCCCGGCCGGCCGACGGCCGCCAGCCCCAGCCCGATGCGCGAGGCCCCGGCCAGCCGCTCGACGATGTCCATGGCCCCCATCTAACACGCCGGCGCGACGTCCACTCCGGTGAGCTGCGCGGAGCGGGCCCACAGCCGCGCCGCGAGGTCGGGGTCGGTGGCCGCCCCGGTGAGCGTCTCGAACGTCGGCCGGGCCGGGCGTGGCGGCCGACCCGGGCCGAGGTGCCGGCCGGTGGGCGCCGCAGGCTCGGTGGCGGCGTAGAGGATCGACGTCACGGCGTCGTCGACCGGCCGGCCCAGGAGGAGCCCCAGCAGCCTGCCGACGACCCGGTCCAGCAGCGGCGCCTCGCGGTTCAGGTCGGTCCTGGCCACGCCGGGATGGGCGAGCAGGCTGCGCACCGGGGAGCCGGCGGCGCGCAGCCGGCGGTCGAGCTCCAGGGCGAAGAGCACGTTGGCGAGCTTGGAGGTGGCGTACGCGCGGCCCGGTGAGTAGCGGCGTTCGGCGGCGAGGTCGTCGAGGTCGAGGCGGCCGAGCCGGTAGAGGCCGGAGGCGACGGTGACCACGGCCGGGTCGCGCCCCTCGGCCAACCGGTCCAGGAGCAGGCCGGTGAGCGCGAAGTGTCCCAGGTGGTTGGTGGCGAGCTGGCTCTCCACGCCCTGCGGGCCCAGGCGTCGGGGCACGTTGCCGATGCCGCCGTTGTTGACGAGTGCGTCGACGGCGACCCGTTCGGCGCGCAGACCGTCGGCGAACCGGTGCACGGTGTCGAGGTCGAGCAGGTCCAGGTGGCGGACGTCGAGGTCCGCCTTCGGGTGCTCGGCGCGCAGCCGGTCGCGTACGCGCCGGCCCTTGCCGGTGTCGCGGACCGCCATGATCGCGCGGGCGCCGCGTGCGGCGAGGTGGCGGGTGATCGCGACGCCGAGGCCGCTGCTGGCCCCGGTGACGACGACGGTGCGGCCGGTCTGGTCGCGCAGGTCGGTGAGATTCCAGGCGGCGGTGCGGGTCATGGGTCCCTCCGGGGTTAAGTGGATTACCTATCCGATTCAAGGCGACCCGAAGCGGATTGTCAATCCGGTTCGGTAGGCTGTCGGGGTGACCACGCCACGTCGCGCCGACGCCGCCCGCAACCGCGACCGGGTGCTGGCGACCGCCCGCGCCGCGGTGGCCGCAGGCGACCTGTCCCTGCAACACAACGACCTCGCCCGCCGGGCCGGCATCGGGGTCGGCACGGTCTACCGGCACTTCCCGACCCGCCGCGCGCTGCTGGAGGCCCTCGCCGACGACGGCTTCGCCGCGCTGCTCGACGCCGCCCGCGCCGCGAGCCGGCACGCCGACCCCGCCACCGGCGTCGAGATCCTCCTGCGGGCGCTGCTGGCGCGACAACTGGCCGACCCGGCGTTCGCCGAGGTGATCGCCACCGACCCGGCGCAGGACGCCGACCCCGCCACCACCGCCCGTCGCGCCGAGCTCGGCGCGCTGGCCCACGCCGTGCTCGGCGACGCCCGGCGGGCCGGCGCGCTGCGCGCCGACCTCACCGACGACGACCTGCGGCACCTCGTCTGCGGCACGGCCTTCGCCCTGCGCATCGGCGACGGGCCCGACGAACGGGCCGAACGCTACCTGCGGGTCCTCCTCGACGGCCTTCGCCCCGGCGGTCAATCCGGTTGACCGGCCCGTCGCCCCGGGACATGCTGCCGGCGGTCGGCAGGCGACCGACCGGATCGGAGGGCGAACGGTGAGCGGCACGCAGGACGGTCACGTCGCGATCGTCACGGGAGCCAACCACGGCATCGGCGCGGCGGTCGCCCGGGCGCTCGCCCGGGAGGGCTGCGCGGTGCTCTGCGCGTACTGGCCGGTGCACGACCCGGCCGACGCCGGCCTGCCCGACGAGTACCGCCGGAGCCGGGCCCGCGACGCCGGGGCGGTGGTGTCGGCGATCCACCAGGCCGGCGGCCGGGCGCTCGCCGTCGCGCAGGACCTGCGGGCCCCGGAGGCCGCCGGCCTCCTCTTCGACGCCGCCGAGGAGGCGTTCGGGCCGGTCGACATTCTGATCAACAACGCGACCGGCTGGGTCGCCGACAGCTTCGCCCCGGCCCCGGCCGACCGGCACGGCCGGGCGCTGCAACCGGTCACCGCGGCCTCCTGGTCGCAGCAGTTCGCCGTCGACGCGATGGCGCCGGCGCTGCTGATCGGCGAGTTCGCCCGCCGGCACGCGGCGCGCGGCGCGCGCTGGGGGCGGATCGTCGGGCTGACCTCCGGCGGCAGCGGCGGTTTCCCGCAGGAGGTCTCCTACGGCGCGGCCAAGGCCGCGCAGGAGAACTACACGATGTCGGCGGCGGCGGAGCTGGCCCCGCTCGGGATCACCGCGAACATGGTCCACCCGCCGGTGACCGACACCGGCTGGATCACCGACTCCGTCCGGCGGTACGTCGCGGACAGCGGCACCCGCGTGGCCAGCCCGGAGCAGGTCGCCGAGGTGATCTGCCAGCTCGTCTCCGACGCCGCCGCCCTGATCAGCGGCAACCGCATCCAGCTGCGGTGATCCCGCAGCTCGGAACGGGTCCCCACGCCGTGCGCATCCGTGAGAGCCTGGCCGCACCTCGTCCCGTCTTCCCCCGACCGGAGGCATCCGTCATGCACCCGCACCCCGCCCGACGCTGGCTCGCCGGGCTGGCCGTGGCCGGCGCGCTCGTCGCGACCTCCGCCGGCACCGCCGTCGCCGCGGCGCCGGCCGACGAGGTGGCGCTCTACGCCAACGACGTGACCGTCGCCCCCGGTGGCCCGCAGAAGTGGGTCTCGTTGCGCGCGCTGCCCGACCGGGCCTTCGGCACGTACACGGTGCGGGTGAACCGCAGCGCGGTCGCCGCGTTCGCCGAGGTCGCCGAGGACGACCGGGGCTCCTGCACCACGGCGGGCGACGTCATCACCTGCTCGATCACCGACGACGGCGAGGATTCGAGCCTGGTCAGCCTCGCGGTGAAGGCGCGGGCGGGCGCGGAGCAGGGCCGGCAGGGCACCCTGGCGTTCACGGTGACCGCGCCCGGCCTGGGCCCGGCGACGTACGAGTCGACCGTCAGCACGGGCGAGGGGGTCGACCTCGTCGCCGAACGGCAGCTCTCGCTCGACGGTCGGCCCGGCTCCCGGGTCGACGTCCCGCTGGCGGTGACGAACCGCGGCACGACGACCGCGCGCGGCGCGGTGCTGTACCTCTCGGGCTCCTACGGGTTCACCCCGGGCAAGCGCTACCGCAACTGCGAGTACGCCGACCCGGCCCTCGACGACAGCAGCTTCGCCTGCACCTTCGACGACGAGCTGGCCCCCGGCGCGACGGTCCGGGTGGACCCGACGTTCGGCGGGACGATCCCGGTCGACGCGTGGGCCCCGAACCTGCACCACAGCTTCGCCGTGTGGTTCACCCCGGCCGACTGGGCGGAGTTCCGGGCCCAGTACGGTCCGGCCGAGCCGTTCGGCCGCAAGGGCGCCGACGCGGCCCTCGAACTGGTGCCGGCCGGCGGCGCGCAGGCCCGCGCGGCCGGCCAGACCGACACCGGCCCCGTCGACAACGAGACCCGGGTCGCGCTGACCGTCGCCGGTGACCAGCGCGGCGACGCCGCTGCCCAGGGCACCACCGTCACCGGCGCGGTCGGGGCAACCGTGCCGATGACCGTCGGCTACCGCAACAACGGCCCGGCGCGCGTCGGGCCCAACGGCCAGCGCGGGCTCAACGTCGCCACCATCGTGACCCTGCCCGACGGCGTCACGGCCGTGACGGTGTCGAAGTCCTGCGTGGACCCGGACGAGGACGAGTGGCAGCCCGGCAAGCCCGGCGCGCGGGTCTACGAGTGCTCCGCCCGGGGCACGATCCCCGAGGGCGGGCGGGTGACGTTCGAGTTCGCGCTGCGGATCGACCGGGCCGGCAGCCGGACCGGCACGGTGAAGCTGCACACCTTCGACGGCGACGGCCCGGTCAAGGACCTCGACCCGACCAACGACACCGCGAAGATCACGGTCGGGCAGGCCGGCGGCACCGGGGGCGGTGACGACGGCTCGCTGCCGATCACCGGTGTGCCCACCGGCCTGATCGCCGGCCTCGGCGGGCTGCTGGTCGCCGCCGGCGCGGGGGGCTACCTGCTGGCCCGCCGTCGCCGCACCCGCTTCGTCGCCTGATCCGCCGGGTCGGCACCGCCCGGAGTCGTCGCTGACCGCGAGGACTCCGGGCGTCGCGGGCGCTGCGTCGGTGGCCACCTTAAGCGGTTCGGCGAGTCGATCTGCGGCACCCGAGCCTGGTCCGACCACGGCGAGGGCCCCGCCCGGGGGAACGACGGCTTCCCGGCCGACGTCCCCGTCACCGCCGCGACGGTGCCGATCAGCGGCCGGAAGGTGTCCTGGAGCTTCGCACCGAACCGGTTAAGATTGACTGTGTTCTATGCATGTGGGAGTCTGCCAGGCAGAGCCGCAGCGGGAGCCACGCGAGCAGGCGCGGGAGCGGGCAACTCCCGACCGTCCGGGTGTCGTCGTCCGACCTTTCCCTGGAGGGCTCCGTGTCCCATCTCGTCCGACCACGTCGCATCCCCCTCGTGGCGTGGCTGCTCGCCGTCGGCGCGGCCGCCACGCTGCTGCTGACCACCGCGCTGGCCAACCCGGCCGCCGCCCACGGCTCCACCGTCGACCCGGCGTCGCGCAACTACGGCTGCTGGGCCCGGTGGGGCAGCGACTTCCAGAACCCGGCGATGGCCACCGAGGATCCGATGTGCTGGCAGGCCTGGCAGTACGACAGCTCGGCCATGTGGAACTGGAACGGCCTGTTCCGCGAGGGCGTCGCCGGCAACCACCAGGCCGCCATCCCCGACGGCCAGCTGTGCAGCGCCGGCCACACCAGCGACGGCAAGTACAACTCGCTCGACGCGCTCGGCGCGTGGAAGACCACCAACGTCGCCAACAGCTTCAAGGTCAAGCTGTGGGACCAGGCCAGCCACGGCGCCGACTACATCCGGGTGTACGTCACCAAGCAGGGCTTCAACGCCCTGACCAAGCCGCTGGCGTGGAGTGACCTGGAGCTGGTCGGCCAGATCGGCAACACCCCGGCGTCGCAGTGGCCGACCAAGGAGAGCCAGGGCGTGTCGATCCAGGTCCCGGCGAACGCGCCGGGCCGCACCGGCCGGCACATCGTCTACACGATCTGGCAGGCCAGCCACTCCGACCAGTCCTACTACCTGTGCAGCGACGTGAACTTCGGCGGCACCACCACCCCGCCGACCACCCCGCCGCCGACCACCACGCCGACCACGGCTCCGCCGACCACCCCGCCCGCGACGACCCCGCCCGCGACCACGCCGCCGGCCACCGCCGGCTGCTCGGCCGTCTACAAGCCCACCGGGCAGTGGTCCGGCGGCTTCCAGGGCGAGGTCGAGGTGACCGCCGGCAGCAGCCCGATCCGGGGCTGGACGGTCACCTGGACGTGGCCCGGCGGGCAGCAGATCGCGTCCTCCTGGAGCGCCACGGTCACCACCAGCGGGTCGACCGTGACCGCCCGCAACGTCGCCTACAACGGCACGCTGGCGGCCGGGGGGAAGGCCAGCTTCGGCTTCACCGGCTCGGGGGCGGCCAGCACCCCGACGCTGAGCTGCGCCGCGACGGCCTGACCGGCGGCCGGGCCGCCCCCGATCCAATGTCGGGGGCGGCCCGGCCCGTGGCCGCTCCCACCGGCGGTCAGACCTGCGCGTACGCGGCCCGCCAGGCGCCGTAGCCGCCGAGCAGGTCGGAGACGTCCCGCCGGCCGGCGCTGCGCAGCAGGCTCGCCGCGACCGAGGAGCGGTAGCCCCCGGCGCAGTGCACGACCACGGGCCGGTCGGCGGGCACCTCGTCGAGGCGGCGGGTCAGCTCGGCCAGCGGGATGTGCAGCGAACCGTCGACGGCCCCCTGCTCCCGCTCCCCGACGTTGCGGACGTCGAGCACCACCGGCGGCTCGGCGCGGTCGAGCGCGGCGCGCAGCTCCGTCGCCGTGACCCGGCTGGCCCGGCTCGTCTCGGACGCCAGCTCGGCCAGGGTCGCCCCCGCGTCACGCAGGTGGCCGAGGACCCGGTCGAAGCCGATGCGGGCGAGCCGTACGACGATCTCCTCCTCGCGGCCCTCCGGGGCCACGACGAGCACCGCGCGGTCGGGGGCCACCACGCTGCCGGCGGTCTCGGCGAACCGGCCGTCGGCCGGGATGTTGATCGCCCCGGCGACGTGCCCGGCGGCGAACTCGTGGGGGTCGCGGGCGTCGACGACGACCGCGCCGTCGGCGCGGGCCCCGGTGAACTCGGCGGCGGTGAGCGGGCGGGCCGTGGCGCGGGAGTCGAACAGCTCGTGCGCCCGCCGGTTGAGCACGGCGTCGAACGCGAAGTAGCCCGGCGCGGCCGGCTGGCCGCCGGTGACCAGGGCGAGGAACTGCTCCTGGCTCATCGGCGCGCAGGCGTAGTTGGTGCGGCGCTGCTCGCCGATGGTGGACTGCCGCTCGGTGGAGAGGTTCTTGCCGCACGCGGAGCCCGCCCCGTGGGCGGGGAAGACCCGCACCTCGTCGGGGAGGCCCATCAGCTTGCGCTGCACGCTGTCGTAGAGCATCGCGCCGAGCTCCTCGGCGGTGACGCCGAGGGACGCGAGCAGGTCGGGGCGGCCGACGTCGCCGATGAACAGGGCGTCGCCGGTGAGGACGCCGTGCGGCACCGGGTCGGCGGCGTGCTCGTAGACCAGCACGCTGATCGACTCCGGGGTGTGGCCCGGGGTCTCCATGATCTCCAGGGTGACGTCGCCGAGGCTGATCCGCTCGCCGTCGGCGAGCTTGCGGATCGGGTACTCGGTCTCGGCGCGCCGGCCGTAGCCGATCCACGCGCCGGTGGCGGCGGCGACCTCCAGGTGGCCGGCGAGGAAGTCGGCGTGGAAGTGCGTGTTGACCACTCCCTCGATGGTCAGCCCGTGCGCCCGCGCGTCGGCGAGGTATTCGCCGATGTCGCGGCGGGGGTCGACCAGCACGGCCCGGCCGGTGCGCTCGTCGGCCACGAGGTAGGACGCCTGGGACAGGCAGTCGAGGTAGTACTGCGTGAACAACATGGGCCGGTCTCCTCTGCGGTGATGGTCGGCGGTACACCGACTGTAGCGCATACCCCCGGGGGTATGTTCCAGGCCGAAGGTCCCGCCCTTCCCGGGGTGGCCCGGTGGTGGACCGGATACCCCTAGGGGTATGTTCGACCCGGTGGCCGCGGCCCGCATGGCGACGGCGGGCGCGGGTACGTGTGGGGTGCGCCCGGTCCCGGGCGCAGTCCGTCGACATCATACCCCCCGGGGTATATACGAAGGGAGCGCGCCATGACGCCCGACGTGTCCGTCATCGGGACCTCGTCGCTGGGCGACCGCAGCTACCTGGCCTCCGACGGCCGGGTGGCGGTCGTCGTCGACCCGCAACGCGACGTCGACCGCATCCTGTACCTCGCCGGCACGAAGGGCGTGCGGATCACCCACGTGGTCGAGACCCACCTGCACAACGACTACGTCTCCGGTGGCCTGGAACTGGCCCGCCTGACCGGCGCGCGATACCTGGTCGCCGCCGACGACGACGTCCGGTTCGACCGGGACCCGGTCGCCGACGGCGACACCGTCGCCATCTCCGACACCCTGCGGCTGCGGGCCGTGGCCACGCCGGGCCACACCTTCCACCACCTGTCGTACGTCCTCGACGAAGCCGCCGCCGGCGGGTGGCGGCCCGTGGGCGTCTTCACCGGCGGCTCCCTGCTGTTCGGCACCACCGGCCGCACCGACCTGCTCGGCCGGCGGCACGCCCACGACCTCGCCCACCGCCAGCACGACTCGGCCCGCCGGCTGGCCGACCTGCTCCCCGACGGGACGCAGGTGTGGCCCACCCACGGCTTCGGCAGCTTCTGCTCGGCCAGCCAGGCCGACGCGCCCGACTCCACCATCGGCCGCGAACGGCGGGTCAACCCCGTGCTGCGGCTCGCCGCCGACGACTTCGTCGCCGAGACCCTCGCCGGGCTCGACGCCTACCCCGCCTACTACGCCCACCTGGGCGCGGCCAACGCCGCCGGACCCGCGCCGGTCGACCTCACCCCGGTCGCCCGCGCCGACGCCGCCGAGCTGCGCGACCGGCTCGCCGCCGGGCAGTGGGTCGTCGACCTGCGCCACCGCAAGGCGTACGCCGAATCACACCTGGCCGGCACCGTCGCCCTCGGCCTCGACGGGCCGATGTCGACCTGGCTCGGCTGGCTGATCGACTGGGGCGCCCCGCTCACCCTGCTCGCCGAGACCCCCGAGCAGGTCGCCGACGCCCAGCGGGAACTGGCGCGCATCGGCATCGACCGGCCCACCGCCCAGGCCACGGGCGCGCCCGAGCGGTGGGCGGCCCGGCCGGAGCAGCTACGGCGGCTGCCCGTGGCCGACTTCCCCGCGCTCGCCGCCGCCCGCGCCGGACACCCGCCCGCCGGTCTGCCCGCGCCGGACGTCGTGCTCGACGTCCGGATGACCAACGAGTGGACCGCCGGCCACCTCGACGGCGCGGTGCACGTCCCCCTGCCCGAGCTGCCGAACCGCCTCGCCGACGTGCCCGCCGGCACCGTCTGGGTGCACTGCGGCTCCGGCTACCGCGCCACCGTCGCCGCGTCCCTGCTGGCCAACGCCGGCCGGGAGGTCGTCGTCATCGACGACCGGTTCGAGCGGGCCCAGACCCTACCGACCGAGACCGACAACAGGACCGAGGAGACATGAGCACTTCCGAGAACACCCGCCCGGCCACGCCCGACGCCGCCCGGCCCGCCACGCTCGACGCCGCCGGCCTGCGCGAGCTGATCGACTCCGGCCGCGCGCCCCGCCTGCTCGACGTGCGCACCCCCGCCGAGTTCGAGACCGCGCACATCCCCGGCGCGTACAACGTCCCGCTCGACCTGCTGCGGGAGCACCGCGAGGAACTGCGCAACCACCTCGACGAGGACGTGGTGCTGATCTGCCGCTCCGGCGCCCGCGCCACCCAGGCCGGGCAGACCCTCGCCGGGGTCGGACTGCCCCACCTCAAGGTCCTCGACGGCGGGATGCTGGCCTGGCAGGCCGCGCACGCGCCCGTCCGGCAGGGCGTCCCGCGCTGGGACCTCGAACGGCAGGTCCGCCTCGTCGCCGGCTCGATCGTCCTGGCCGCCGTCCTGGGTTCGGTGCTCGTCCCCGGCCTCAAGTGGGTCGCGGCGGCCATCGGCGCGGGCCTCACCTTCGCCGCCCTCACCAACACCTGCGCGATGGGCATGCTGCTGGGCAGGCTGCCCTACAACCGGGGCGCGAGCTGCGACCTCGACACCATCGTCGGCCAGCTCCGCGAGGGCTCGACCGCCGGGCGGCGGCCGTGACCGGCACCCTGGCCCTGACGGTCGGGCTGGCCGTCCTCATCGGCGTCAGCCTCGGGCTGCTCGGCGGCGGCGGCTCCATCCTCGCCGTGCCGCTGCTCGTCTACGTCGCCGACCTGCCGGCGAAGGAGGCCATCGCCACCTCGCTGCTCGTCGTCGGCGTCACCAGCGCCGTCGGCGTCCTGCCGCACGCCCGCGCGCACCGGGTGCGCTGGCGCACCGGCCTGGTGTTCGGCCTCGCCGGCATGACCGGCGCGTACGCCGGCGGCCGGCTCGCCGCGTACGTCCCGGCCGCCGTCCTGCTCACCGGCTTCGCGCTGATGATGCTCGCCACGGCGGTCGCCATGATCCGGGGCCGGCGCGACACCGGGGACCGGCCCGTGCCGCACGAGCTCGCCGTGCCGCGGGTGATCCTCGACGGGATCGTGGTCGGGCTGGTCACCGGCCTGGTCGGCGCGGGCGGCGGGTTCCTCGTGGTGCCCGCGCTGGCGCTGCTCGGCGGCCTGCCGATGCCGGTAGCCGTCGGCACCTCGCTGGTGGTCATCGCCATGAAGTCGTTCGCCGGCCTGGCCGGCTACCTCTCCACCGTCGGCATCGACTGGGGGCTGGCCGCCGCCGTCACCGCCGCCGCCGTGGTCGGCAGCCTCGCCGGCGGCCGGCTCGCCGGGCGCATCCCCGAGGCGGTGCTGCGCCGGGCGTTCGGGTGGTTCGTGGTGGTGATGGGCGTCTTCGTCCTGGCCCAGCAACTGCCCGCCGGGCTGCGCACCAACCCGGCGCTGTGGATCGCCCTCGGCATCGCCGTCGCCGCGGCGGTCACCGTCACCGCCACCCACGGTCGCCGGGCCGCCCCGGCGGAAGGGCCGCCGGCGACCGAGGCCGAGGTGGCGCACGCCGGCCCGCCCGCCTGACCCCGCCGCAGGGACGTCCGGCGTCGGCGCGGCTGGACCCCGGCTGCCAGGATGGCCCCGTGAGGACGTGGACCCGGCCGTACGCGGACCCGACGCGGTGGTTCACCGGGGCGGTCGCCTCGGCCGGCACGATGGTGTGCCTCTTCGTCGGGCTCCAGATCGTCACGCACTGGGAGCGGATCGCCCCGATCCAGGTGCTGCCGGTCGCCGTGTTCTTCTCGGTGTGGCTCACCATCGCATGGCGGCTGCACCGCACCGCGCTGGTGGTCAGCCCCGCCGGGGTGCGGGTGCGGTGGCTGTGGGCGACGCGGACGGTCCCGTGGGAGCGGGTGGGCGGCTTCCGTACCGGGCCCGACCGGCTGGTCGCCGACCGGCTCTGGATCGCGCTGAGCGACGGCACCGAGCTGCGTACCCCGGTGCGCCCGCGTCGGCCCGGGCCGGTCACCCTGCGCGACGGCGGCACGGCCCTCGCCGCCGGGCCCTACGCCGACCTGCTCGCCACGCTCGACCGGTGGCGGGCCGCCGCGCCTCCCGTGGCCCCGCCGGCCTGACGCCGGGCCGCAGGCAGCGGAGCCGTAACGCCGGGGTGGTTTGATGGTCCGATGGCGCACCCGGTGATCCTCTCGATCGACGACGACCCGGCGGTCTCCCGCGCGGTCGCCCGCGACATCCGCCGCCGCTACGGCGACCGGTACCGGGTGGTGCGCGCCGGCTCCGGCCCGGAGGCCCTCGACACGCTGCGCGAGATCAAGCTGCGCGGCGAGCAGGTGGCGGTGCTGGTCGCCGACTACCGGATGCCCGAGATGAACGGCATCGAGTTCCTCGAGGCCGCGATGGACCTCTTCCCCGCCGCGCGCCGGGTGCTGCTCACCGCGTACGCGGACACCGGCGCGGCCATCGACGCGATCAACCTGGTCGACCTCGACCACTACCTGCTCAAGCCGTGGCACCCGCCGGAGGAGAAGCTCTACCCGGTCGTCGACGCGCTGCTGGAGGCGTGGACGGCCAGCCCCGAGGCCGCCACCACGGAGATCCGGGTGGTCGGGCACCGCTGGTCCGCCCCGTCCTTCGCGGTGCGCGACTTCCTGGCCCGCAACCTGGTGCCGTACCGCTGGCTGCTGGCCGACGAGCCCGAGGGCGGGCGGCTGCTCGCGGCGGCCGGGGCGAGCGCCGCCGACGTGCCGGTGGTCGTCACCGCCGACGGCAAGGCCCTGGTGGCGCCCACGGAGACGGAGCTGGCCGGCCTCGTCGGCCTCAACGTCGTCCCGGCGGCGGACTTCTACGACCTGGTGGTCGTCGGCGGCGGGCCGGCGGGGCTGGGCGCGGCCGTCTACGGGGCGTCGGAGGGGCTGCGCACGGTGCTCGTGGAGCGGCGGGCCACCGGCGGGCAGGCTGGGCAGAGCAGCCGGATCGAGAACTACCTGGGCTTCCCCGACGGCGTCTCCGGGGCGCAGCTCACCGACAGGGCCCGCCGGCAGGCGCTGAAGTTCGGCGCGGAGCTGCTGACCACCCGGGAGGTCGTCGGCCTGGCGGAGGCCGGCTCGGCGCGGCTGCTGCGCTTCGACGACGGCTCCACCCTCGCCGCGCACGCGGTGGTGCTGGCCACCGGCGTGTCGTACCGGATGCTCGACGCCCCCGGCCTGGCCGACCTCACCGGCCGGGGCGTCTTCTACGGCTCGGCCGCCACCGAGGCGCCGAGCTGCGTCGACCAGGACGTCTACATCGTCGGCGGGGCGAACTCGGCGGGCCAGGCGGCCGTCTACTTCTCCCGGTACGCCGCCCGGGTGCACGTGCTGATCCGGGGCGCGGACCTCACGGCGTCCATGTCGAGCTACCTGATCGACCAGCTCGACCGCATCGACCGCATCACCGTGCACCCGCACACCGAGGTGGTGGCCGGCGCGGGGGAGGAGCACCTGCAACGGCTGACCCTGCGCGACACCCGCACCGGGCAGCGGCGCGACGTCGACGCGTCGTGGCTGTTCGTGTTCATCGGGGCGGAGCCGCGTACCGAATGGTTGGCGGGGGTCGTGGCCCGCGACGAGCGGGGCTACGTCGTCACCGGGCCGGACCTGGTGGCCGGTGGGAGCCGGCCGCCCGGCTGGTCGCTGCCCCGCGACCCCTACCACCTGGAGTCCAGCCTGCCCGGCGTGTTCGCGGCCGGCGACGTGCGCGCGGCCTCGGTCAAGCGGGTCGCCTCCGCCGTCGGCGAGGGCGCGATGGCCGTGTCGCTGGTGCACCGCTACCTGGAGGCGCAGTGAGCGGCCTGACTCCCGCCGAGGTGCGGACGCTGTTCCTGTTCGAGTCGCTCGACGACCAGCAGGTCGCCTGGTTGGCCGAGCACGGCCGGGTCGAGCACCGCACGGCCGGGGAGGCCGTCTACACCGAGGGCGAGCCGGCGACCTGCTTCTTCGTGCTGCTCGCCGGCGAGGTGCGGCTGTGCCGGACGATCCACGGCGAGGAGGTGGAGATCCTGCGCTCGGCGCAGCGCGGGGTGTACGGCGGGGCCACCCAGGCGTACCTGGACGACCAGCAGATCTACCGCAACGGGATGTGGGCGGTCACCGACACGGAGTTCTTCGTGCTGCCCGCCGAGACGTTCGCGCACGCGGTGCGGTCCTGGTTCCCGATGGCGATGCACCTGCTGGAGGGGCTGTTCATCGGGATGCGGGACACCCAGACGGTCGTCGGGGAGCGGGAACGCCTGGTGGCCCTGGGCGCCCTGTCGGCGGGCCTGACCCACGAGCTGAACAACCCGGCGAGCGCGGCGGTGCGGGCCACGTCCGCGCTGCGGGACCGGGTCGCCGGGATGCGGCACAAGCTGGCGATGATCGCCGACGGCCGGCTCGACGGGCGGCGGCTGCACGCCCTCGTGGCGTTGCAGGAGGAGGCGGTCGAGCGGGCGGCGAAGGCGTGCGCGCTGTCGCCCCTGGCCACCAGCGACGCCGAGGACGAGCTGACCGACTGGCTGGACGACCAGGGGATCGCCGCCGGCTGGGAGCTGGCCCCGACGTTGGTCGCCGGCGGGCTGGACGTCGCCTGGCTGGACCGGGTCCACGCGGAGCTCGGGGCCGACGACCTGGAGCCGGCGGTGCGGTGGCTCACCTACACCGTGGACACCGAGCTGCTCATGCGGGAGATCGCCGACGCGGCCACCCGGGTCTCCAAGCTGGTCGGCGCGGCCAAACAATATTCCCAGCTCGACCGGGCCCCCTACCAGGTGGTGGACGTGCACGAGCTGCTCGACGCGACGCTGGTGATGTTCAAGGGCAAGCTCCCGCCGGGGATCCGCATGGTCCGGGAGTACGCCCCGGCGCTGCCCCCGATCCCCGCGTACGCGGCCGAGCTGAACCAGGTGTGGACCAACCTGATCGACAACGCGCTCGCCGCGATGGGCGACGAGGGCACGCTGACCGTCCGCACCGGCCGGGTCGACGGCCAGCTGACCGTCGAGGTGGCCGACACCGGCCCCGGCATCCCGGCGGCCGTGCGCCCGCGCATCTTCGAGCCGTTCTTCACCACGAAGCCGGTCGGCGAGGGGACGGGGCTGGGGCTGGACATCTCGTACCGGATCGTGGTCAACAAGCACCACGGGGACATCCGGGTGACGAGCGAGCCCGGCCGGACGGTGTTCCGCGTGCTGCTGCCGATCGCGCCCGCCCCCGGCGTCGCCCCGGAGGCCGCCCCGCAGGCGTGACGCAGCGCGTGGCGCGTCGTCGATGCGCGGGGGCGGACACCTACTGCGCCGTCGACCGCTGTACGCACAGCCGGGGATGGTCCACCACCCGCGCCGGTGCCAGGGCCGACCCTGACCGGGCGGTCGTGGTCAGGGCGGGAGTGACCAGGGTGGGTGTGGTGGTCAGGGCGGGCGTGACCAGGGCGGTCGGGCGGTGGGCGGTCATCCGCTCCGCCGCGACCCGCAGGGCCAGCGGCCGACCGCCGCAGCGCCGGACCAGGTCGTAGGCGGACTCGGGGTCGGCGTCGACCCGGTCGCCGATCAGCCCGCGCAGCAGCTCGACGCCCGCCTCGGCGCTCAGCGGACCCAGCTCCAGCCGGCGCGCGCCGTGCCGCACGACCAGCTCGGCCAGGTCGTCCCGGCTGGTCACCAGGACCAGGCAGCCGGGCGAGCCGGGCAGCAGGGGGCGCACCTGCCCGACGGCGCTGGCGTTGTCGAGCACCACCAGCATCCGGCGGCCCGACATCCGGGTGCGGTAGCGGGCGGCCAGGGCGGCCGGCGTGGCGGGCAGGTCGGCGGTGGCGACGCCGAGGGCGTTGAGGAAGGCCGTGAGCACCTCGACCGGCGTCGGCGGCTGGCCGGGGCTCTCGCCGCGCAGGTCGGCGTAGAGCTGGCCGTCGGGGAAGCGGCCGGCGACCCGGTGCGCCCAGTGCACGGCCAGCGCGCTCTTGCCGATCCCGGTCGAGCCGGTCAGCAGCGCGGTCATCATCGCGGCGCGGGTGGCGCCCTCGGCGAGCAGGGCGTCGAGCGCGGCGCGGACCGGGCCGCGCCCGGTGAACGGCACCACGTCCGGCGGCAGCTCGTGCGGGACGCAGGCGGCGTCGGCCGACGCCCACGGCCGGGTGTGGGGCGGAGGGTCGACCAGGCTGTCGTCGTGGGACCGGCAGCGGTTGGCCCGACGCCACAACGCCGCGAACTCCTCGACGTCGCCGCCGAGCACCCGGACGATCTCGCCCACCACCTCCCACCGGGCCAGGCGGGGACGCGTGAAGACCGCGTGGATCGACGTCGGGTTGATGCCCCGGGGCCGCCGCTCGGCGCGGGTGAGCTGTTGCAGCCGGCGCACGCTGGGCTGACCGGCGGCGAGGTGCAGGGCGTGTAGTCGGTCGTAGAAGTCGGCGAGGGGACCTGCTGGCACGAGAGGGCGGGTGAGCCGGCCCATTGGCGTTCTCCCCACATCTTGGCGCTGGCCCGGAAGCCTCCGAGCCTCACTACCTTCCGATGTCGAAACCTCGCGGTCAGTCAGGTCGCGGACACACTGTCAGCGACAGTTTTGACGGCCGCCGACGCTTCCGCTGCCCATTCCCGGCCTTGCATGCTGTGCCGAGCGCTTAGACAAGCGCCGATGTATTTGGTGGGAGGAGAACGAATGCACTTTCCGGACATCCGGCGGGTGGTCACGGTCACCGCGTCCGCCGCGCTCGTCGCGGCGACGGTGCTGGTGGGCACCGGGCCCGCGCAGGCAGCCCCCGTCGGCGGAGCGTCGGCCACCACGGTGGCGGCGACCACCTCCACCACTGCGGCCCGCAGCGGGCTGACCGCCGCCCAGCAGGCGGGCGACTACTGGACCACGGAGCGGATGCGCACCGCGATCTCGGCGGACGTGCTGGTCAAGAAGGCGGGAGCCGTGGCCGGCAAGGGCCTGAAGCCGACCGGGCCGGCCCGCTCCGTGCCGCCGGCCGCGCCCACCGTGACGGCCGCCTCCAGCGTCGCGTCGCAGGCCGGTGGGGACATCAGCGCCTACGTCGCCGCGTCCGCCACCGTCGGCAAGGTCTTCTTCTACAACCCCGTGGACGGCAAGAACTACGTCTGCTCGGCCGGTGCCGTGAACAGCACCTCCAAGCTGCTCGTCATGAGCGCCGGGCACTGCGTGCACGGCGGCCGGGGCGGCCAGTGGATGCAGAACTGGATCTTCGTGCCGCTCTACAACTACGGCGCGGAGCCGTACGGCCGGTGGTCGGCCAAGTACCTGACCGCGTTCAACGCGTGGATCAACGACAGCAATCTCGACCGGGACGTCTCGTACATCACCGTGTACCCGAACGCGTCGGGCCAGCGGCTCGTCGACCGGGTCGGCGGCAACGGGCTCTCGGTCAACTACAGCTACACCCAGGCCGTCACCATCCTCGCCTACCCGGCGGCCCCGCCGTACGACGGCGGGTGGCAGCAGTACTGCCAGGGCACGACGTACCGGCCCGGCAGCGAGAACAAGATCGCCCTCAACTGCGGCTTCACGGGCGGCTCCAGCGGCTCGGTCTGGTTGCGCCTCTACAACGACGTGTACGGCTACGTCAACGGAATCATGAGCACACTGAACAGCGCCGGGGTGAACAAGAGCTCCTACTTCGACACCGCGGTCATGGACGTCTACAACTCGGTCGCGGCCCGCGTCTGAGTCATCCGATCGGGTGAAGCCCGCCCCCGGCCGAGATCCGACGGATCCGGTCGGGGGCGGCGCGCGTCCAAAGGGCGTGGTCGTGGGCCGGGGCGTCGGACCCCGGTCCCGCGTCGCCGCCGGGGCGGCGGAGAGGAGCGCGGGATGAGGCAGGGCTGGGGTGCGGCGGTGGCGGTGGCCGTCGCCGTGGTGGTGGTCGCCGTCGTGGTGACCGGGGTGGTGGCCCGCCGCTCCGGGCCGGGGGAGCGGCCGGCGGCCCCGACGTCCGTCGGGGACACCGGCGCGTCGAGCAGCCGCCTGCCGTCGCCGGACGGCTCCTACTGGGACCCGGGCCGGATGGGCAGCGCCGAACCGGCCCCGATGCCCACCGAGTGACCGGCACCGTCGGCGGGCCCCGGCTCAGGGGCGGGGCCGGCCCCGGCCGAGGTCGGCCAGCTCCCGGTCGAGCAGCTCGGCCAGGAACGCGGAGCGGTCAGAGGCGTTCTCCGGGGTCATCCCCCGGCTGGGCATCTCCACGACCATCAGCAGGTAGAGATGCAGCCGGTAGAGGCCGAGGCGCACCCGGGCCGCCGGGTCGAACACCGCCGGCTGCCCGCCGGCCGCCCGCCAGCCGCGCACGAAGGGGTGGTCCGGCTCGTCCTCGGCCCGCCGGAACAGCAGCGGCGAGACCAGGTCCAGCAGCGGGTCACCCCACAGGTAGCGCTCGCCGTCCACCAGCCCGCACATCCGGTACGCGCCGGTCGCGTCCGGCGCGGCGAGCACGTTGCCGTCCCAGCCGTCGAAGTGCAGCAGGGCGGGGCGGCGCACCTGGTCCAGCGTCCCCGCGTGGTGGCGCACCAGCTCCCGGATCAGCCGTGGCCCGCCGGGCGGGGCGACGCCCCAGTCCGCCGCGTCGGCGAGCAGGTCGTCGATGATCGCGGCGAACGCGCGCGACCACGTCGACGCGCCGGCCCGGCCGCCGTCGTAGCCGTACCGGTCACCGGTGATCCGGTGCAGCGCGACGATGGCGGCGCCGAAGTCGGCGCGGGCCGGGCCGGCTTCGGCGTCCCCCGGCAGCTCGGCGAGGGGCCGCCCGGGCAGCCGGTCGGTGAGCAGCCACTCGCCGCGCTCCGGGTCCCGGCCGTGGTGCAGCACCCGGGGCACGGGCACCTGCGGCGCGTGCGCGGCCACCAGCCGGAAGTAGCGCGCCTCCGCCGCCGCCAGGCCGCGCTCGTAGCGCAGCAGGCGCGCCCCGGGCGGCGGCGCCACCTTCAGCACGGCCGCGCCGCCGTCGTCCAGCGCCAGCCACCACACGGTCGCGAAGCCGCCCCCGCCGAGCGGCCCGCAATCGGCCACGCTCCGCCCGGCGCCGAGGGAGGCCCGGACGTACCAGGCCACGTCGTCCCGGGTGAGGGATCGTTGGGTGGGGCTCGGCCCGCTCATTCCGCACCTCCGCGCCGTGTGCCGGGTGGACAGTCCGCCCGGCAGGGAGCCTAGGCAGGGCAGCCGAGTGGCCGGGTCCGACCCCGCTGCGGGCCGCGTCGGTTAGCGTCGCGGCATGGAACACATGCTGGTCACCGGGGGTGCGGGGTTCGTCGGCACCAACTTCGTGCGCCGGGCGCTGGCCGCCCGGCCGGGCCTGCGGCTGACCGTCCTCGACGCGCTCACCTACGCCGGGAGCCGGGACAGCCTCGCCGAGGTCGCCGACCGGATCACCTTCGTCCGCGGCGACGTCTGCGACGGCGACCTGGTCGACGCCCTCGTCTCGGACTGCGACACGGTGGTCCACTTCGCCGCCGAGTCCCACGTGGACAACTCGTTGCAGGATCCGACGCCGTTCCTGCGGACCAACGTCGAGGGCACGTTCGTGCTGCTGGAGGCGGTTCGCCGGCACGACCGGCGGCTGCACCACGTCTCCACCGACGAGGTGTTCGGCAGCCTGCCGCTGCACGGCGGCGGGGCGTTCACCGAACAGAGCCGCTACGACCCGTCCAGCCCGTACTCGGCGACGAAGGCGGCCTCGGACCTGCTGGTCCGGGCGTGGGTCCGGTCGTACGGGGTGCGGGCGACGACATCGAACTGCGCGAACAACTACGGGCCGTACCAGAACGTGGAGAAGTTCCTGCCCCGGCAGATCACCAACGTGCTGCGCGGGCAGCGGCCCAAGCTCTACGGCACGGGCGCGAACGTGCGGGAGTGGACCCACGTCGACGACCACAACGACGCCGTGCTGCTGATCCTCGACGCGGGGGTGTGCGGGGAGACGTACCTGATTGGCTCCGGGGCCGAGTGGAGCAACCGGGCCCTGCTGGAGTTGACCCTGACGCTGCTCGGCCGGCCCGCCGACGACTTCGACCACGTGCCGGACCGCCCCGCCCACGACCTGCGGTACGCCTGCGACAGCTCCAAGCTCCGCCGGGAGCTGGGCTGGCGGCCCCGCCACCCGGACCTGGCCGACGGGCTGGTCGCCACCATCGACTGGTACCGCCGCAACGAGTGGTGGTGGGGGCCGCAGAAGGCCGCCACGGAGGCCCGCTACGCGGCGATCGGCCGGTAGCGGCGTCGCCATCGCCCGCTCCGTACCTGTTACCGTATCTTGTACGGCAGCGTTGGTCGGGTGCGGCGGAGAGGGTGACGTGACGGTGGGCGGATACGCGATCGCGGCGGAAGGGCTGCGCAAGCGGTACGGGGACACCCCGGCCCTGGACGGCTTCGACCTGCGGGTCCGGCCGGGAACGGTGTGCGGCCTGCTCGGCCCGAACGGGGCGGGGAAGACCACCGCCGTGCGGATCCTGTCGACCCTGCTGCGCCACGACTCCGGCCGCGTCGAGGTCGCCGGCTTCGACGTGGCCCGCCAGGCCGACCAGGTGCGCCACCGCATCGGCCTGGTCGGGCAGCGCGCCGCCGTGGACGAGGTGCTCAGCGGCCACGAGAACCTGGTCATCTTCGGCCGGCTGTGCCACCTCGGCGCGAGGCGCGCCCGGCAGCGCGCCGGCGAACTGCTCGACCGGTTCGGGCTCGCCGACGCGGGCGGCAAGCCGGTCAGGGCGTACTCCGGTGGCATGCGCCGACGGCTCGACCTGGCCGCCGGGATGATCCTGGCCCCGGCGGTGCTCTTCCTCGACGAGCCGACCACCGGGCTGGACCCGCGCAGCCGCAACGAGGTGTGGGAGGCGGTCCGCGAGCTGGTCCGCGCGGGGACCACCGTCCTGCTCACCACCCAGTACCTCGACGAGGCCGACCGGCTCGCCGACCGGATCTCGGTGCTCGACAGCGGGCGGGTCATCGCCGAGGGCACCCCCGACGACCTGAAGGCCCGGCTCGGCGGCGACCGGATCGACCTCGTCGTCCGCGACGCCGCCGACCTGGCCGCGGCCGGCGCCCAGCTCGGCCGGGTGGCCGGCGGCGAGCCGGAGGTCGACCCGGACCGGCGGCTCGTCAGCGCCCGGGTGGAGCACCGGGCCGGCGCGCTGACCGAGGTGCTGCGGGCGCTCGACGCCGCGGATGTCGCCGTCGAGGACGTGGCGCTGCGCCGGCCGACCCTGGACGAGGTGTTCCTGCACCTGACCGGCCGCCGCACCGAGACCGCCGAGGAGGTTCCCGCGTGACCAGCGCGACCCTGCCCGACACCGCGTCCCCGCACGTGGCGCCCGGCCGCTCCGCCCTGCTGGCCGACAGCGTCACGCTGACCCGGCGCAGCCTGGCCCACTGGCGTCGCGACCCGGGGCCGCTGGTCGCGTCCCTCGGGTTCGACATCGTCATGGTGCTGATGTTCGCCTACCTGTTCGGCGGCGCGTTGCGGGTGCCCGGTGGCGGCGACTACCGGGAGTTCCTGATGCCCGGCATGTTCGCCATGACCATGGTGTTCGGCATCAGCCTCACCACGCTCGCCGTCTCCACCGACCTGGACCGGGGGGTCACCGACCGGCTCCGCTCGATGCCGGTCTCCCCGCTGGCCCCGCTGGTCGGCCGGGCGGCGGCCGACCTGCTCTTCGCGGTGCTCACCCTCGCGGTGATGCTGCTCGCCGGCCTCGCGGTCGGCTGGCGGGCGCACGGCGGCGTCGGCGACACCGTCGCGGCGTTCGGGCTGATCCTGCTGCTGCGCTTCGCCCTGGTCTGGGTGGGCGTCTTCCTCGGCCTCGTGCTGAAGGGCCAGCAGGCCGTGGCCGGGGTGCAGACGCTGGAGTTCCCGCTCGGCTTCCTGTCCAGCGCGTTCGTCGCCCCGGCCACCATGCCCGGCTGGCTCGGCGCGGTCGCCGAGTGGAATCCGCTGTCGGCGACCGTCGGCGCGACCCGGGAGCTCTTCGGCAACCCCGGCTGGGGCGGCGACTCCTGGGCCGTCCAGCACGCGCCGGAGCTGGCGCTGATCTGGCCGGTCGCGCTGGTCGCCGTCTTCCTGCCGCTGTCGGTGCGCAGGTACCGGGCGCTGGGCCGCTGACGTCCGCCCCGATCGTGCCGCTTACGGTACGACGTACGCTAGGGTTGTCCTTCCCTCGGCGGGCGGTCGCCGCCCGCCCGATCACCGCAGGAGGCACGGTGCGACTCGGCCGGTTCGCGGTCGTCTTCGAGCCGGGCGACCCGCCCCGGACCGGCACGGTCGGCTTCTACGACCCCGCCGGGCACGCGCTGCCCGAGGGGTTCGACGCGCTGGGGGAGCACGTCGAGTTGGACCTCGCCCTCCGGCTCGACGGTCCCGTGGCGGCCTGGACGGTGCCCGCCTGCGCCGTGCCGGTCGGCGACGCGGTCCGGCAGCTCGCCGCGCTGCGCGACGCCGACGACCTCACCCCGGCCGCCGCGTTCTGGTCGGCGGTGGCGATCACCGGCCTGCACCTGGCCGCCCGGGGGCGGATCCTGCCCGGCGTCTCCCCGCAGGGCTGGGACGCCTGGCGGGTGGGCCCCCTCGACGTCGCCGACGTGGCACGCATCCGGGCCCTCGCGGCGGCGATGCCGCCCGAGGCCCGGGCGATACCGCTCGACGCCGCCGCCGAACGCCTCGCCCTGCCCGAGCCGGAGGGGCTGGTCCGCGCCTTCCTCGACGCGGTGGCCGACACCCTGCCGCGCAGCCCGGCCGCGACGTGGCTGACCGGCGACGCCCGGTTCACCGGCCTGGACCCGGAGCCGGTGGACGACCTGCGCGACTGGGCCCGGGAGGTCTCCGTCGGCGTCGACACCGGCCTGCGGGTGGCGCTGCGGCTGGAGGGCCGGGGCGACCTGGGCGGCACGCCGTTCGTCGCGGTGGTGCGGCTGCGCAGCCTCGCCGACCCGACGCTGGTCGCCGACGCGGGGGTCCTGTGGGAGGGCGACGGGCACGGCCTCGGCGAGCAGGCCACCTTCGAGGCGATGCGTGCCGTGCGCCGCGCCGCCGCCACGTGGCCGCCGCTGGAGCGGCTCCTCGACCACGCCGCGCCGGTCGAGCTGGAGCTGCTCGACGAGGACCTGGTCGACCTGCTCGGCGGGGCCGAGGCGCGGCTCGCCGCCGCCGGCATCGACGTCGAGTGGCCGTCCGGGCTGTCCCGCGAGCTGGCCGCCCGGGTGCTGGTCAGCTCGCCGCCGGAGCAGCCCGCCGACGTGGCGGGGTTCTTCCGGTCCGCCGCCGCGCTGCCGCTGAGCTGGCAGCTCACCCTGGCCGGCGACGCGCTGACCGACGCCGAGATGGACCTGGTGGCGAAGTCCCGGCCGATCGTGCGGCTGCGGGACCGGTGGGTGGCGGTCGGGCCGGAGCTGGCCCGCCGGGCCCGCGAGCGGCAGCTCCCGCCGCGCAGGGCGTACGACGCCCTGGCCGCGACGTTGATCGCCAGCACCGAGGTCGAGGGGGAGCGGGTCGAGGCGGTCGCCGACGGCTGGCTGGGCGCGCTGCGCGAGCGGATCGCCGAACCCGACGGCGGCCCCGAGCCGCTGGAGCCGCCGGCCGGGCTCCACGGCACGCTGCGCGAATACCAGCTACGCGGCCTGCGCTGGCTGGAGCGGACGACCTCGCTCGGCTTCGGCGGCTGCCTCGCCGACGACATGGGCCTCGGCAAGACCGTCACCGTCATCTCGCTGCACCTGCGCCGCCAGGCGGACGCGGCCACCACCGGGGCCACCCTGGTCGTCTGCCCCGCGTCGGTGCTCGGCAACTGGGAGCGGGAGATCCGCCGGTTCGCCCCCGACGTCGCCGTCCGCCGGTTCCACGGCGCCGCCCGGTCCCTCGACGGGCTGACCGGCGGGTTCGTGCTGACCAGCTTCGGCACCATGCGCGTCGACGCGGGCAGCCTCGCCGGGCACGGGTGGGGCCTGGTGGTCGCCGACGAGGCGCAGTACGTCAAGAACCGGCTCAGCGGCACCGCGAAGGCCCTGCGGGCGATCCCCGCCCGCGCCCGGGTCGCGCTCACCGGAACGCCGGTGGAGAACAACCTCTCCGAGCTGTGGGCGATCCTCGACTGGACCACCCCCGGCCTGCTCGACTCCGTCGGCGCGTTCCGGGCCACCTGGGCCCGGCCGATCGAGGTGGACCGCGACGGTGCCGCCGTGGCGCGGCTGTCCCGGCTGGTGCGCCCCTTCCTCCTGCGGCGGCGCAAGTCCGACCCCGGCATCGCCCCCGAACTCCCGCCGAAGACCGTCACCGACCACCTCGTGCCGCTCACCGGTGAGCAGGTGGACCTCTACCAGCGGGTCGTCGCCGACGTGCTGGCCGAGATCCGCGCCAGCGCCACCACCATCGCCCGGCGCGGCCTGGTGCTCAAGCTGCTCGTCGGCCTCAAGCAGGTCTGCAACCACCCCGCGCACTACCTGAAGGAGCCGCACGGCCAGCTCACCGGCCGGTCGGAGAAGCTGCAACTCCTCGACGACCTGTTGGAGACCATCCTCGCCGCGGGCGGCGCGGCGCTGGTCTTCACCCAGTACGTCCGGATGGCCCGGCTGCTCCAGCGGCACCTGGCCGAGCGGGGCGTGCCGGCGCAACTGCTGCACGGCGGCACGCCCGTGCCGCAGCGGGAGGAGATGGTGCGCCGGTTCCAGGCCGGCGAGGTGCCGGTGTTCCTGCTCTCGCTCAAGGCGGCCGGCACCGGCCTCAACCTGACCCGGGCCGACCACGTCGTCCACTACGACCGGTGGTGGAACCCGGCCGTGGAGGAGCAGGCCACCGACCGCGCGTACCGGATCGGGCAGACCCGGCCGGTGCAGGTGCACCGGCTGATCGCCCAGGGCACCCTGGAGGAGCGGATCGCCGCCCTGCTGGAGTCCAAGCGGGAGCTGGCCGACGCGGTGCTCACCGGCGGCGAGACCGCCCTGACCGAACTCTCCGACGCCGAGCTGCTCCGGCTCGTGCGGCTGCGCCACGAGGGATGAGGGGCCGCGACGTGGACTTCGACCTGGACTTCGACGCCGCCGACGACGAGCGGGACCCCGACGACGACACGGAGCTGTCCGCCGACGAGCGGCGGGCGCGCAGCTTCCCCAGGTTCGGCCCCGGCCGGCGGATCGGCAGGAAGTTCGCCGACACCTGGTGGGGCAACGCCTGGATCGAGTCGATGGAGCGCACCGCCCTCGACCAGGAGCAGCTCAGGAAGGGCCGCCGGTACGCCTTCGCCGGGCAGGTCGGGTCGATCACCGTCAGCCCCGGCCGGATCTCCGCCGCCGTGCACGACGGCGACCAGTACACCCCGCACGACACCATCGTGCGCGTCGGCACCCTCGCCGCGGCCGAGTGGGACCGGCTGCTCGACCGGGTCGCCGCGAAGGCCGGGCACATCGCCGCCCTGCTCGACCGGGACATGCCGCACGACCTGGCGCAGACCGCCGACGACGCCGGGGTGCGCCTGCTGCCCGGCTACGGCGACCTCGAACCCGAGTGCGACTGCCCGTCCTGGGACCACCCGTGCCGGCACGCCGCCGCGCTGGCGTACCAGGCGGCGTGGCTGCTCGACCGGGACCCGTTCGTGCTGCTGCTGATGCGCGGCCGGGGCGAGGCGGAGCTGACGGAGGACCTGCGTCGGCGCAACGCCCGCCGGTCCGTCGCCGCCGTCGCCGCCGCCGACCAGGCCGGCACGCCGGCCGAGGAGGCGTACGCCGCGCCGCCCGTCGCCCTGCCCGCGCCGCCGGGGCCGGTGACCGGCGAGCCCCTCGCGCTCGCCCCGCTGCTCGCCGGGCACGAGGCGGCCGGCATCGACGCCGAGGCGCTCGGGGCGCTCGCCGCCGACGCGGCGCACCGGGCCCGGGACCTGCTCGCGGGCGTCGCGCCGACGGGGGCGTCGATGCCGGGCGCGACCGGGGAGGTGCCGCTCGCCCCCGAGGCCGACGCCTGGTGCGACGCGGTGCGGCTGGCCGCCCGGCTGCCACGCTCCCCGGCAGTGAAGCGGCTGGGCGAGGCCAGCGGCCGGGCCGCCGAGCTGCCCCGGGCCGTCAGGGCCTGGGAGTACGCGGGCGCGGCCGGCGTGGACGTGGTCGACGCGGTGTTCAGCCCGCCGAGGGAGCTGGTCGCCCGGGCTACCGAAGCGCTGCGCGAGGCGGGCGGGGTCGACGGGGCCGCGCCCGAGGTGCGCAACTGGCGCAACCGGTGGACGGTCGGCCGCGACGCGCAGGTGCGCTACGGCCGCGACGGCCGGTGGTATCCGTTCCGCAGGCGCTCGGGGCAGTGGTGGCCGGCGGGGCCGCCCGGCCCGGACCCGGCGGACGCGCTGCTCGACCTGCCCCAGGGCTGACGCCGTCGGCCCGCCGCCTGCCCGTACGAGGTACGGTATCGCGCCGATAGGATGGCGGCACTATGTCGAACGCGCGCAAGGGCAAGGTCGACCCCGCCCGCAGCCTGGCGATTCTCTGGCGCACCCGGGAGCCGGCGAGCCGCAGCGCCGGGCCCGGCCTCAGCGTCGACCGGATCGTCCGGGCGGCGATCGAGATCGCCGACGCCGAGGGCATCGACGCGTTGACCATGCGCCGGGTCAGCGAGGCGCTGGGCGTCGGCACCATGTCGGTCTACACGTACGTGCCCGGCAAGGCCGAGCTGCTCGACGTCATGGTCGACACCCTCTACGGCGAGATGAGCCGCCCGGCCGACGTGCCCGGCGGTTGGCGGGCCCGGCTGGAGCAGATCGCCCGGGAGAACCTGCGCCTCTACCGCGCCCACCCGTGGCTGCTGCGCGCGGAGACGACCCGGCCGGTCCTCGGCCCGAACCTGCTCGCCAAGTACGACTACGAGCTGGGTGCGGTGGCCGACACCGGCCTCGACGACGTCGAGATGGACGCGGTGCTCACCCTGCTCCTCGGCCACGTCCGGAGCGCGGCGCGGGCCGAGCTGGACGTGGTCGACCTGGAGCGCGAGACGGGCCTGACCGACGGCCAGTGGTGGCAGTCGCACGCGCCCTGGCTGGAGCGGTTCATGAAGTCGGGCAGCTACCCGACGGCCGCCCGGGTCGGCGCGGCGGCCGGCGCGGCGCACGGCGCGGCGTACGGGCCGGAGCACGCGTTCGAGTTCGGCCTGCAACGGGTGCTCGACGGCATCTCCGTGGTGGTCGACGACCGTCAGGGCACTTGATCCGGGCGGGCCCGGACAGGGAAGCTGTAACGCATCCACGCACGCCGATACATGGAGGTTCGGATGCGCCGCTTCCCCCTGCTCGCCCTCCTGCTCGCCGCACCCCTGCTCGCGCCACCGGCGACCGCCCACGCCGCCCCGGCCGTCGTCGCCCCCGCCCCGGCCGTCGTCGCCGACGCGCCGGCCGTCGCCGCCCACGCCCCCGCCGGCACCGCGTGGACCGTCGACCCGGCCACCGGCCGGACCACCGTCACCGCCGACGACACCGTCAGCGAGAGCCGGCTGGCCGCGCTGCGCGCCCGGCTCGCCGGCACCGACGCCGTGGTCCGCCGCGAACCCGGGCGGCTGAGCACCCTCATCGCCGGCGGGCAGGCCATCTACGGCAGCGGCGGCGGGCGCTGCTCGCTCGGCGCGAACGTCCGCAGCGGCAGCGTCTCCTACTTCGTGACCGCCGGCCACTGCACGACGACCGCCGCCACCTGGTACGCCGACAGCGCCGGCAGCAGCGTGCTCGGCTCCCGCGCCGGCAGCAGCTTCCCCGGCAACGACTACGGCATCGTCCGCTACACCTCCACCACCATCGCCCACCCCAGCGCCGTCCACACCTACCCCGGCACGCTGACCATCACCGGCACCGCCACGCCCGTCGTCGGCATGGCCGTCTGCCGCAGCGGCGCCACCACCGGCGTGCGGTGCGGCTCGATCACCGCGCTCAACGCCACCGTCAACTACGCCCAGGGCTCCGTCACCGGCCTGATCCGCACCAACATCTGCGCCGAGCCCGGCGACAGCGGCGGCCCGCTCTACGTCGCCGCCACCGGCAGGATCGTCGGCATCCTCTCCGGCGGCAGCGGCAACTGCGCCACCGGCGGCACCACCTACTACCAGCCGATCGCCGAGATCCTCAGCGCGTACGGGGTGACGATCCCCTGAGCCGGCGGGCCGGGCGGCCTCACGCGGCGAAGTGCGGGTTGCCCGCCGTCAGCCGCAGCGTCCAGCCGCCCGGCCCCCGGTGCGCCGACACGTGGTTGCAGGACTGGTGGGTGATCCACAGGCCGAGGCCGCCGTCGGCGCCGTCGCCGGCCGGGAGCAGGCCCGCGAACGGGTCCTTCGGCCCGTCGCCGCCGTCGGAGACCGTCACCACCAGCCGGTCGGGCCCCACCCACAGCCGTACGCACACCGGCGGCAGGCCGTGGCGCAGCGCGTTGGTCACCGTCTCGCTGACCGCCACCACCAGATCCTCGACGTCGTCGGCCGGCAGCCGGCCCCCGTCGACGGAATACACGGCGGCGCGGGCCTGCGCGGCCGTGGGCGCGGACAACTCGACCACCGGCGGCGTCGACTGGAGCGGGTCCGGCGGGGCCGGCCGGTTCTCCCGCAGGTAGGTGGTCGGCTCCGTGTAGTCGGGACTCGGCACGTGCCGCCCGTCGGGGGTGGCGTGCCGGGGATGGGTGCGCGCCACGTCCCGCAGCACCGACGCGGGCGTGCTGCGCGCGTCGTACGCGCACATGCTCCACAGCGGGAACTCGTCGTAGGCGTGGTTGATCGCCGACTCGTAGCGGGCCCACCAGTCCCAGGTCACCCCCAGGGCGCTCGGCGGCAGCTCCCCGACGATCCGGATCTGCCGGGCCCCGTCGGCCACGTGCCCGGCGAGCATCTCCCGGTAGGAGCGGATGGCGGCGGTCGGCCGGGCGTAGACGTCGCCGCCGGGCAGGAAGGTGACCCCGCAGCCGGTGGGCAGGGCGCCCCGCACCAGGGCCGCGTTGCGCGCGCCCAGCGACACCACGGTCGGCTCCCCGGCGGCGACCCCGCCGAGCAGGAACGGCACCACGACCGCCAGCAGCTCATCCTCGGAGGAGTAGCAGACCGCCTCGTGGAAGTAGCCCCGGTGGCCCGCCGCCGCGCCCGTCCTCATCGCGCGGCCTCCACGCGTAGCCCGGGCAGGCCCAGCAGGTCGACGATGTGGGCCACGCCGACGCCGGGCAGGCCGCGCAGCACCGCCACGGCGCCCAGGCCGCGGGCGTACTCGCCCAGCAGCAGCAGGCAGCGGTGGTCGGCGAAGCGCAACCGGCCCGCCTCGAACACCACCCGCCCGTCGACCGGGCGGGGCGCGGCCCGCTCCAGCGCCGTGGCGAGCAGGTCGCGGGCCGACCGGTCCAGCTCGCCGGCCAGCCCCGCCCGGCCCCGGCCCGCCGCGTAGAGCCGGAACAGCACGTCGTCGGTGTTGCCCGCCGGGTGCAGGCAGGCCAGCTCGGCGACCGCCGCCGCGCCCAGCTCGCGGGGATCGTAGACGCACATGGCGGAGAACGGGTGGGCCCGCATGTAGCCGTCGATCAGGTGCTCGTAACGGGTGAAGGCCGCCCGCTGCCGGGGCGTGCGGACCAGCCCGGTGGCCTCCGCGACCACCCGCAGCCCGGTGCGGCCGGCGGCCAGGGCCGCCTCGGTCGCCTCCGCGTAGGCCCGCACCTGGGCGGCCGGGTCGGCGACGCGGTCGTCGACGTAGGTGTCGCCGAGCGGGACGACCCGGGCGGCCCCGTCGCGCAGGGCGTCGGCCAGCACCGGACCGGCGGCCAGCCACGCGCGGACCTCGGCCGGATCCCGCTCCGTCACATACCACACCTGCTCGTCGGCGGAGAGGCCGGCGGCGAGGAACGCGCGGGCGGCGACCTCGAAGGCGGCCGGGTCGTCGCGCCGCCAGCAGACGTGGTCGGTGGGCAGCGCAGGGCAGCCGTCGCCGCTCACCGGTGCCGCCCCATGCCCGCAGTCTAAGCCCACCTGGGCCGGCGGGACGGGCAGCCCGGGGGCGGTGGGACGGGCGACCCGGGCCGGTGCGGCTTCAGTGGGGCGCGGCCAGGTCCCGGGCCAACGCCACCGCGCCGTGCAGCGAGGAGAGCCCGCCCAGGGCGGCGGCCCGCACGGCGGGGGCCGGACGGCCCGGCCGGGCGAGCCGGACCACCTCCCGGCCGACCAGGTCGACGAAGCCGGGCAGCCCGGCGGCGAAGCCGCCGCCCAGCACCGCCACCGCCGGGTCGAGCAGCTCGCCCAGGCTGACCACGGCCGCCGCGAGGGCCGTGGCCGCCGGCCGGACCGCGTCGTGGGCCCACGGCCGGCCCCGCTCCAGCCCGTCGCGCAGCTCGCCGAAGCCCACCTCGCCGCCCCGGGCCGCGCCGGCCCGGCGCAGCGTCGCCGGCCCGGAGGCGACCGCCTGGAGGCAGCCGTGCCGACCGCAGTCGCACCGGGGCCCGTCGACGTCGACGACCAGGTGGCCGACCTCGGGGGAGCCCCGCCCCGGCGTCGGCAGGGCCCGGCCGCCGAGCACCACGCCGCCGCCCACGCCGGTGCCGACCCCCAGGTAGACGACGTCCTGCGCGCCCAGGTGCCGGGCCTCGGCCAGCGCCGCCAGGTCACCGTCGTCGGCCCAGGCGGTGCGGCTGCCCGGGAAGAGACGACGCAGCGTCTCGTCGAAGGGCAGCCCCGCCCAGCTCGGCCGGCCCGGCCACACGACCACCCGGCCGGTCGGGCCGGTGGTGCCGGGCATCGCCACCCCGACGGCCGCGAACCGCAGCCCCGACTCCGCGCGCAGCGCGCCCACCGCGTCGGCCAGCGCCGCCACGTCGGCGTCGACGCCGCCGCCGGGCCAGGTCAGCACCCGCTCGTACGCCCGCCCGCCCGCCGTCGGCGCGGCCCGGCCCTCCCCGGCGCGGGGGACCTCCGCGGGCCCGGCCGCGACCTCCCGCGGGTCCGCCGCGACCTGCTCGGCGCGCAGCGCGACCTTGGTGCCGCCGATGTCGACGCCGAGGACGCCGAGGCCCGCCCCGTCGCCGCCGCTGCCCCCGGTCACCGGGGTCAGCCCTGGAGCACGTGCAGCACCGCGAGCGCGGCGGCCGCCACCCCGAACGCGAGCGGCATCACCGTCACCGCGAACGGGTCCCGGGCGCGCACGTGGTAGACGGCCGCGCCGATCATCAGCGGGACGAGGCCGACCGCCGCCGCGAGCCCGGCCGGCGACCAGTACAGCCCGACGAGCAGGCCGACGACGGCCGCCAGCTCCAACGCCCCGATGACCCGGGTGAGGCCGGCGGAGACGCCGAGGTGGTCCATCCGCTCGCGGGTCTTGCGCTCACCGAGGAGCTTCTGCACGCCCGTGGCCATGAACACGGCGGCCAGGATGATGCTGAGGGTGATGGTGGGAGTCCGCACGGAAACATCCTTAGTGGAGGGGGTGACGGGTCGCCGGCGACCCTATCGGGCTGCCGGGCTCAGCCGACCGTGGCGACGAGGGCGCGGGCCGCCAGCCGGTAGCCCAGCGGGCCGAGCCCGACGATGACCCCGCTGGCCAGCGGGGCGAGCACCGAGTCGTGCCGGAAGCTCTCCCGGGCCCACACGTTGGACAGGTGGACCTCCATCCACGGCCGGGGGTAGTTGGCGAGGGCGTCGCGCAGGCTCCAGCCCGCGATCATCAACGCCCCCGGGTTCACGATCGCGCCCACCGTGTCGTAGTGCTCCTGCACCGTGCGCACCAGCGCGCCCTCGCAGTCGTGCTGGACGGCCACCACGTTCCAGCCCCGCGCGGCGACCTCCTCGCCGACCGCCCGCTCGATGTCGGCGAGGGTGTCGGTGCCGTAGATCTCCGGCTGGCGTCGACCGAGGATGCCCAGGTTCGGGCCGTTCAGCAGGAGCACGTCGGACACAGCTCACCTCGCGTGGGGCGACCCGGCGGGGCCGGCGACAGATTCCCCGCAGTCTTACTACGCCACCCGCCGACCACGGGCCGGGCACCGCCGCCCGACCGGCGAACTAAGGGGTGGGTAGGGGCCCGCTAGGGGAAGTGAGCAGGCTGCCGGGTCGGTTAGCGTCCACCGCGAGCCGATGACGTTGCCAGCTGGAGACCGCTGCGTCCAGCCGCCGCGGGACGGCCGGGGAACCGCTGGTCCTCCTGGATTGGGAAGTGGGAAGTCATGAGTGGTCAGCCGTCGACGGTGCCGGAGTTCCCCGAGTGGCCGCAGTTCGGTGACGAGGAACGAGCCGGCCTGATCCGCGCCCTCGAACAGGGCCAGTGGTGGCGGATGGGCGGGAGCGAGGTCGACACCTTCGAGGCGGAGTTCGGGGCGTACCACGGCACCCCGCACGCCCTCGCCGTCACCAACGGCACCCACGCCCTGGAGGTGGCCCTCGAGGTGCTCGGCGTCGGGCCCGGCACCGAGGTCATCGTCCCGGCCTTCACCTTCATCTCGTCGTCGCTCGCGGCGCAGCGCCTCGGCGCGGTCGCCGTGCCGGTCGACGTCGACCTCGACACCTACTGCGTCGACCCGGCCGCCGTCGCCGCCGCCGTCACCGACCGCACCAAGGTGATCATGCCGGTGCACATGGCCGGGCAGTTCGCCGACATGGACGCGCTCGACAAGATCGCCGCCGACGCCGGGGTGGCGCTGCTCCAGGACGCCGCGCACGCCCACGGCGCGCAGTGGCAGGGCCGCCGGGTCGGCGAGCTCGGCTCGATCGCCGCGTTCAGCTTCCAGAACGGCAAGCTGATGACCGCCGGCGAGGGCGGCGCGGTGCTCTTCCCCGACGAGGAGACCCGCGAGCGCGCCTTCCTCGTGCACAGCTGCGGCCGGCCGCGCACCGACCGCGACTACCTGCACCGCACCACCGGCTCCAACTACCGGATGGGCGAGTTCACCGCCGCCGTGCTGCGCGCGCAACTCGCCCGCCTCGCCGGCCAGATCGACGTACGCGAGCAGCGCTGGCCGCTGCTGGCCGGGCTGCTCGCCGAGATCCCCGGCGTCGTCCCGCAGACCATCGACCCGCGCACCGACCGCAACCCGCACTACATGGCCATGTTCCGCATCCCGGGGATCACCCCGGAGCGTCGCCGCGCCGTGGTCGACGCGCTCATCGCCCGGGGCGTGCCCGCGTTCGTGGCGTTCCGGGCCATCTACCGGTGCGAGGGGTTCTGGAAGGCCGGCGCCCCCGACGAGACCGTCGAGCAGATCGCCGCCCGCTGCCCCAACGTCGAGCAGATCCACTCCGACTGCGTCTGGCTGCACCACCGCACCCTGCTCGGCACCGAACAGCAGATGCACGACATCGCCGCCGTGCTGGCCGACGTCCTCGCCGGATGACCACCCCGCCGCCGGCCGTCTCCGGCGTCGCCGTGCCGCCCGGCGGCCCCATCCGGATCGCCGTGGTCGGCCTCGGCTGGGCCGGGCGGGAGATCTGGCTGCCCCGGCTCGCCGCGCACCCGGCGTTCGAGGTGACGGCCCTGGTCGACCCCCAGCCGGCCGTCCGGGACACCGCCCGCGACACCCACGCGGTGCCCTTCGCGTACGCCGACGTCGACGACCTGCCCGTCGGCGCGGCGGACCTGGTGGTGGTGGCCGTGCCCAACCACCTGCACGCCGCCGTCGCCGCCCGGCTGCTGCGCCGGGGCGTACCCGTGTTCCTGGAGAAGCCCGTCTGCCTCAGCGCCGCCGAGGCGACGCTGCTGGCCGACGCGGAGCGCGCCGGCGGCGCGGTGCTGCTCGCGGGCAGCGCCGCCCGGTGGCGCGCCGACGTGCGGGCCCTCGCCGACGCCGCCGCCGGACTCGGCCCGATCCGGCACGTCGACGTGGCGTGGGTCCGCGCCCGGGGGGTGCCCGACGCGGGCGGCTGGTTCACCCGCCGCGACCTCTCCGGCGGCGGCGCGCTCGTCGACCTCGGCTGGCACCTGCTCGACACGGTGCTGCCGCTGCTCGGCCCGGCCACCCGCATCACCCACGCCGTCGGCAGCGTCTCCGCCGACTTCGTCAACGACGCCGCCGCGCACGCCGTCTGGCGCGACCCCGCCGGTTCCGTCGGTGCCGCAGCCGCGCCACGGGGCGACGGTTCGGTCGGCGGGTCGCGGGGCGACGTCGAGGACACCGCCCGGGGATTCCTGCTCACCGCCGACGGGGCGTCCGTCGCCGTGCACGCCTGCTGGGCGTCGCACGAGGCGCTGGACCGCACCACCATCACCGTGCACGGCGTCGCCGGCACGGCCACCCTGCGCTGCACGTTCGGGTTCAGCCCGAACCGGGAGCCGACGCCGGTGCTCACCCGCACCCGCGACGGCCGGACCGTCGCGCTGCCGCTGCCCACCGAGCCGATCGGCGCCGAGTACGACCGCCAGCTCGACGCCCTGCCCGACCTGCTCGCCGCACCGGCCAGCCGGGGCGCGGCCGTCGCCGAGGCACACCGCACCATCGACATCATCGAACGGATCTACCGCACCGCCCGGCCCACCGAGCCGGAGCGGGAGCACGCGCTGGCGGGCCAACGCGACCGGTGAGAACCACCGGCGACCTCACTCGCTCCGGGGAGCAGCCATGACCCATCCACCGTCCACCGTCGACGTCACCCTCCCGCCGCCGTCCGCCCGGGGCCCGATCCGCGCGGTCGTGTTCGACCTCGACGGCGTCGTGGTCGACAGCTCGGCCGTCATGCGCGAGGCGTTCAGCATCGCGTACGCCGAGGTGGTGGGGGACGGGCCCGCGCCGTTCGAGGAGTACAACCGGCACATGGGCCGGTACTTCCCGGACATCATGCGGCTGATGGGGCTGCCGCTGGAGATGGAGGAGCCGTTCGTCCGGGAGAGCTACCGGATGGCGCACCTGGTGCCGCTGTTCCCCGGCGTACGCCAGACCCTGGAGGAGCTGCACGGCCGGGGCGTCCGGATGGCCATCGCCACCGGCAAGAGCGGCCCCCGGGCCCGCTCGCTGCTCGACACGCTCGGCGTGCTCGGCCTGTTCGACCGGGTGCTCGGCTCCGACGAGGTGGCCCGGCCGAAGCCGGCCCCGGACATCGTCCTCGCCGCCCTGGGCCACCTCGACGTGCCACCGGAGCAGGCCATGATGGTCGGCGACGCGGTGATCGACCTGCTCAGCGGCCGGGACGCCGGCGTCACCACGGTCGCCACCACCTGGCACGGCGGCGATGTCGCCGCCCTGCTCGCCGCCGGCCCGGACGTGGTCGCCCACGCGCCGACGGACCTGCTGGCGTACTGCCCGGCGGCCCTGGTCCCCTGACCTGCGCGCCCCGCCGTCCTCGCCCGCCGGCCCGTCTCGCCCGCCGGCCCGTCTCGCCCGCCGGCCCGTCTCGGGCCGGCGTGGCGGTGCGCGGCCGGGCGCGGCGGTGCGCCCCGCCATGTCGGCGACACCGCGGGGTCCGGGTCGGCTCGATACCGCCATGTCGCCGACATGGCGCGGCGACCCCCGACCCCGACCCCGGCGGGCCGGTGGCCCGTCGGCCAGGGACCCCGCCGGCCCGGCTCCCCTGACCGGCCCGGCGGCCGGTCAGGGGAGCCGGTATACGGACACGTGGCTGCGCGACTCGGCGGTGAACTCGCCGCCGGCCCAGTCCGCGTGCCGCGACTCCAGCTCGAAGCCGGCCAACTGCGCCATCAGGTCGAGCTCCGCCGGCCAGACGTAGCGGTGCGGGGTGCGGAACAGGCGCGCCTCGGTGCCCTCGCCGAACCTGAAGTGGTGCGACACGACGCGCTGACGCAACACGTCGTAGGTGTCCAGGCCGAGGTAGCCGGGCTCGCAGTGCCAGACCGTGGCCTGCCGGCCCGGCGGGAGCTGGCGCAGCTCCGGCACCCAAAGCTCGATCACGAACCGGCCCCCCCGGGCCGAGGTGGCGGGCCGCGTTGCGGAAGCAGGCGACCTGCTCGGCCTGGGTGAGCAGGTTGGCGATCGTGTTGAAGACCAGGTAGACGAGCGAGTACGCCCCCGGCGCGACGGCGGTGGCCATGTCCCCCACGACCACGGGCAGCGTGGCCTCGTCCACCTTGGTCCGCAGCCTGTCGAGCATGGCGGTGGACAGCTCGATGCCGGTGACGGGCACCCCGCGCTCGGCGAGCGGCACGGCCACCCGGCCGGTGCCGACGGCGAACTCCAGCGCCGCCCCGTCGCCCGCGAGCGTGGCGAGCCGGTCGACGGTCGGCCCCAGCACCTCGGGGGCGAACATGCCGACCCCCGGCGTGTCGTAGCGCTCGGCGGCGTCGGCGTCCCAGATGTCCTCTTGTCGCATGAGCCGACAGTCGTCCCCGGGGTGCGCGCTGTCCACCGGATTACGGCTTGTTAGGAGGGGGCCCCTGTACAACAGAAAGCGTTAACAAGGTGCCCTTCCTTTCACCTCAGTGCGGTGTGGACGGCCTCCGGGGGGACGTCCGCCACCAGCTCCGGCCCGGCCGGGCCGTCGAGGACGAACGACAGGCCCGCCGTGGCCTTCTTGTCGCGCCGCATGAGCGCGACCAGCTCGTCGTGGTCCACCCCGGCGGGCAGCTCCGGGTCCAGGCCGTAGCCGGCGACCACCTCGCGGTGCTCGGCGACCCGCTCGGGGCCGATCCGGCCCAGGACACCGGCGAGCCGGCCCGCGAAGACCGTGCCGACGCCGACGGCCTCGCCGTGGCGCAGCCGGAAGCCGGTGGCGACCTCCAGGGCGTGCCCGAGGGTGTGGCCGTAGTTGAGGATGTGCCGCAGCCCGCCGTCGCGCTCGTCGGCGGCGACGACCCGCGCCTTGAGCGCCACGCAGGCGGCGATCTGCTCGGCGACGGGCCGGCCGCGCAGGTCGCCCGCGCCGATGAAGTGGGCGCGGGCGATCTCCCCGTACCCGTTGCGCCGTTCCCGCTCCGGCAGGGTCGTCAGGTGTTCGGTGTCGCAGAGCACCGCGCGGGGCTGCCAGTAGACGCCGACGAGGTTCTTGCCCTCCGGCAGGTTCACCGCCGTCTTCCCGCCGACGCTGGCGTCGACCTGGGCCAGCAGCGACGTCGGCAGGTGGATGACGGCGATCCCCCGGTGGTAGAGGCCGGCGGCCAGCCCCACCACGTCGGTGGTGGTGCCGCCGCCGCAGGAGACCACCGCGTCGGTGCGGGTCAGCCCGAACTCGGCGAACGCCCGGCACAGGTGCTCCACCGTGGCGAGGGTCTTGTCGTGCTCGCCGTCGCGGGCCGGCACCACCCGGTGCGGCACGCCCGGGTCGGGCGTCCACTCCGGCGGCCGGGCCGACACCACGACGACCCGCCGCGCGCCGATCCGCGCCACCTCCGCCGGCAGGCGGTGGCGCACGCCCGGCCCGATCAGCACCGGGTACGCGCGCTCGCCGAGCGCCACCTCGATCCGTGCGGGATGCTCCGTCGTCATGTGGCTGTCTTCTCCTCTGCACCGGTGGGGCGGCGGACCAGCGTCAGCCGCAGCGCCAGCGCGGCCAGCGCGTCGACGTCCGGCGCGATGCCCCACCGGTCGTGGCTGAGCTGGGCGTGGTGGGCCAACAGGAAGCCGCGCGGCGCGCCGGGGTGGTCCCGCCCGGCCACGTCGGCGACCCGGTCAAGGTAGCGCCGCCACGCGACCCCGGCCGCCCCGCCCGGCGGCAGGTCGCCCGCCGTCAGGACGATCTTGTCCGCCCCGGCGGCGGCCTGCGCGGCCAGTTCCCGCCGGTGCGCCCCGGTGAGCGCCGTCGCACGGTCCTGCCAGTGCAGGAAGAGGAACGCCGGCCGGTCGGCCGCCGGCAGCAGCCCGGCCAGGTGCCGCAGGTGCGCGACGGCCAGCGGCAGCTCCGCGCCGGGCAGCCACGGCCCGTCCCCGGCGAGCAGGGCCAGCGCCAGGTCGCTGCCGGCCTGCGCGAGGGGCCCACCCCGGGCGGCGTCGCGGACCGCGTGCGGCTCGTCGACCAGAAAACACCCCTGGTCGTACGCGCGCAGCCCGGCCCGGACCGCGTCGAGCCCCGCCGCCGACGCGCAGAAGCCGAGGCGCAGCCGCTGCCCGGCGGCCGGGGCGACGGGGACGCCGGTGGGGCCGAGCCGGTCGTAGAACCAGCCGGACCCCGGGTCGGCGCGGCGGACGGCGGCGACCAGCCCGGCGACGACGGTGCCGACCAGCTCGGCCGCCCCGGCGTCCGGGCAGCCGCCGGCCGGCACGGGCAGGCGGGCGAACAACCACGAGCGTTCCAACGACGACACCTCGACTGACGGAAGGTGGGGCATGGGCACGACGGTCTGCGCGGGCCCGCCCATCATCGCCCCCGCCGCAGGTCGCGCCGGTCGATCGGCGGCCGGAACTGGGGACGGGTTAGGGGTGCGACAGGGGTAGGTCGCCGCCACGGCCCTCGGAAGACTTGTGCCGTTACGGCGAGCGAGGTCTACGCCGCGGATGGGGAGTCTCGCCGAGCGGACGGATGGTGACATGCTTCGGAGCGACCTGGTCCAGCCGTTGCCCGGTCTGCTGAGGGCGCACGCGGAGGAGTTCGGGGACCGGGTCGCGTTCCGCGACGACCGCCGCGCGGTCCGGTACGCCGAGCTGGCGGCGCGTACCGCCCGGCTGGCCGGGCACCTGGCGGCGGCGGGGGTGGGCCGGGGCGAGCGGGTCGCGTTCTGTCTGGGCAACCGGGTGGAGACGGTCGAGACCTGGCTGGCGGTCACCCGGGCCGCCGCGGTCGGCGTGCCGCTGAACCCGCGCTGCACCGACGCGGAGCTGGCGCACCTGCTGGACGACTCCGGCGCGGTGCTGGTCGTCACCGACCCGGAACACCTCGACCAGCTGCTGCGGCTGCGCGCCGACCGCCCCGCCCTGCGCCTCTGGGTCACCGGCGACGGCGTGCCCGGTGACGGCGTGCCCGGCGAACCCGTGGCCGCCTGGGGCGAGCTGGTCGACACCGACCCGGGCGTGGCGGCCCGGGACGACCTGGGCCTCGACGAGGTCGCCTGGATGCTCTACACCTCGGGCACGACGGGCCGGCCCAAGGGCGTGCTCTCCACGCAGCGCACCTGCCTGTGGTCGGTGGCGTCCTGCTACGTGCCGATCCCCGGCCTCACCGGCGACGACCGGGTCGTGTGGCCGCTGCCGCTGTTCCACAGCCTGTCCCACATCGGCTGCGTGCTCAGCGTCACCGCGGTCGGCGCGAGCGCCCGGCTCGTCGACGGCTTCTCCGCCGACGACGTGCTGGCCGCCGTCGCCGAGGACTCCGCGACGGTGCTGGCCGGGGTGCCCGCCATGTACCACCACCTGGTCACCGCCGCCCGCAGCACCGGCTTCCGCGCCCCCGACCTGCGGGTGTGCCTGGTCGGCGGGGCGATCACCACGGGGGCGCTGCGTCGGGCGTTCGAGGAGGTCTTCGACGCGCCGCTGCTCGACGCGTACGGCAGCACCGAGACCTGCGGGTCGATCGCGATCACCCGGCCGGACCGGCCCCGGGTCGAGGGCTCCTGCGGGCAGCCCGTGCCCGGCGTCGAGGTGCGTCTGGTCAGCCCGCAGACCGGGGTGGACGTCCCGGTCGGCGGCGAGGGCGAGGTGTGGGTACGCGGCCCGAGCGTGATGCTCGGCTACCACGGCCTGCCGGAGGTGACCGCCGCCGCGCTGCGCGACGGCTGGTACCGCACCGGGGACCTGGCCCGCCGCGACGCCGGCGGCAACCTCTTCGTCACCGGCCGGCACCAGGAGCTGATCATCCGGGGCGGCGAGAAGATCCACCCGGCCGAGGTGGAGGAGGCGCTGCGGTCGGTGCCCGGCGTCGCCGACGTGGCGGTCACCGGCCGACCGCACGAGGTGCTCGGCGAGGTGCCGGTGGCGTTCGTCGTCCCCGGCCCCGACGGGTTCGACCCCGCCGCCGCGTACGCGGCCTGCCGGGAGCGGCTGTCCTACTACAAGGTCCCCGACGCGCTGTACGAGATCGACCAGGTGCCCCGCACCGCGTCCGGCAAGGTCACCCGCCGGCTGCTGCTGGCCCGGCCGGCCCGGCTGCGCGCCGTCAACGGGGGACACCACGAGGCGCTGAGCCGGGTCACCTGGCAACCGCTGGACCTGGCCGCCGCCGCAGCGGAGAGCACCGCCGACCCCGCCGCCGCCGACTTCGCCCCCGGGCCGCGCCGCTGGGCGGTCGTCGGGCCGGGCGGCGCGGCCCTCGTCGAGGCGCTGGCCGTGGCCTCGGCGGGCGACGTGTTCCGGGCGTACCCCGAGCTCGCCGCCCTCGACGACGACCCGGACGCGCCCGACGTGGCGCTGCTGCCGGCCGGCGTCGCCGACCCGCCGGACCTCGCCGGGCGGCTGGGCGACCTGCTCGCCGACGCCCGGTACGCCGGCACCCGGCTGGCGCTGCTGACCACCGGCGCCGTCGACGCGTCCACTTCTGACCGGCCCGACGACCCCGACCTGGTGCCGGCGGCCGTGGCGGCGTGGGCGTGGGGGCGCTGCCTGCGCGCCGCGTACCCGGACCGGGTCGTGCTTGTCGACCGAGACGCCGACGACCTGTCGCTGGCCCTGGTGCCGGCGGCCGTGGCCGCCGGTGTCGCGCAGGTCGCGCTGCGCGCCGGCGCGGCCCGGCACCCGGCTCTCGGCCCGGCCCCCGCCCGCGCGCCCCGCCTGCCGGCGACGGTGGTCGACCCGGCCGCCCCGGCGGTGGTGACCGGGGTCGACGGGCCGACCGGTGCGGCGCTGGCCCGGCACCTGGTCGCCGCGCACGGCGCCCGCCGGCTGTTGCTGGCGCCCGCCGGCCCGACCGACGACGCCGCCCTGCGGCGACTCGTCGCGGACCTGACCGACGCGGGCGCGACGGTGACCCCGCTGGACGCCGCCGCCGATGCCGGTTCCGCGCCCGCCGACACCGCGTTCGCCGCGCCCGCCGACACCCACGCCGGGTCCGGGCCCACCGACGCCGCGCCCGCCGCCGGGCCGGTCGGTGCGGTCCTGCTCTGCCCCTCCGCCGCCGACCTCGCCGACGACGCCGCCGTCGCCGCGCTGCTGGCCTCCGCCGAGGCGCTCGACGCCCGGACCCGGCACGCCGCCGCCACGGCGTTCACCGTCGCCGTCCCGGCAGCCCTGCTGCTCGGCGCGCCCGGCCGGGAGCGGGCGGCGGCGGCCGTGGCGGCCCTGCACGCCCTCGTCGCCCGCCGCCGCGCGGCGGGCCTGCCCGCCCGGCTGATCGGCACGACCGACCCGGCCCTGTCCGCGCCGTGGGCCGATCCGGCCGGATCCACGCCGTCGGCCGGTCCCGCCGCGCCGGCGCAGCCGACCGACGCCGCCGGCCGGCCGGTCGCCCCCGCCGCGCCGCCGCACGCGGGCGACGCCGCCGCCCCGGCGGGCGGGACCGCCGCCGACCTGGCCGCCTTCGACGTCGCCCACGACGGCGACGACCCCGTGCTGCTCGCCGTGCCGGCCGACGCGCCCCACCCGGCCTGGCGGCCCCCCGCCCGTGCGGCCGGCGAGGCCGGCGACGCGCCGGACGCCGCCGAGCTGCGCCGCCGGCTCGCCGGCCTGACCACCGCCGAGGGCGACCGGCTCCTGCTCGACCTGGTCCGCGCCGCCACCGCCGACGTCGCCGGCCTGCCCGGCCCGGCCGCCGTCCGCCCCGGTCGCGCGTTCAAGGAGCTGGGCTTCACCTCCGTCGGCGCGGTCGCCCTGCGCGACCGGCTGGCCCGGGCCACCGGGGTACGGCTGTCCGCCACGGCCGCGTTCGACCACCCGAGCCCCGACGCCCTCGCCCGGCACGTCGCCGCCCGGCTGCGCGGCGGCCCGGGAGCCCCCGCCGCCCCGACCGGGGCGGCCGCCGCGCCCGACGCCGACGATCCCGTGGTCATCGTCGCGATGGCCTGCCGCCTGCCCGGTGGGGTGGGCTCCCCGCAGGAGCTGTGGGACCTGGTCGCCGAGGGCCGGGAGGGGCTGACCGGGTTCCCCACCGACCGGGGCTGGGACCTGGCGCACCTGTTCTCCGACGACCCCGACGCTCCCGGCACCTCGTACGTGCGCGTCGGCGGGTTCCTGCCCGACGCGGCGGACTTCGACGCCACCCTGTTCTCGATCAGCCCCCGCGAGGCCCTGGCCATGGACCCGCAGCAGCGGCTGCTGCTGGAGACCTCCTGGGAGCTGTTCGAGCGTGCCGGCATCGACCCCACCTCGCTGCGGGGCAGCGCCACCGGCGTCTTCACCGGCGTCATGCACCACGACTACGCCGCCAACCTGCGCCAGGCCCCGCCCGGCACCGAGGGCTACCTGGGCGTCGGCACCGCCGGCAGCGTCGTCTCCGGCCGCGTCGCGTACGCGCTGGGCCTGGAGGGGCCGGCGGTCACCGTGGACACGGCCTGCTCGTCGTCGCTGGTGGCGCTGCACCTGGCCGCCCAGGCGTTGCGCGCCGGGGACTGCGACCTCGCGGTCGCCGGCGGCGTGGCGGTGATGGGCACCCCGCAGGCGTTCGTCGAGTTCAGCCGGCAGCGCGGGCTCGCCCCCGACGGCCGGTGCAAGGCGTTCGCCGACGCCGCCGACGGCACGGGCTGGTCCGAGGGCGTCGCCGTGCTGCTGCTGGAACGCCGCTCCGCCGCCCGCCGCAACGGCCATCCGGTGCTCGCCGTGCTGCGCGGCAGCGCGGTCAACTCCGACGGGGCGTCCAACGGGCTGACCGCCCCCAACGGCCCCGCCCAGGAACGGGTCATCCGCCGCGCCCTCGCCAACGCCGGGCTCACCGGAGCCGACGTGGACGCCGTCGAGGCGCACGGCACCGGCACCCGGCTCGGCGACCCGATCGAGGCGCAGGCGCTGCTGGCCACGTACGGGGCGGGGCGTGGCGACGCCGAGCCGCTGCGGCTGGGCTCGCTGAAGTCGAACCTCGGCCACACCCAGGCCGCCGCCGGGGCCGCCGGGGTGATCAAGATGGTCCTCGCCATGCGGCACGGCACGCTGCCGGCGACCCTGCACGTGGACGCCCCGACGTCCGAGGTGGACTGGGCCGGCGGCGCGGTGGAGCTGCTCACCGAGGCGCGCCCGTGGCCGGCGGTGGACCGGCCGAGGCGGGCCGGCATCTCGTCGTTCGGCATCAGCGGCACCAACGCCCACGTCGTCATCGAGGCGGCCCCCGCCGCCGACGAGGAGACCGCCGCCCCGGGGCCCGCCGTCGACGCCGCCCGTCGCGGGCCGGTGCCGTGGCCGCTGTCCGCCGCCACCGGCGAGGCGCTGCGCGACCAGGCGGCCCGCCTGCTCGCCTGGCTCGACGGCCCCGGCGCGGACGCCGACCCCGCCGACGTCGGACACGCCCTGGCCACCACCCGCGCCGCCCTGGAGCACCGGGCCGTGGTGCTGGCCGGCGACCCGACCACCGCCCGCGCCGGGCTGACCGCGCTGACCCGGGGCGAGGCGGAACCCGACCCGGCCGCCGTGCTGACCGGCCGCGTCGTCGACGGCCGGCTCGGCCTGCTCTTCGGCGGGCAGGGCGGCCAGCGCCCCCGGATGGGCCGCGGGCTGCGGGCCGCGTACCCGGTCTTCGCGGAGGCGTTCGACGCCGCCTGCGCCGAGCTGGACCGCTGCCTCGCCGGGCACGCCCCGCACCCCGTCGCCGACGTGGTCGCCGCCGCCGACGGCAGCGACCTCGCCGCCCGGCTCGACGACACCCTCTACACCCAGCCGGCCCTGTTCGCCTTCGAGGTGGCCCTCCACCGGCTGCTGGAGTCCTGGGGCGTCCGCCCCGACGCGCTGCTCGGCCACTCCGTCGGCGAGCTGGCCGCCGCGCACGTCGCCGGGGTGTTCTCCCTCGCGGACGCGGCGGCGCTGGTGGCCGCCCGCGCCCGGCTGATGCAGCAGCTCCCCGACGGCGGCGCGATGGTCGCCGTGGAGGCCGACGAGGCGGAGGTGGCCGCCCACCTCACCGACCGGGTGGGCCTCGCCGCCGTCAACGGGCCGCGCAGCGTCGTCCTCTCCGGCGACACCGACGCGGTGCTGGCCGCCGCCGCGACCCTGCGCGCCGCCGGCCGGCGCACCAGCCGGCTGCGGGTGTCGCACGCGTTCCACTCGCCGCGCATGGAGCCGATGCTCGACGCGTTCCGCGCCGTGGCCGCCGGCCTCACCTACCGCACCCCGCACCTGCCCGTGGTGTCCAACCTGACCGGTCGGCCGGTCGACCCGGCCCGGCTCTGCTCGCCGGAGCACTGGGTGGACCACGTGCGCGGCACCGTCCGCTTCCTCGACGGGATGCGCGCCCTGCGCGGGCTGGGGGTCACCACGTTCCTGGAGGTCGGCCCCGGCGGGGTGCTCACCGCGATGGCCCAGGACTGCCTCGCCGACGACACCGCCGACGAGCTGGCCTTCGTGCCGGCCGTGCGGACCGTCGACGGCGAACCGGACGCGCTGGTCGCCGCCGTGGCGCGGCTGCACGTGCGCGGCGTCGCCGTGGACCCCGCCGTCGTCGCCGGCCCCGGGCCGCGCCGCCGGGTCGACCTGCCCACCTACGCGTTCCAGCGCCGGCACTACTGGCTGCCGTACTCGGCGGTGGCCGGCGGGCCGGCCGACGTGGGGCTGGCCGACGCCGGGCACCCGCTGCTCGGCGCGGTGCTGCCCGTCGCCGGCACCGGCCAGGTCGTCTGCACCGGCCGGGTCGCCGCCGCCACCCACCCGTGGCTCGTCGCGCCCGACGCCGACGGGCCGGCGCTGCTGCCCGCCACCGCCCTGCTGGACCTGTTCGCGCACCTCGGCGTGCTGCTCGACCTGCCCACCGTCGAGCGGCTGCGCGTCCCCGCGCCGGTGCCGCTGCCCGCCGGCCTCTCCGTCGACGTGCAGGTCACCGTTGACGCGCCCGACGAGCACCCGCGCCGGGTGGCCCGCTGCCACGTGCGCGCCGCCGACGGCCAGCCGTGGCGGGAGGTCGCCGAGGCCGTCCTCGCCCCCGCCGACCACCAGCCCGCAGCCGCCGCGCCGGCGGTGTGGCCGCCCACCGGGGCCCGGCCCGTCGACCTGGACACCCCGCAGCGGCGGGCGCTCGCCGGCGACTTGGCCCGGGCCGCCTGGGTCGCGGGGGACCGGCTCTGCGTCGACGTACGCCTGCCGGAGGACGCCCGGGACGCCGACGCCGAGCGGTACGCGGTGCACCCGCTGGTGCTGGACGCGGCCCTGCGCCTGCTCCCGCTCGCCGGCTTCGCCCCCGCCGCCGGGGCGGCCCGGCCGACCGCGACCGACTGGGCGGGCGTGCGGGTGCACGCCACCGGCGCGCACGCCCTGCGGGTCGTGCTGGCCCCCGCCGGGGCCGACGCGGTCACCCTGTCCGCCGTCGACGACGCCGGCGCACCCGTGCTCGACGCGGAGCGGGTGGTGCTGCGCGCCGTGACCGCCCCGGTCCCCGCCGGCCCGGCCCCCGCCCCGACCGCCCCCGCCGGCCTGTACGCCGTGGAGTGGCTGCCCGCCGCCGCCCCGGCGACGCCGGTGCCCGCCTGGGCGCTCGCCGACGGCGCGCCGCCCGCCGGCCCGCTGCCGCCGCTGCTGGTGCTGCGGGTCGGCGACGGTGACCCGGCCGCCCCGGTGCCCGACCGGGCGCACGCCGCCGGCCTGGACACCCTCGGCGTGCTCCAGCGCTGGCTGGCCGACCCCCGCGCCGAGGGCACCCGGCTGGCGGTGGCCGTCCGCGACGGCGACCCCGCGCACGCGACCGTCGCCGGGCTGGTCCGCGTCGCCCAGGCCGAGCACCCCGACCGGTTCCTGCTGCTGCGCCTCGACGCGGCCGACGACGCGGGGATCCGCACGGCCCTGGCCGCCGGCCCCGACGAGCCGGAGGTCGCCGTCCGCGACGGCCGGGCCCTGCTGCCCCGGCTGCGCCCCGTCGAGCCCCCCGCCGCCGGCCCGCCGCCCCCGGCCCCGACCGGTGGCGCGCCCGCGCCCGCGCCCGCCGCAGGGCCGCTGCCGGCGACCGCTCCCGGCCCGCTGCCGGCGGCCGGCTTGACCGCTCCCGGTTCGCTGCCGGCCGGCCCGACCGCCGCCGGGCCGCTGCCCGCGCTGGCCGGCGGGACCGTCCTCGTCACCGGCGGCACCGGCGGGATCGGCCGGCACGTCGCCACCCACCTCGCCACCGTCCACGGCGTCGCCGAGCTGGTGCTGGTCAGCCGGACCGGCCGGCATGCCGACTGGATGGACGCGCTCACCGCCGCCGGGACGACCGTGCGGGTCGTCGCCGCCGACGTCGCCGACCGGGCCGCCCTCGCCGCGGTGCTCGCCCCGCTCGCCGGCCGGCTCACCGCCGTCGTGCACGCCGCCGGGGCCACCGACGACGCCCTGCTCACCGGCCTCGACGCCGCCCGCTGGGAGCGGGCCCTGCGGTCCAAGGTGCACGGCGCGTGGCACCTGCACGAGCTGACCGCCGGCCTCGACCTGGCCGCGTTCGTGCTGTTCTCCTCCGCGTCGGCCGTGTTCGGCAGCCCCGGGCAGGGCAACTACGCCGCCGGCAACGCGTTCCTCGACGCCCTCGCCGCGCACCGCCGCGCCCACGGCCTGCCCGCCACCGCCCTCGCCTGGGGCCTGTGGGCCACGCCGGAGGGGATGGCCGGCGCGCTCACCGCCGCCGACCTGGCCCGTCTCGCCCGGGGCGGCACCCGCCCCCTGGACACCGCCGCCGGCCTGGCCCTGTTCGACGCCGCCCTGCACGCCGACCGGCCCGCGCTGGTGCCGATCGGCCTGGACCTGGCCGCCGTCCGCGCCGCCGGGGAGGTGCCCGCCCTGCTGCGGGCCCTGCTGCCCCCGCCGCCGCGCCGGGCCGTCAACGCCGACCCCGCGCCCGCCTCCGCCGCCGGCTTCGCCGACCGGCTCGCCGGCCGCACCGAACCCGAACGGGCCGCCGCGCTGCTCGACCTGGTGCGCGCCCGGTGCGCCACCGTCGTCGGACACGCCGGCGGCGAGCAGATCGAGCCGCGCCGCCCGTTCAAGGACCTCGGCTTCGACTCGCTGATGGCCGTGGAGCTGAGCAACCGGCTCTCCGCCGCCACCGGCGTCCGGCTCGCCCCGCACGCCGTGTTCAACCACCCCACCCCGGAGCTGCTCGCCGCGCACCTGCACGCCCGGCTCCTCGGCACCACCGCCACCGAGGTCGCCGACGCCACCACCGTCGCCGCCGACGAACCCGTCGCCGTCGTCGCCATGGCCTGCCGGTTCCCCGGCGGCATCGGCTCGCCCGAGCAACTGTGGCGGCTGCTCGACGACGGCGGCGACGTCATCGGCGACCTGCCCACCGACCGGGGCTGGCCCGACCTGTACGACCCGGTCCCCGGCACCCCCGGCCGCACCTACGTGCGTTCCGGCGGGTTCCTCGCCGGCATCGCCGACTTCGACGCCGCGTTCTTCGGCATCAGCCCCCGCGAGGCCCTGGCCATGGACCCCCAGCACCGGCTGCTGCTGGAGACCTCCTGGGAGGCCCTGGAACGCGCCGGCATCGACCCCGGGACCCTGCGCGGCAGCCGCACCGGCGTGTTCGCCGGCACCCACGGCCAGGACTACACCGACCGGATCGCCCCCGGCGTCGCCTCCGACGACGGGGAGACCACCGCCGACGAGGGGCACCTGCTCACCGGCACCGCCGCCAGCGTCCTGTCCGGGCGGGTCGCGTACGCCCTCGGGCTGGAGGGGCCCGCCGTCACCGTCGACACCGCCTGCTCGGCGTCGCTGGTCGCGCTGCACCTGGCCGCGCAGGCGCTGCGCGCCGGCGACTGCGACCTGGCCCTCGCCGGCGGCGTGTCGGTGCTGTCCAGCCCCGCCGGGCTCACCGGGTTCAGCCGCCAGCGCGGCCTCGCCGCCGACGGCCGGTGCAAGGCGTTCGCCGAGGACGCCGACGGGTTCGGCATGTCCGAGGGCGTCGGCGTCCTCGTCGTCGAACGCCTCTCCGACGCCCGCCGCCGCGGCCACCCCGTGCTCGCGCTGATCCGGGGCACCGCCGTCAACTCCGACGGGGCGTCCAACGGGCTGACCGCCCCCAACGGGCCCTCCCAGGAGCGGGTCATCCGGGCCGCGCTGGCCGCCGCCGGCCTCACCCCGGCCGACGTGGACGCCGTCGAGGCGCACGGCACCGGCACCCCGCTGGGCGACCCGATCGAGGCCGAGGCGATCCTCGCCACCTACGGCCAGCGCCCCGCCGACGCCCCGCCGCTGCTGCTCGGCTCCGTCAAGTCCAACCTCGGCCACACCCAGGCCGCCGCCGGCGTCGCCGGGGTGCTGAAGATGGTCCTCGCCATGCGGCACGGCGTCCTGCCCCGCACCCTGCACGCCCAGCAACGCACCACCCGCGTCGACTGGGCCGCCGGCTCCGTGGAGCTGCTCACCGAGGCCCGCCCGTGGCCGCGCGCCGACCGGCCCGCCCGCGCCGGGATCTCCTCGTTCGGCATCAGCGGCACCAACGCCCACGTCGTCGTCGAGGCCGTCGCCGCCGAGCCGCAGCCCGACCCCGCCCCGCCCACCGACCCCGCCGCCCTGCCGTGGCTGCTCTCCGCGCGCAGCGCCGACGCGCTGGCCGGGCAGGCCCGCCGGCTGCGCGACCACCTCGCCGACCACCCCGACCAGCCGCACCGCGACGTGGCCTGGTCGCTGGCCACCACCCGGGCCGCGTTCGACTCCCGGGCCGTGGTCGTCGCCGCCGAACCCGACCGGGTCGCCGCCGCCCTCGACGCGCTCGCCGCCGGCCGCCCCCACCCCGACCTGGTACGCGGCGACGCCACCGCCGCCGGCAAGGCCGTGTTCGTCTTCCCCGGTCAGGGCTCCCAGTGGCCCGGCATGGGCCTCGACCTGCTCGACCAGGCCCCCGTGTTCGCCGAGCGGATGGCCGCCTGCGACGCGGCCCTGCGCCCCCACCTGGGCTTCTCGGTGCTCGACGTGCTGCGCCAGGCCCCTGGCGCGCCGAGCCTCGACCGGGTCGACGTGGTGCAGCCGGCCCTGTTCGCGACGATGGTGTCGCTGGCCGAGCTGTGGCGCTCCCACGGCGTGCGGCCCGCCGCCGTCGTCGGCCACTCGCAGGGCGAGATCGCCGCCGCCTGCGTCGCCGGGGTGCTCTCCCTGCCCGACGCGGCGCAGGTGGTGGCGCTGCGCAGCCGCGCGATCCGGGCCCTGGCCGGGCACGGGGCGATGGCGTCCGTGGCGCTGCCCGCCGACGTGGTCCGCGACCGCATCGCCCGCCACGGCGACGCCGTCGCCGTCGCCGCCGTCAACGGGCCCGCCGCCGTCGTCGTCTCCGGCGCGGAGGCGGCCGTCGAGGAGGTGCTCGCCGAGCTGGCCGCCGACGGGGCCCGGGTGCGCCGCATCGCCGTCGACTACGCCTCCCACTCCGCCCAGGTGGAACGGATCCGCGCCGACCTGGCCGGGGCGCTGGCCGGCATCACCCCCGGCCCGGCCGCCGTGCCGCTGTTCTCCACCACCGACCTGCGCTGGCTCGACGGGCCGGAGCTGGGCCCCGACTACTGGTACCGCAACCTGCGCCAGCCCGTCGAGCTGCACCGGGCCGTGGCGGAGCTGGCCGCGCTCGGCCACGACACGTACGTCGAGTGCAGCCCCCACCCGGTGCTCACCGTCGGCATCGCCGAGACCCTCGCCGAGCACGACGCCCCGCACGTCGTCGTCGGCTCCGTGCAACGCGACCAGGGCGACCGGGCCCGGTTCCTGCTCTCCGCCGCCCAGCTGCACGTGCGGGGCGTCGCCGTCGACTGGCGGCCCGCGCTGGCCGGGGGCCGGCGCGTCGACCTGCCCACCTACGCGTTCGACCACCGCCGCTACTGGCCCCGGCCCGCCACCGGCCCCGGCGACGTCGGCGCGGCCGGCCTCGACGCCGCCGGGCACCCGCTGCTCGGCGCGTCCGTGGCGCTGGCCGAGGCGCGCGGGCACCTGTTCACCGGCCGGATCGCCGCCGGCGCACCGGCGTGGCTGGCCGACCACCGGGTCGGCGAGACGGTGCTGGTGCCCGGCACCGGCCTGGTCGAGCTGTGCCTGCGGGCCGGCGACGAGGTGGGCTGCCCCGTCCTCGACGAGCTGGTCATCGAGGCCCCGCTCGCGCTGCCCGCCGCCGCGCAGGCCCCGGGAACCGGCCCGGCCGAGGCCGCCGGCACCCCGGGCCCCGGGCACGCCGCGACCCAGGTGCAGCTCACCGTCGGCGCGCCCGACGACACCGGCCGCCGCCACGTCGCCGTGCACTCCCGCCCCGCCGACGCCCCGCCCGGCACCCCGTGGACGCGGCACGCCAGCGCGACCCTCTCCGCCGCCCCGCCCGCCCCGCCCACCGGCCTCACCGCCTGGCCCCCGCCGCACGCCCGCCCCGCCGACCTCACCGGCTTCTACGCCAGGCTCGCCGCCGACGGCTACGCGTACGGGCCGGCGTTCCAGGGGCTGCGCGCCGTGTGGACCGGCGACGACGAGGTGTACGCCGAGGTGGAGCTGCCCGCCGGGCAGCGCGCCGACGCCGACCGGTACAACCTGCACCCGGCCCTGCTCGACGCCGCCCTGCACGCCGCGCACTTCGGCGGCATCGGCGACGCCGGCCCCGACCGGCTGCTGCTGCCGTTCGCCTGGAACGGCGTCGCCCTGCACGCCGCCGGGGCGTCCGCGCTGCGGGTCCGGCTCACCCGGGTCGCCCCGCACGCGATCGCCCTGACCGTCGCCGACGCCACCGGCGCGCCCGTGGCCGAGGTGGCGTCGCTGGCGATGCGCCCCATCTCCCGCGCCGAACTCGGCACCCGCGACGCCGCCGTCGACGACGCCCTGTTCCGCCTCGACTGGCAGCCCCTGGCCGCGCCGGAGACCCCCGCCCCGGCCCGCGTGGTCGCGCTCGGCCGGGCCGTCGGCGCGTTCCCGCACCACGCCGACCCGGCGGCGCTCGCCCGCGCCGTCGACGGCGGCGCGGCCCCGCCCGACGCCGTCCTCGCCCCGCTGGGCGGGGCCGACGCCCCCGCGCCCGCCGCGTCCAAAGTGCCCGGCGCGTCCAACGTGCCCGGCGTGCCCGGCGCGTCCACGGGGGAGCCCGACCGGGCGCGGGCCGTCGCCGCCGAGGCGCTCGCCTTCGTCCAGGCGTGGCTGGCCGAACCCCGCTGGGCGGCCACCCCGCTGGTGCTGCTCACCCGGGGCGCGGTCGGCGTGCACAGCCCCGCCGAGGTCGACGACCCCGACGCCGCCACCGCCTGGGGACTGGTCCGCGCCGCCCAGTCCGAACACCCCGACCGGTTCGTCCTGCTCGACGCCGACGCCCCGCCCACCGACGCCGAGCTGACCGCCGTCCTCGCCGCCGCGGAACCCCAGGTGGCGCTGCGCGCCGGCACCCCGTACGCCCCCCGGCTGGCCCGCCGCGTCGAGGCCGCGACGCTCACCCCGCCGGCCGGCGCGACCGCCTGGCGGCTCGACACCACGGCGCGCGGCAGCCTGGAGAACCTCACCCTCGCGCCCACCGACGCCGCCGACGCCCCCCTCGGCCCCCGCGACGTGCGGGTGCGGGTCCGCGCCGCCGGCCTCAACTTCCGCGACGTGCTCAACGCGCTCGGCCTCTACCCCGGCGACCCCGGGCCGCCCGGCGGCGAGGCCGCCGGCGTCGTCACCGAGGTCGGCGCGGACGTCACCGACCTGCGCCCCGGCGACCGCGTCCTCGGCGTCTTCGTCGGCTGCTTCGGCCCCGTCGCCGTCACCGACCGCCGGCTGCTCGCGCCGATGCCCGACGGCTGGACGTACGCCCAGGCCGCGTCCGTGCCGGTGGTGTTCCTCACCGCCTACCACGGGCTCGTCGACCTGGCCGGGCTGCGGGCCGGCGAGTCCGTGCTGGTGCACGCCGCCGCCGGTGGCGTCGGCATGGCCGCCGTGCAACTCGCCCGCCACCTCGGCGCGACCGTCTACGCCACCGCCAGCCCCGCCAAGTGGCCCGCCCTGCGCGCGATGGGCATCCCCGACAGCCACCTCGCGTCGTCGCGCACCCTCGACTTCGAACCGCACTTCCTCGCCACCAGCGGCGGGCGCGGCGTCGACGTCGTCCTCGACTCCCTCGCCCGGGAGTTCGTCGACGCGTCCCTGCGGCTGCTGCCCCGCGGCGGCCGGTTCGTCGAGATGGGCAAGACCGACCTGCGCGACCCCGGCCGCGTCGCCGCCGACCACCCCGGCGTCGCCTACCAGGCGTACGACCTGACCGCCGTCGACCCCGACCGGATCCAACGGATGCTCGTCGAGCTGATGGGCCTGTTCGCCGCCGGGAAGCTGACCCCGCTGCCGGTGCGCGCCTGGGACGTCCGGCAGGCCCCCGACGCGTTCCGCCACGTCCAGCAGGCCCGGCACGTCGGCAAGGTGGTGCTCACCGTGCCGACCCCGTGGGACCCCGCCGGCACCGTCCTGCTCACCGGCGGCACCGGCCTGCTCGGCGGCCTCGTCGCCCGCCGCCTCGTCACCGGCCACGGCGTGCGGCACCTGCTGCTCGCCAGCCGGGGCGGCCCCGACGCGCCCGGCGCGGCCGAGCTGACCGCCGAGCTGACCGCCCTCGGCGCCACCGTCACCGTGGCCGCCGCCGACGTCGCCGACCGCGCCGCCGTGGCCCGGCTCGTCGCCGCCGTGCCCGCCGAGCGTCCGCTCACCGCCGTCGTGCACCTCGCCGGGGTCCTCGACGACGGCGTCGTCACCGCCCTCACCCCCGACCGCCTCGACACCGTCTTCGCGCCCAAGGTCGACGCCGCCCGGCACCTCGACGAGGCCACCCGCCACCTCGACCTCGCGGGGTTCGTGCTGTTCTCCTCCGGCGCCGGGGTGTTCGGCGTGCCCGGCCAGGGCAACTACGCCGCCGCCAACGCCTACCTCGACGCCCTCGCCACCCGGCGGCGCGGCGCGGGCCTGCCCGCCCAGTCGTACGCGTGGGGCCTGTGGGAACAGGCCAGCGCCATGACCGCGAAGCTGGACCGCGCCGACCCCCGGATCACCGCCCGCGACGGGCAGCTCGCCATCGGCACCGACCTCGGCATGGCGCTGTTCGACGCCGGGCTGGCCGCCCCCGAGGAACACCTCGTGCCCACCCGGGTCGACGTGACCGCCCTCGCCGGCCGGGCCACCGTGCCCGCGCTGATGCGCGGACTCGTCCGACGCGTCCGCCCCCGCGCCCGCGCCGAGGCCGCCGCCGGCGGCCGGGACCTCGCCGACCGGCTGCGCGCGCTCACCGCCGGCGAGCAGTCCGCCCTGCTGCTGGACCTGGTCCGCGCCGAGGCGGCCACCGTCCTCGGCCACGCCAGCCCCGACGCCGTCAGACCCGCCCAGGCGTTCAACGAGATCGGCTTCGACTCGCTGACCGCCGTCGAGCTGCGCAACCGCCTCACCGAGGCCACCGGGCACCGGCTGCCCGCCACCGCGATCTTCGACTACCCGGACCCGACCGCGCTGGCCGGCTTCCTGCGCGCCCAGCTCGTGCCCGACGGCGGCCAGGCCGCGCCGGCCATCCTCGCCGAGCTGGAGAACCTGGAACGGTCCCTCGCCGAGACGGTCGTCGAGGCGGAGCTGCACACCCAGGTCGCGGCCCGGCTGGAGGTGCTGGTCGCCAAATGGCGCACCATGCGCGGCGCGTCCGCCACCGATCACGACCTGGACCTGGACCTCGACCAGGCCAGCGACGACGAGATCTTCAGCCTGATCGACACGGAACTCGGGCTGTGACGCCCGACCGACGCGCGGACCCGGGGGGACGGCGATGACCGACGTACTGATCGTGGGCTACGGCCCGGTGGGCCAGGTGGCGGCGATCCTGCTCGCCCAGCGCGGCTTCACCGTGCAGGTGGTGGAGAAGTGGGCCACCCCGTACAGCATGCCCCGCGCCGTGTCCTACGACGGCGAGGCCAGCCGCATCCTCGCCGCCTGCGACCTCGGCGACACCCTCGACCCGGTGTGCGAGCTGTCCGGCGAATACACCTGGAAGAACGGCTTCGGCCGCACCCTGCTGCACGTCAAGGTCGCCGAGGACGGCCCGACGGGCTGGCCCGACTCGATCTCCTTCTACCAGCCCGGCCTGGAGGCCGCCCTCGCCGCACGCGGCGCGGCCCTGCCCGGCGTGCGGGTGCTGCGCGGCGTCGAGGTGACCGACCTCGCCGACCACGGCGACCACGTCGAGGTGGCCGCCGTCGACGCCGACGGCACGCCCCACGCCTTCACCGCCGACTGGGTGCTCGGCTGCGACGGCGCGAACAGCTTCGTCCGCCGCTGGCTCGGCGCGACCGTCACCGACCTCGGGTTCGGCTACGACTGGCTGGTCTGCGACGTGGTGCTGAACGAGCCCGTCGAGTTCAAGCCCAACAACCTCCAGATCTGCGACCCGGCCCGCCCCCGCACCGCCGTCTCCGCCGGCCCCGACCACCGGCGCTGGGAGTTCATGCGGGTGCCGGGGGAGACCCTGGCGGAGTTCCAGACCGAGGCCAGCGTGTGGCGGCTGCTCGGCCTGTTCGACATCACCCCCGACACCGCCCGGCTCGACCGGTACGGCGTCTACACCACCCAGGCCTGCTACGCCGACACCTGGCGCTCCGGCCGGGTGTTCCTCGCCGGGGACGCCGCCCACGTCATGCCGCCCTTCCTCGGCCAGGGCATGAGCTCCGGCTTCCGCGACGTGATCAACCTGGCCTGGAAGCTGGACCTGGTGCGTCGGGGGCTCGCCGACGCCACCCTGCTCGACACGTACGAGGTGGAACGCAAGGCGCACGTGCAGCACGCCATCCGGATGTCCATCGACTCCGGCAGGGTGATCTGCGAGACCGACCCGAAGCAGGCCGCCGGCCGCGACTCGGTGATGCTCGCCGCGCTGCGCCGCCGCACCCAGGCCAAGCACGCCCGGTCGCTGCGCGAGGCCATCGTCGACGGGGTGCTGCACCGCCGCCCCGACGGCACGCCCGCCCCCCACGCCGGCGACCCCGCGCCCCAGGGGCGGGTGGCCGCCGGCGGGCGCACCGGGCGCTTCGACGACGTCGTCGGCGGCGGCTTCGTGCTCGTCACCCGCGCCGACCCGACCGCCGACGGTGACCCGGCCGCCGCCCTCGACGCCGACGCCGCCGCGTTCCTCGACGCCCTCGGCGTCCGCCGGGTCACCGTCCGCCCCGCCGACGCCGCCGCCCCCGCGATGCCCGCCGACGCCGACGCGGCCGGCACCGACGTGGTCGACCTCGACGGCGTCCACCTCGGCTACCTGGCCGGCGCGGCCGCCGACGCCGTGCTGATCCGGCCCGACTTCTACGTCTTCGGCGTCGCCGCCGGCCCCACCGGCCTGGCCGCCCTGGTGGACGACCTGCGCCAGCAGGTCGCCGCCCGGGTGCCGCAACCCTGACCACCTGCTGCGCAAGGAGTGACATGCTGGAGAACATCCGCACCCTCGGCCGGGTCATCCGCACCCTGGCCACGAAGGACCCGGTGACCCGGGTCCGCCGCTTCTACGAGATCCAGTCCCCGAACGTGGAGTTCGCCGCCCGCACCACCCGCTACATGAACGTCGGCTACTGGGAGGACGGCGTCACCAGCCTCGACGTGGCCGGCGAGGCGCTGGCCGCGAAGCTGGCCGACGCGGCCGGCTTCAAGCCCGACGACACCGTCCTCGACGTCGGCTTCGGCTACGGCGACCAGGACTTCGCCTGGCTGCGCGAGCGCCGCATCGCCAAGGTGCACGGCATCAACGTCACCCCCCGCCACGTCGAGCACGCCCAGCAGCGGGCCCGCCGCGAGGGCCTCGCCGAGCAGGCCGAGTTCCAGCTCGGCAACGCCCTCGCGCTGCCCTTCGCCGACGGCACCTTCGACCGGGTCGTCGCCCTGGAGTCGGCGTTCCACTTCTATCCGCGCAGCGCCTTCTTCGCCGAGGCGTTCCGGGTGCTCAAGCCCGGCGGCACCCTCGCCACCGCCGACATCATCCCGCTCAGCAACGACACCGCCCGCATGTCGATCAGCTCGGGACCGCTGAGCTTCATCAAGTTCAGCATCCCCGACGAGAACTGGCACGACCGCGCGGTCTACGCCGAGCAGCTCACCGCCGCCGGCTTCGGCAACGTCGACGTGCAGTCCATCCAGGACCGCACCTGGGAGGGCTGGCGGCGGTTCCAGGCCAGCCGCCCGTCCGACCCCGCGTTCCAGGCCGAGGCCGACCGCAGCGCCGTCAAGGGCATGGCCAACCACTGGCGCGACGAGACCCTCATCAAGAAGGAACTCGCGCTGCTCGACTACGTCATCGCCGTCGCGCACAAGCCGTGACAGCGACGCGGCCCCCGCCGGTGTCCGGCGGGGGCCGCGCCACGAACCACCGCGGTCAGGACACCGGCGTACGCGCCAGAGCCGCCGAGATCGTCCGCAGGATCGCCGGCTGGTGCTGCGCCAGGAAGAAGTGCCCGCCCGGGAACACCTGAAGGTCGAACGCGCCCGTGGTGTGCCGCTCCCACGCCCGCGCCTCGTCGACCGTCGTCTTCGGGTCGGCGTCGCCCGTGAACACCGTCACCGGGCAGCCCAGCTTCGGCCCCGGCGTGTACTCGTACGTCTCCGCCGCCCGGTAGTCGTTGCGGATCGCCGGCAGCGCCGCCCGCAGCAGCTCCGCGTCGCCGAGCACCGCCAGGTCCGTGCCGCTGAGCTTGCGCACGTCGGCGAGCAGCCCCTCGTCGTCGAGCAGGTGCACCGTCTCGTGCCGGGGGCACGACGGGGCCCGCCGCCCGGACGGGAACAGGTGCGCCGCCGGAGCGCCCGTCTCCGCCTCGATCAGCCGCGCCACCTCGAAGCCCAGCGTCGCGCCCATGCTGTGCCCGAAGATCGCCAACGGCTGGTCCAGCCACGGCCGCAGCACCCCGAACACCTGCCGGGCCAGCTCCGGCAGGTTGTCCACGCACGGCTCCTGGCGGCGGTCCTGCCGCCCCGGATACTGGATGGCGAGCACCTCCACGGCCGGCGACAGCGCCCGCGACACGGGGAAGTAGAAGCTCGCGGACCCACCGGCGTGCGGCAGGCACACCAGCCGCCGCGCCCCGGCCGGCGCCGGGTGGAACCGGCGGACCCACAGGCCGTTGTCTGAGTCGGTCATGCGTACACGCGGTCCTTCCAGCGGTGGTGCCGGGATCCGCCGGCACCGGTGCGATCAAATGGACGCTAATCGGATCCACCGGGGGCGGCCACCCCTAGCGGACCGCCGCGCGGGTTAGGGGTTGTCGCAGGTCATCGCGACGCCATAACTTTCCCCGGCAGAGGGGACCCGGGGCTGCCGGCCGCATTGTGCAAAGGACGTAGAACCGATCTGGCCTGAGGAATTCGCGCATTCGTCCCGTCGCCTGCGTCAGGTCTCCGCCGGCCACCGCGATGGGTCAGGTTGATGGACACCGAAGAGAAGCTCCGGGAGTATCTGAAGAGGGTCACCACCGACCTGCGGCGGACCCGGCAACGCCTGCGCGACGTCGAGGACGCCGCCGGGCAGCCGATCGCCATCGTCGGGATGGCGTGCCGCTTCCCCGGCGGGATCACCTCACCCGACGCGCTGTGGGACCTCGTCGCGGCCTCCGGCGACGCCGTCGGCCCCTTCCCCGCCGACCGGGGCTGGGACCTCACCGACCTGCACGACCCGACCCGGGAACGCCCCGGCACCTCCTGCGTCGCCGAGGGCGGCTTCGTCCACGACGCCGGTGACTTCGACCCCCGGTTCTTCGGCATCTCCCCCCGCGAGGCCCTCGCCATGGACCCGCAGCAGCGGCTGCTGCTGGAGGTGTCCTGGGAGGCGTTCGAGTCCGCCGGCATCGACCCGACCGGGCTGCGCGGCGGCCGCGTCGGCGTGTTCGCCGGCCTCACCCACGGCGACTACGCCGCCGGGGCCGCCGACGTGCCCGACGGCGTCGTCGACTACCTCGGCCTCGGCAACGCCGGCAGCATCAGCTCCGGCCGGGTGGCGTACGCCCTCGGGTTCGAGGGCCCGGCCGTCACCGTCGACACCGCCTGCTCGTCGTCGCTCGTCGCCCTGCACCTCGCGGCGCAGTCGCTGCGCTCCGGCGAATCCGACCTGGCCCTGGCCGGCGGCGTCACCGTGATGCCCACCCCCGCCGTCTTCGTCGACTTCACCCGGCAGGGCAACCTGTCCATGTCGGCCCGGTGCAAGGCGTTCGCCGACGGCGCCGACGGCACCGCCCTCGCCGAGGGCGTCGGCATCCTCCTCGTGGAACGCCTCGACGACGCCCGCCGGCTTGGCCACCGCGTCCTCGCGGTGGTGCGCGGCTCCGCCGTCAACCAGGACGGTGCGTCGAACGGGTTGACCGCGCCGAATGGTCCGTCGCAGCAGCGGGTGATCCGGCAGGCCCTCGCCAACGCGCGGTTGTCGCCGGCGGACGTGGACGTGGTGGAGGCGCACGGTACCGGCACGACGCTGGGCGACCCGATCGAGGCGCAGGCGCTGCTCGCCACCTACGGCCAGGACCGCGCCACGCCGCTGCTGCTGGGATCGATCAAGTCGAACCTCGGCCACCCCCAGGCCGCCGCCGGCGTGGCCGGTGTGATCAAGATGGTGCAGGCGATGCGGCATGGCCTCGTCCCCGCCACCCTGCACGTGGATGCGCCGTCGTCGAAGGTGGACTGGTCCTCCGGTGCGGTCGAGTTGGTGACGGAGTCGATCCCGTGGCCGGTGGTGGACCGGCCGCGTCGGGCGGCGGTGTCGTCGTTCGGGATCTCCGGGACGAATGCGCACGTGATCGTGGAGCAGGCGGAGCCGGTGGAGGCCGGGGAGGCCGGGGTCGGGTCGTCCGGGCCGGTGGAGTTGCCGGTGGTGCCGTGGTTGGTGTCGGCGCGTTCGGCGGAGGCCCTGGCGGGGCAGGCGTCCCGCCTGGCCGGGCACGTCCGGGACAACCCCGGACTCTCGCCGGTCGACGTGGGTTGGTCCCTGGCGACGTCGCGGGCGGCCCTCGACCACCGGGCGGTGCTCCTCGGCACCGACCGCGCCGACCTGCTGTCCGGCCTGGAGTCGCTGGCCGCTGGCGAGACCGCCCCGGGTGTGTTCACCGGTGAGGTGACCTCGGGTCGTCGGGCGTTGTTGTTCGCGGGTCAGGGTGCGCAGCGGTCGGGGATGGGTCGTGAACTGTATGACCGGTTCCCGGTGTATGCGGAGGCGTTCGACCGGGTGTGTGCGCTGTTCGTGGGTCGCCTCGGCCGTCCGTTGCGGGAGGTGGTGTTCGCGGAGCTGGGTTCGGATCTGGCGGGGTTGTTGGATGAGACGGCTTATACGCAGGCGGGTCTGTTCGCGGTGGAGGTGGCGCTGTACGAGTTGCTGGCCTCGTTCGGGGTGACGGCTGACTATCTGGTGGGTCATTCGATCGGTGAGGTGACGGCTGCGCATGTGGCGGGTGTGTTGTCGTTGGAGGATGCGTGCGCGTTGGTGGTGGCGCGGGGTTCGTTGATGCAGGGGTTGCCTGCTGGTGGCGGGATGTTGGCGGTGGGTGCGGCTGAGGCTGAGGTGCGGGCGCTTGCCGGTGGCGGTGTGGATGTGGCGGCGGTGAACGGTCCTCGGTCGGTGGTGTTGTCGGGATCTGTGGCCGATCTGGATGTGATCGCCCAGCGGTGTGCCGAGCGGGGTTGGCGGGTGAAGCGGCTGTCGGTGAGTCATGCGTTCCATTCGCGGTTGATGGAGCCGATGCTGGCCGGGTTCCGCGTGGTGCTCGATGGGTTGGCTTGGCAGACGCCGAGGTTGCCGGTCGTGTCGAACCTGACCGGGAAGCTTGTTGAGGCGGGGGAGATCACCGACCCCGGGTATTGGGTGCGGCATGTGCGGGAGGCGGTGCGGTTCGGCGACGCGGTCACCACCCTGCAAGGGTTGGGGGTGACGTCGTTTGTGGAGGTGGGGCCGGATGCGACGTTGACGGCGCTGGCGGCCGACACCCCGGCGGAGCGGCCGGTGCACCTGATCACGGCACTGCGCCGCGACCAGCCCGACACGATGGCGCTGGTCACCGCCCTGGCCCGGCTGCACGTCACCGGCACGCCCGTGGACTGGGCGGCGTGGTTCACCCACACCGGTGGGCGGCCCCGCACCGTGGACCTGCCCACCTACGCCTTCCACCACCAGCGCTACTGGCTCGACGCCGCCCCGTCCGGTGCCGACGCCTCCGGCCTCGGGGTCCGCAGCGCCGGGCACCCCCTGCTCACCGCCGAACTCGTCACCGCCGACGCCGACACCCGCCTGTACGGCGGCCGGCTGTCGGTGCGTACCCAGCCCTGGCTGGCCGACCACGTCGTGTGGGGCTCCGTCGTCGTGCCGGGCACGGCGCTCGTGGAGCTGGCCCTGCACGCCGGGGCGCAGGCCGCCTGCGACACCCTGGAGGAACTGACCCTCGCCGCCCCGCTCGTCCTGCCCGAGCAGGGCGCCCGCGCGGTGCAGCTCAGCCTCGCCGCCCCCGACGAACACGGCCGCCGCCAGGTCGCCATCCACTCCCGGCCCGCCGACGATCCGCGCGGCGACTGGACCCGGCACGCCGACGGCGTCCTCGCCCCCGGCGGCGGCGACGCGCCCGAGGCGCTCACCGAGTGGCCGCCCGCCGACGCCACCACCGTGCCCGTCGAACCGATCTACGCCCAGCTCCACCGCCTCGGCGTCGACCACGGGCCGACCTTCCGGGGGCTGCGCGCCGCATGGCGTACCCCCGATGCCGTGTTCGCGGAGGTCGCGCTGCCCGACGGCGTCACCGCCGACGGGTTCGGTCTGCACCCCGCGCTGCTGGACGCGGCGCTGCACGTCGTCGGCCTCACCGACGCCGACACCGCCGACGAGACCGCCGGGGCCCGACTCCCGTTCGCCTGGTCGGGCGTCGCGCTCGCCGCCGTCGGCGCGACCCACCTGCGGGTACGCGTCACCCGCGCCGGCTCGGCCGTCGCCCTCGCCCTCGCCGACGCCACCGGCGCGCCCGTCGCCCGGATCGGCTCGCTCGTCTCCCGGCCCGTCGCCGCCGACCAGCTCGACGCGACCGGCCCCGCCGACCTGCCCCTGTTCGACCTGCGCTGGACCGCGCTGCCCCTGCCGCCCCGCCCGGCGAGCGGCATCGTCGCGCTCGACGCCCCCGCGCTGGCCCCCGGCGGGCTCCCCGCGCTCGCCGCCGCCGTCGACGCCGGCCGGCTCGACCCCCGGTTCGTGCTGCTGCCCGCCGCCGACACCCCGCCCGGCGACCCCCTCGACGCCACCCGTGCCCGGCTCGCCGCCACCCTCGCCGCAGTCCAGGGTTGGCTGGCCGACGACCGGCACGCCGACCGCCGGCTCGTCGTGCTCACCCGCGGCGCGGTCCCCGCCGACGCCACCGGCGACGTGACCGACCTGCCCGGCGCGGCCGTCTGGGGCCTGGTGCGCTCCGCGCAACTGGAACACCCCGGCCGGTTCGTGCTGGTCGACCTCGACCCCGACACCGGCCGCCCCGACGGCGAGGTCGACCTGCTCGGCCGGGCCCTGGCCAGCGACGAACCCCAGCTCGCCCTCCGCGCCGGCCGGCTCCTCGCGCCCCGGCTCGCCCCCGCCGAACCCGACCCCACGGGGGCCGTCGACCTCCTCCCCGACGGCACAGTGCTCGTCACCGGTGCCACCGGCACCCTCGGTGGACTCCTCGCCCGCCACCTCGTCACCGCCCACAAGGTCCGGCACCTGCTCCTCGCCGGCCGGCGCGGCGGCGACGCCCCCGGGGCCGCCGACCTCCTCGCCGACCTCACCCGCCTCGGCGCGCACGCCCGCTTCGTCGCCTGCGACGTCGCCGACCGCGACCAGGTCGCCGCGCTGCTCGCCACCGTCGCCGCCGAACATCCCCTCACCGGCGTCGTGCACGCCGCCGGGATCCTCGACGACGCGACCGTCACCGCGCTCACCCCCGAACGGATCACCGCCGCGCTGCGCCCCAAGGCCGACGCCGCCTGGCACCTGCACGACCTCACCCGGCACCTGGACCTGCCGATGTTCGTGCTGTTCTCCTCCATCGCCGGCCCCCTCGGCGGCCCCGGGCAGGGCAACTACGCGGCGGCCAACGCGTTCCTCGACGGGCTCGCCCAGCACCGGCGCGCCGCCGGCCTCGCCGCCACCTCCCTGGCCTGGGGGCTGTGGGAGGCCGCCAGCGGCATGACCCGAGACCTGGGGGCCGCCCGCCGGGAACGGATGGCCCGCCAGGGCATCGCCCCCCTCGGCACCGACCAGGCGCTCGCCCTCTTCGACGCCAGCCGCAGCAGCCGGCAGCCGCTACTGCTGCCCGTCCGCCTCGACGTCGCCGCGCTGCGTGCCCTCACCACAGTCGACCACCTGCCCGCGCCGCTGCGTGGCCTGGCCGGCGTCGGCGCGCGGCGCAGCGCCGCCGGGACCGCCGCCCCGGCGGGCGGCTTCCGCGACCGGATCGCCGCCGCCCCCGACGCCGACCGCCGGCGGCTCGTGGAGGAACTCGTCACCGGCCAGGTCGCCGAGGTCCTCGGGTACGCCACGGCCGCCGCCGTCGGCCCCGGCCAGTCCTTCACTGAACTGGGCTTCGACTCGCTGACCGCCGTGGACCTGCGCAACCGGCTCACCGCCCGCACCGGGCTGACGCTGCCGGCGACCCTCGTCTTCGACCACCCCACCCCGGAGGCGCTCACCGGGCACCTGGTGGCACAGCTCGGCCCCGGCCGGTCCGCGCCGACCATCCTCGACGAACTGGACCGGTTGGAGGCGGCGTTCGCCGCGACCCCGGCCGACGACCTCGCCGAACTCACCGCCGACGAGGAGACCCGCGCCGCCGTCACCGCCCGGCTCCGGGCGCTGCTCACCCGCTGGGGCGGCGACACCGGTGACACCGCCGGCGTCGCCCAGGTGATCGACGACGCCAGCGACGACGAACTCTTCGACTTCATCGACAGCACGTTCGGTCGTTCCTGACCGGCGTACCGCCCGCTTGCCGACCAACGCGACAGGTGAATCCCGATGGCGAACGAAGCCAAGCTCCGTGAGTACCTCAAGCGCGTCACCGCCGACCTCGCCGAGACCAGCGAACGCCTCAAGGCCGCCGACGCCAGGAACCACGAGCCCATCGCCATCGTCGGGATGAGCTGCCGCTACCCGGGCGGCGTCCGCTCCCCCGAGCAGCTGTGGGAACTCGTCGCCACCGCCACCGACGGCGTCACCGGCTTCCCCACCGACCGGGGCTGGGACACCGACGCCGCGTACGACCCGACCGGGCAGCGGCGGGGCAGCACGTACGCCCGCGAGGGCGGGTTCCTGCACGACGCCGGCGACTTCGACCCGGAGCTGTTCAAGGTCTCGCCGTACGAGGCCCTCGCCATGGACCCGCAGCAGCGGCTCATGCTGGAGGCGTCCTGGGAGGCGATCGAGGACGCCCGGATCGACCCGCTGTCCCTGCGCGGCAGCCGTGTCGGCGTGTTCGCCGGCATGATGTACCACAACTACGCCGCCGGGCTGGCCGAGGTGCCCGAGCCCCTGGACGCGTTCATCGGCGGCGGCACCGCCAGCAGCGTGCTCTCCGGCCGGGTCGCCTACACGTTCGGGTTCGAGGGGCCCGCCCTCACCGTCGACACCGCCTGCTCGTCGTCGCTCGTCGCGCTGCACCTCGCCGTGCAGTCGCTGCGCTCCGGCGAGTGCACCCTCGCGCTGGCCGGCGGCGTGACCGTGATGACCACCCTGGAGACGTTCGTCGACTTCAGCCGGCAGCGCGGCCTGGCCCCCGACGGGCGGTGCAAGTCGTACGCCGAGGGCGCCGACGGCACCGGCTGGTCCGAGGGCGTCGGCGTGCTCGTCGTGGAACGCCTCTCCGACGCCCGTCGGCTCGGCCACCGTGTCCTCGCGCTGGTGCGGGGCAGCGCGGTGAACCAGGACGGTGCGTCGAACGGGTTGACCGCGCCGAATGGTCCGTCGCAGCAGCGGGTGATCCGGCAGGCCCTCGCCAACGCGCGGTTGTCGCCGGCCGACGTGGACGTGGTGGAGGGCCACGGCACGGGCACGACGTTGGGTGACCCGATCGAGGCGCAGGCGCTCCTGGCGACGTACGGGCAGGGGCGGGAGACGCCGCTGCTGCTGGGATCGATCAAGTCGAATCTGGGTCACACGCAGGCGGCGGCGGGCGTGGCCGGTGTGATCAAGCTGATCCAGGCGATGCGGCACGGTGTGGTGCCGGCGACCCTGCACGTGGATGCGCCGTCGTCGAAGGTGGACTGGTCCTCCGGTGCGGTCGAGTTGGTGACGGAGTCGATCCCGTGGCCGGTGGTGGACCGGCCGCGTCGGGCGGCGGTGTCGTCGTTCGGGATCTCCGGGACGAACGCGCACGTGATCGTGGAGCAGGCGGAGCCGGTGGAGGCCGAGGGGTCCGGGCCGGTGGGGTTGCCGGTGGTGCCGTGGTTGGTGTCGGCGCGTTCGGCGGAGGCCCTGGCGGGGCAGGCGTCCCGCCTGGCCGGGCACGTCCAGGACAACCCCGGACTCTCGCCGGTCGAGGTGGGCTGGTCCCTCGCCACGTCGCGGGCGGCGTTGGAGCACCGGGCGGTCGTTCTCGGGACGGGCCGGGACGACCTGTTGTCCGGGCTCGACACGGTGGCGTCGGGTGCGGCTGCCCCGGGGGTGCTGGCCGGTGAGGTGGTGTCGGGTCGTCGGGCGTTGTTGTTTGCGGGTCAGGGTGCGCAGCGGTTGGGGATGGGTCGGGAGTTGTATGACGGGTTCCCGGTGTATGCGGAGGCGTTCGATCGGGTGTGTGCCCTGTTCGTGGGTCGTCTGGATCGTCCGTTGCGGGAGGTGGTGTTCGCGGAGCCGGGTTCGGATCTGGCGGGGTTGTTGGATGAGACGGCTTATACGCAGGCGGGTCTGTTCGCGGTGGAGGTGGCGCTGTACGAGTTGCTGGCCTCGTTCGGTGTGACCGGTGACTATCTGGTGGGTCATTCGATCGGTGAGGTGACGGCTGCGCATGTGGCGGGTGTGTTGTCGTTGGAGGATGCGTGCGCGTTGGTGGTGGCGCGGGGTTCGTTGATGCAGGGGTTGCCGTCTGGTGGCGGGATGTTGGCGGTGGGTGCGGCTGAGGCTGAGGTGCGGGCGCTGGCGGGTGGCGGGGTGGATGTGGCGGCGGTGAACGGTCCTCGGTCGGTGGTGTTGTCGGGCCCGGTTGCTGAGTTGGACCGGGTCGCGGGGGAGTGCGTCGGGCGGGGTTGGCGGGTGAAGCGGCTGTCGGTGAGTCATGCGTTCCATTCGCGGTTGATGGAGCCGATGCTGGCCGGGTTCCGGTCGGTGCTCGACGGGTTGGCTTGGCAGCCGCCGAGGTTGCCGGTCGTGTCGAACCTGACCGGGAAGCTTGTCGAGGCGGGGGAGATCACCGACCCCGGGTACTGGGTGCGGCACGTGCGGGAGGCGGTCCGGTTCGGCGACGCGGTCACCACCCTGCACGGGTTGGGGGTGACGTCGTTCGTGGAGGTGGGGCCCGACGCGACGCTGACGGCGCTGGCCGCCGACACCCCGGCGGAGCGTGCGGTGCATCTGGTGGCGGCGCTGCGTCGCGACCAGCCGGAGACGACCGCGCTGGTCACCGCCTTGGCCCGGCTGCACGTCACCGGCACGCCCGTGGACTGGGCGGCGTGGTTCACCCACACCGGTGGGCGGCCCCGGACCGTGGACCTGCCCACCTACGCCTTCCACCACCAGCGCTACTGGCTCGACGCCCGCACCCGCCCCCACGGCCCCGCCGGGCCTGGCGCCGACCCGTGGCGGTACCACGTCACCTGGCAGCCCCTGCCCGACCACCCCCGGCGGGAACACGACGACCTCCTGCTCGTGGTGCCCGACGACGGGGCGGCCGACCAGTGGGCGACCGCGCTCGCCGCGCCCGGCGTACGGGTGCTGCGGGTCGCCGCCGACCGGGACCGCAACGGCCTCGCCAGCGACCTCGCCGACGCGTACGCCGACGGCCAGGGACGACCCGGCAGCGTCCTGTCGCTGCTCGGCCTCACCTCCGGCGCGCACCCCGACGCCGCCTCCGTGCCCGCCGGCCTCGCCCACACCGTCGCCCTCGCCCAGGCACTCGGCGACTCCGCCCTCCCCGCCCGGCTCTGGATCGCCACCCGGGGCGCGGTCTCCGTCGACCCCCGCGACCAGCCCGTCGACTGCGACCAGGCGGCCCTGTGGGGCTTCGGCGGCGTGCTGCGCGCCGAGCACCCCCAACGCTGGGGCGGACTCGTGGACCTGCCCCCGACCGCCGACGCGCGTGCCGTCCGGCAGGTGCGCCGGCTGCTCGGCGGCGAGCGCACGGAGGACCAGGTCGCGGTGCGCGCTACCGGCGCGTACGCCCGGCGGTTGACCCGCGCCCGCCGGCCCGCCGCCCCCGCACGCGCCTGGACCCCGCGCGGCACCACGCTCGTCACCGGCGGTACCGGCGCGCTCGGCGGGCACGTCGCCCGCGCCCTCGCGGCGGCCGGAGCCGAGCACCTGCTGCTGGTCAGCCGCCGTGGCCCCGACGCCCCCGGCGCGGCCGCCCTCGCCGGGGAACTGACCACCCTCGGCACCCGCGTCACCGTCGCGGCCTGCGACGCCGCCGACCGGGACGCCCTGCGCGACCTGCTCGCGGCGATCCCCGCCGACCTGCCGCTCACCGCCGTCGTGCACACGGCGGCGGCGCTCGACGACACCGTGGTCGACGCCCTCACCGTGGACCGGATGGCGACCGCCCTGCGCGCCAAGGTCGACGCGGCCCGCCACCTCGACGAACTGACCCGGGGCCACGAGCTGTCCGCGTTCGTGCTGTTCTCCTCCCTCGCCGGCACCATGGGCGGACCCGGCCAGGCCAACTACGCTCCCGGCAACGCCTGGCTCGACGCGCTCGCCCGGCGTCGCCGGGCCGGAGGGCTGCCCGCCACGTCCATCGCCTGGGGGCTGTGGGCCGACGGCGGCGTCAGCGCCGGCGACTTCGAACGTCGGATGGCCCGCAACGGCTTCGGCGCGATGGACCCCGCTACGGCCGCCCGCGCGCTCACCGCCGCGCTGGAGGACGACGAGACCCACCTCGTCGTCGCCGACGTCGACTGGGACCGGGTCGCCGGCAGCGCCGCCGGTCGCCGCCCCGACCCGCTGATCCGGGGCCTGCTGACCGCGCCGCAGGTCACCGACGCCGCCACCGCCGACCGGGCCGCCGGCGGCGGCGCCCTGCGGGACCGGCTCGCCGGGCTCACCGACGCCGAGCAGCTCGACGCCCTCCGCGACCTGGTGCGCGCCGAGGTGGCGGCGGTGCTCGGCCACGGCAGCGCCGACCGGGTGCCCGCCGAACGCGCGTTCCGGGACCTCGGCTTCACCTCGCTGACCGCCGTCGAGCTGCGCAACCGCCTCGACGCGGCCACCGGGCTCACCCTGCCCGCCACGCTCGCCTTCGACCACCCCAACCCGACCGCCCTGGCGGCCCACGTCCGCGCCGAGCTGCTGGGCGGCCACTCGCCGTCCGCGACGACCCCGACGGTACGACCCGTCGACGACGACCCGATCGTCATCGTCGGCATGGGCTGCCGCTTCCCCGCCGGGGCCGGCTCGCCGGAGGAGTTCTGGCGGCTGCTCGCCGACGGCGTCGACGCCATGTCGGACTTCCCCACCGACCGGCACTGGGACCTGACCGCGCTGCACCACCCCGACCCCGGGCACCCCGGGGCGTCGTACGTGACGCAGGGGGCGTTCCTCGCCGACGCGGGGGCGTTCGACGCCGGGTTCTTCGGCATCTCCCCGCGTGAGGCCGTCGCCATGGACCCGCAGCAGCGGCTGCTGCTGGAGGTGTCCTGGGCGGCGATCGAGGACGCCCGGATCGACCCCCTCACGCTGCGCGGCGGGCGCGTCGGCGTCTTCGCCGGCACCAACGGGCAGGACTTCGACAACCTCATCCGCAACGGCGGCGAACAGCTCGCCGGTTACGGTGCCACCGGTGCCTCCGCGAGCGTGCTGTCGGGGCGGGTGGCGTACTCGTTCGGGTTCGAGGGGCCGGCGGTCACCGTGGACACGGCGTGCTCGTCGTCGTTGGTGGCGTTGCACCTGGCGGCGCAGTCGCTGCGTTCGGGCGAATGTGACCTCGCGTTGGCCGGCGGCGTGACCGTGATGGCCACCCCCGGCGCGTTCGTCGAGTTCTCCCGGCAGCGCGGGCTGTCCGCCGACGGGCGGTGCCGGTCGTTCGCGGAGTCGGCGGACGGGACGGGGTGGGGCGAGGGCGTCGGGGTGCTGCTGGTGCAGCGCCTGTCGGACGCCCGCCGGGACGGCCGTCGGGTCCTGGCGGTGGTGCGGGGCAGCGCGGTGAACCAGGACGGTGCGTCGAACGGGTTGACCGCGCCGAATGGTCCGTCGCAGCAGCGGGTGATCCGGCAGGCCCTCGCCAACGCGCGGTTGTCGCCGGCGGACGTGGACGTGGTGGAGGCGCACGGCACCGGCACGACGCTGGGCGACCCGATCGAGGCGCAGGCACTCCTGGCCACCTACGGGCAGGGGCGGGACACGCCGCTGCTGCTGGGCTCGGTGAAGTCGAACCTGGGCCACACCCAGGCGGCGGCGGGCGTCGCCGGGATCATCAAGATGGTCCTCGCCCTGCGACATGGCCTGGTGCCGGCGACCCTGCACGTGGACGAGCCTTCCACGAAGGTGGACTGGGCGTCGGGCGCGGTCGAGTTGGTGACGGAGTCGATCCCGTGGCCGGTGGTGGACCGGCCGCGTCGGGCGGCGGTGTCGTCGTTCGGGATCTCCGGGACGAACGCGCACGTGATCGTGGAGCAGGCGGAGCCGGTGGAGGCCGTGGAGGCCGGGGTCGGGTCGTCCGGGCCGGTGGAGTTGCCGGTGGTGCCGTGGTTGGTGTCGGCGCGTTCGGCCGACGCCCTCGCCGGGCAGGCGGCGCGCCTGGCGGACTTCCTCCGGGAGCGTTCCGGGTGGTCGCCGGTCGACGTGGGTTGGTCCCTCGCCACGTCGCGGGCGGCGTTGGAGCACCGGGCGGTCGTGCTGGGCGCGGCGGGTGACGACCGGCTGTCCGGCCTGGAGTCGCTGGCGTCGGGTGCGGCTGCCCCGGGGGTGCTGGTCGGTGAGGTGGTGTCGGGTCGTCGGGCGTTGTTGTTCGCGGGTCAGGGTGCGCAGCGGTCGGGGATGGGTCGTGAACTGTATGACCGGTTCCCGGTGTATGCGGAGGCGTTCGACCGGGTGTGTGCCCTGTTCGCGGGTCGCCTCGGCCGTCCGTTGCGGGAGGTGGTGTTTGCGGAGCTGGGTTCGGATCTGGCGGGGTTGTTGGATGAGACGGCTTATACGCAGGCGGGTCTGTTCGCGGTGGAGGTGGCGCTGTACGAGTTGCTGGCCTCGTTCGGGGTGACGGCTGACTATCTGGTGGGTCATTCGATCGGTGAGGTGACGGCTGCGCATGTGGCGGGTGTGTTGTCGTTGGAGGATGCGTGCGAGTTGGTGGTGGCGCGGGGTTCGTTGATGCAGGGGTTGCCGTCTGGTGGCGGGATGTTGGCGGTGGGTGCGGCTGAGGCTGAGGTGCGGGCGCTTGCCGGTGACGGTGTGGACGTGGCGGCGGTGAACGGTCCGCAGTCGGTGGTGTTGTCGGGCCCGGTTGCTGAGTTGGACCGGGTCGCGGGGGAGTGCGTCGGGCGGGGTTGGCGGGTGAAGCGGCTGTCGGTGAGTCACGCGTTCCATTCGCGGTTGATGGAGCCGATGCTCGCGGAGTTCCGCACGGCCCTCGCGGCCCTGGAGTGGCGGGTCCCGAGGTTGCCGATCGTGTCGAACCTGACCGGGAAGCTTGTCGAGGCGGGGGAGATCACCGACCCCGGGTACTGGGTGCGGCATGTGCGGGAGGCGGTCCGGTTCGGTGATGCCGTGGCGACCCTGCACGGGCTGGGGGTGACCACGTTCGTGGAGGTGGGGCCGGACGCGACGTTGACGGCGCTGGCCGCCGACGTGGCGGCGGAGCGTGCGGTGCACCTGATCACGGCGCTGCGCCGCGACCAGCCGGAGACGACGGCCCTGGTCACCGCCCTGGCCCGGCTGCACGTCACCGGCACGCCCGTGGACTGGGCGGTCTGGTTCACCCACACCGGCGGCCGGCCCCGCACCGTGGACCTGCCCAGCTACGCCTTCCACCGCAGGTGGTACTGGCCCGAGCCCGCGTCGGCTGCCGGCGGCACCCCGCGAGCGAGCGACGACGTCGACGAGCGGTTCTGGGCGGCGGTGGAGCGGGAGGATCTGACCGGCCTCGGTGCGGAACTGGAGGCGGAGCAGTCGCTGAGCGACCTGCTGCCGAAGCTCGCCCGCTGGCGGCGGGCGGGTCAGCAGCAGTCCACCGTCGACTCGTGGCGCTACCGCGTCGAGTGGCGGCCCGCTCCGACCGTACCGTCGGCGGGGTTGACCGGGACGTGGCTGGTCCTGGTGCCACCGGCGCAGGCCGACCACCCCCTCGCCGAGGGCCTGGCCGAGCAGGGCGCGGAGGTTCTGACGGTCGGCCTCGACCCGGCGGGGACGAGCCGGGACGACGCGGCCGGGCGGCTGCGGGCCGCGCTGCCCCGCTCGGGTGAGGTCGCCGGGGTCCTGTCGCTGCTGTCGCTGCCCGGGGAAGCGGACGGGGAAGCGGGCGTGGCCGAGAGCCTCGCCGTGATCCAGGCGCTGAAAGACTGCGGCGTGGGCGGCCGGGTGTGGTGGGTGACCCGCGGCGCGGTGTCGGTGGGCAGGTCCGACGCGCCGGTCGACCCGGTCGCTGCGGCGGTGTGGGGCGTGGGCCGGGTGGCGGCGTTGGAGGAGCCGCGTCGGTGGGGTGGTCTGGTGGATCTGCCGGGCGTGGTGGACGCGCGGGTGGTTCGTCGGGTGTGTCAGGTGTTGGCGGCGGGTGTCGAGGATCAGGTGGCGGTGCGGTCGTCGGGGGTGTTCGTGCGGCGGTTGGCGCGGGCGGGTGGTGACCTGGTGCGGCGGGAGTTCCGGTTGTCGGGGACGGTGTTGGTCACGGGTGGCACGGGGGCGTTGGGCGCTCGGGTCGCCGGGTGGGCGGTCGGGGCGGGTGCCGAGCACGTGGTGTTGGTGAGTCGGCGTGGTGAGCGGGCTGCGGGGGCGGGGGAGTTGGCGGAGCGGTTGCGGGCGTCCGGGGCGCGGGTGACGGTTGCCGCCTGTGACGTGGCGGACCGGTCGGCGCTCAGGGCGCTGCTCGACGGCCTCGCCGACGCGGGTGACCCCGTCCGCGCCGTCGTGCACGCCGCCGGAGCGCCCCAGTTCACGCCGCTGGGCGACGTCACGCCGGACGAGCTGCGCGACGTGCTCCGCGCCAAGGTCGACGGGGCGGCGCACCTCGACGCGTTGCTGCCGGAGCTGGACGCGTTCGTGGTGTTCTCGTCGATCGCCGGGGTGTGGGGTTCGGCCGGGCAGGCCGGCTACGCGGCGGCCAACGCCTACGTCGACGCCCTCGTCGCGCGCCGACGGGCCCGGGGCGCCGCCGCCACGGCCGTGGCGTGGGGCCCGTGGGCGGGTGCCGGCATGGCCGTCCAGGGCGAGGCACAGGAACAACTGGCCCGCCGGGGGCTGCCGGCGATGGACCCGGAGCTGGCGGTCACCGCGTTGCAGGCGGCTCTCGACCGGGACGACACGAGCGTCGTCGTCGCCGACGTCGCCTGGGACCGGTTCGCCGCCTCGTTCACCGCCCTGCGGCCCAGCCCGCTGCTGGACGAGATCCCCGAGGCGCGATCCGCGTCGCCCGACACCGCCGACGCGGGCGAGGAACAGGCCCAGCTCGGCCGTCGGCTCGCCGCCCTGACACCCGCCGAACGGGACGCCCACCTGCTCGACCTCGTACGCGCCCAGGTGGCCGCGGTGCTCGGGCACGCGACGCCGGACGCCGTCCCCGCCGACCGGGCGTTCCAGCGGCAGGGTTTCGACTCGCTGACCGCCGTGGAGCTGCGCAACCGGCTCACCGCCGAGACCGGCCTCGCCCTGCCCAGCACCCTCGTCTTCGACCACCCGACGCCGCTGGCGCTCGTCGCCCACCTCGCCGCCGAGCTGACGGGCATTCCGGCCGGGGCGGCCGAGCGGGAGCGGGTCACGGCCGTCGACGACGACCCCATCGTGATCGTCGGCATGGCCTGCCGCCTGCCCGGCGGAGTCGACACCGCCGACGAGCTGTGGGACATGGTCGCCGCCGGCCGCGACGGCATCTCCGACTTCCCCCTCGACCGGGGCTGGGACAGCTTCCTCGACGGCCGGCTGTCCGACACCTCGTTCCCCCGTCAGGGCGGCTTCGTCTACGACGCGGGGGCGTTCGACGCCGGGTTCTTCGGCATCTCCCCCCGCGAGGCCCTCGCCATGGACCCGCAGCAGCGGCTGCTGCTGGAGGTGTCCTGGGAGGCGGTCGAGTCGGCGGGACTGGACCCGTCCCGCCTGAAGGGGGAGCGGGTCGGCGTCTTCGCGGGCGCCAGCTTCCAGGGGTACGCGTCCACGGCCATGGGCCGGGACCAGGAGGTCGGCGGTCACCTGCTCACCGGCAACGCGACCAGCGTGCTGTCGGGGCGGGTGGCGTACTCGTTCGGGTTCGAGGGGCCGGCGGTCACCGTGGACACGGCCTGCTCGTCGTCGCTGGTGGCGTTGCACCTGGCGGCGCAGTCGCTGCGCTCGGGCGAGTGCGACCTGGCCCTCGCGGGCGGCGTGACGGTCATGGCGTCGCCGGCGACCTTCGTCGAGTTCGCGAAGCAGGGCGGCCTCTCCCCCGACGGGCGGTGCCGGTCGTTCGCGGAGTCGGCGGACGGGACGGGGTGGGGCGAGGGTGTCGGGGTGCTCCTCGTCGAGCGGCTGTCCGACGCCCGGCGTAACGGTCACCGTGTCCTCGCGGTGGTGCGCGGCAGCGCGGTGAACCAGGACGGTGCGTCGAACGGGTTGACCGCGCCGAATGGTCCGTCGCAGCAGCGGGTGATCCGGCAGGCCCTCGCCAACGCCCGGTTGTCGCCGGCGGACGTGGACGTGGTGGAGGCGCATGGCACGGGCACCACGCTCGGTGACCCGATCGAGGCGCAGGCGCTGCTGGCCACCTACGGGCAGGGGCGGGGCGACGCCGCGCCGCTGCTGCTCGGCTCGGTCAAGTCGAACATCGGCCACACCCAGGCGGCGGCGGGTGTCGCCGGTGTGATCAAGGTGGTGCAGGCGCTGCGGCACGGCGTGGTGCCGGCGACCCTGCATGTGGAAGCGCCCTCCACGAAGGTGGACTGGGCGTCGGGCGCGGTCAGCCTGGTCACCGAGCGCCGCGAGTGGCCGGCGGTGGACCGGCCACGTCGGGCCGCCGTCTCCTCGTTCGGCATCTCCGGGACCAACGCCCACGTGATCCTTGAACAGGCGGAACCCGTCGAGGCCGAGCCCTCCGGGCACGTCGACCTGCCCGTGGTGCCCTGGCTGGTGTCGGCGCGCACGCCGGAGGCCCTGGCCGCGCAGGCCACCCGGCTCACCGAGCACCTGGGCCCCGACGCGGGGCCGACGGCGACGGACGTCGCCTGGTCGCTGGCGACCGCCCGCGCCACCCTGGAACACCGCGCCGTCATCCTCGGCACGACGGGTGACGACCTCCTGTCCGGCCTGGAGTCGCTGGCCACCGGTGTGGCAGCGCCAGGTGTGGTGACCGGCGAGGTGGTGTCGGGTCGTCGGGCGTTGTTGTTTGCGGGTCAGGGTGCGCAGCGGTTGGGGATGGGTCGGGAGTTGTATGACGGGTTCCCGGTGTATGCGGAGGCGTTCGATCGGGTGTGTGCCCTGTTCGCCGACCATCTCGGCCGTCCGTTGCGGGAGGTGGTGTTCGCGGAGCCGGGTTCGGATCTGGCGGGGTTGTTGGATGAGACGGCGTATACGCAGGCGGGTCTGTTCGCGGTGGAGGTGGCGCTGTACGAGTTGCTGGCCTCGTTCGGGGTGACCGGTGACTATCTGGTGGGTCATTCGATCGGTGAGGTCACCGCTGCGCATGTGGCGGGTGTGTTGTCGTTGGAGGATGCGTGCGCGTTGGTGGCGGCGCGGGGTTCGTTGATGCAGGGGTTGCCTGCTGGTGGCGGGATGTTGGCGGTGGGTGCGTCTGAGGCTGAGGTGCGGGCGCTGGCGGGTGGCGGTGTGGATGTGGCGGCGGTGAATGGGCCTCGGTCGGTGGTGTTGTCGGGGTCGACGGCCGAGCTGGATGTGATCGCCCAGCGGTGTGCCGAGCGGGGTTGGCGGGTGAAGCGGCTGTCGGTGAGTCATGCGTTCCATTCGCGGTTGATGGAGCCGATGCTGGCCGGGTTCCGCGTGGTGCTCGATGGTTTGGCTTGGCAGACGCCGAGGTTGCCGGTCGTGTCGAACCTGACCGGGAAGCTTGTTGAGGCGGGGGAGATCACCGACCCCGGGTACTGGGTGCGGCATGTGCGGGAGGCGGTCCGGTTCGGCGATGCCGTGGCGACCCTGCACGGCTTGGGGGTCGCCTCGTTCGTGGAGGTGGGGCCGGATGCGACGTTGACGGCGATGGCCGCCGACACCCCGGCGGAGCGGCCGGTGCACCTGATCACGGCGCTGCGTCGCGACCAGCCCGACACGATGGCGCTGGTCACCGCCCTGGCCCGGCTGCACGTCACCGGCACGCCCGTGGACTGGGCGGCGTGGTTCACCCACACCGGTGGGCGGCCCCGCACCGTGGACCTGCCCACCTACGCCTTCCACCACCAGCGCTACTGGCTGCACGACGCGCCGCCGGCCGCCGCCGTGACCACCACCGGGGGCTCGGCGACCGACGAGCGGTTCTGGGCGGCGGTGGAGCGGGAGGACCTGACCGGCCTCGGTGCGGAGTTGGCGGCGGAGCAGTCGCTGCGTGACCTGCTGCCGAAGCTCGCCCGGTGGCGGCGGGCGGGTCAGCAGCAGTCCACCGTCGACTCGTGGCGCTACCGCATCGAGTGGCAGGCCCTCCCCGAGACGCCGGGGAGGCTGACCGGCACCTGGCTGGTGCTGGTGCCGTACGACGGGGTCGGCGCCCCGGTGCTCGCAGCCGTGACGGACGGGCTCGCCGCGGCCGGGGCGAAGGTCCGGACGCTGACGCTCGACGGCCCGGCGGACGACCGCGAACTGGTGGCGAAGTCGCTCCGCGATGTCGGCGAGGTCGCCGGTGTGGTGTCGCTGCTGTCGCTGGCCGGCGTCGGCGTGGGCGAGGCGCTGGGGGCGGTGCAGGCGCTGGCCGCCGCCGACCTGGGCGGCCGGGTGTGGTGGCTGACCCGGGGCGCGGTGTCCGTGGGCGCGTCGGACGGGCGCGTCGACCCGGTCGCCGCTGCCGTCTGGGGCCTGGGCCGGGTGGCGGCGTTGGAGGAGCCGCGTCGGTGGGGTGGTCTGGTGGACCTGCCCGAGACGGCGGACGCCCGCGCGGTCCGACGGATGTGCGGGGTGTTTGCGGCGGGGGTCGAGGATCAGGTGGCGGTGCGGTCGTCGGGGGTGTTCGTCCGGCGGCTGACGCGGGCCGGTGGTGACCCGGTGCGGCGGGAGTTCCGGTTGGCGGGGACGGTGCTGGTCACCGGCGGCACGGGGGCGTTGGGCTCGCGGGTGGCCGAGTGGGCGGTGGGTGCCGGGGCCGGTCACGTGGTGCTGACGAGCCGGCGCGGTGAGCGGGCTCCGGGTGCCGTCGAGCTGGCGGAGCGGCTGCGGGCGACCGGGGCGCGGGTGACGGTTGCCGCCTGCGACGTGGCGGACGTCGCCGCGCTGGCGGCGCTCCTCGACGGCCTCGCGGATGCCGGTGACCCCGTGCGCGCCGTCGTGCACGCGGCGGGGGCGGCGCACTCCACCCCGTTGGGCGAGCTGACCGCCGACGAGCTGACCCACGTCCTGCGCGGCAAGGTCGACGGGGCGGCGCACCTCGACGCGTTGCTGCCGGAGTTGGACGCGTTCGTGGTGTTCTCGTCGATCGCCGGGGTGTGGGGTTCGGCTGGGCAGGCCGGCTACGCGGCGGCCAACGCGTATCTCGACGGGTTGGTGGCCCGGCGGCGCGCCCAGGGTGCCACCGGGACCGCGGTGGCGTGGGGCCCGTGGGCCGGCGCGGGGATGGCGCACGGCGAGCAGCAGGAACAGCTCGGCCGCCGGGGGCTGCCGGCGATGGACCCGGAGCTGGCGGTCACCGCGTTGCAGGCGGCTCTCGACCGGGACGACACGAGCGTCGTCGTCGCCGACGTCGCCTGGGACCGGTTCGCCGCCTCGTTCACCGCCCTGCGGCCCAGCCCGCTGCTCGGCGGCATCCCCGAGGCGGGCGCAGCCGGCCGCCCGGAGACGCCGCCGCCGTCGGACTCCGGTGCCCCGCAGCGGCTGCGGGACCGGCTGGCCGCCGCCGGTGACACCGAGCGGGACCGCATCCTGCTCGACCTGGTACGCGGCACCGCCGCCGCGGTGCTGGGGCACCGCAGCCCGGCGGCGATCCGGGCCGCCCGGGGCTTCCTGGACCTCGGCTTCGACTCGCTGACCGCCGTGGAGCTGCGCAACCGGCTCACCGCCGAGACCGGACTCGCCCTGCCCAGCACCCTCGTCTTCGACCATCCGACGCCGGCCGCGCTCGCCGAGCACCTGCGCGCCGAGCTGGTGCCGCACGGGGCGGCCACCCCGGTCGTCGCCGAGATCGAACGGCTCGACGAGCTGCTGCGAACCGTGCCCGGGGAGCGCCGCGACGACGCGGAGATCACCCGCCGCCTGGAGGACCTGCTGGCCCGCTGGCGGGGCGACACCACCCCGTCGTCGCCCACCCCCGCGTCGCCCACCTCTGTGTCGCCCGTCCCCGCGTCGCCCACCCCCACCGAGGAGGTGTCCGACGACCTCTCCACCGCCACCGAGGACGACATCTTCGCCATCATCCAACGAGAGTTCGGCAAGTCCTGACCCACCCGTCCCACTCGGGGAGGGAGCGGGGCTAGGGGTCCGGTGGTGCATCTAGGGGTGTGGCGGCTCCTGCCGGTCTCCGTAGGGTCGGAGCCCGACAGGGTGTCGTCCCGTGCCGGCGCGGGACGGGCGGAGGCGGGGTGCGGGCGGGTGCCCGCAGACACGGGAGGTGCCCGGTGACCGGCTCCCAGGGCGGCCGACTCCTCGCGATCAGCGACCTGCACGTCGTGTACGCGGAGAACCGCGCCATCGTCGAGGCCCTGCGCCCCGACCACGACGACGACTGGCTGATCGTCGCCGGTGACGTCGGCGAGTTCGCCAACGACGTCGAGTGGGCGCTCGGCCTGCTCCGCGACCGGTTCGCCAGGGTGATCTGGGCACCGGGCAACCACGAGCTGTGGACGCCCCGCGACGACGCCGTCCAGTTGCGCGGCGAGGAACGCTACCGGCACCTCGTCGCGCTGTGCCGCCGCCTCGGCGTGGTCACGCCGGAGGATCCGTACCCGGTGTGGGACCCCGACGGGGACCCGGTCCTGATCGCCCCGCTCTTCGTCGGGTACGACTACACGTGGCGGCCCCCGGGGACGTACACCCGGGAGCAGGCGTTGGCGCGGGCGCACGAGACCGGCGTGGTCTGCACCGACGAGATCCTGCTGCACCCCGACCCGTATCCGAGCCGGGACGCCTGGTGCCGGGCGCGGGTGATCCACACCGAGCGGCGGCTCGACGCCGAACGCGGCGGGTTGCCCACCGTGCTGGTCAACCACTACCCGCTGGTCCGCGAGCCGACCCGGATCCTGCGCTACCCGGAGTTCGCCCAGTGGTGCGGCACCGACCTGACCGCCGACTGGCACCTGCGCTACGACACCCGCGTCGCCGTCTACGGCCACCTGCACATTCCCCGCACCACCTGGTACGACGGTGTCCGGTTCGAGGAGGTGTCGGTCGGCTACCCGCGCGAGTGGCGTCGCCGGGCCACCCCGCCGGGACGGCCCCGCCAGATCCTCCCGGCCCCCGCCCGGTCCCGCCGTTGATCGCCGCCGGACGGGTCAGCGGAGGCCGTCCCACCGGCCGCATCCTGCGGATATCCGCCCGCCGGAGGGTGCCGCGCGGGGGCTGAATGAGGGGTCCCGTAGGGGTTGGGCCGTCGTAGCGCGCTCAGTACCGTCCACTCACGGTGAGGGTCGGATACCGGTGATTCCCAGGGCCGGCGGTGCGGTGGTGGCTTCCTCAGTGTTCGGCGGAATCGATCGGTAGCAAGCTCCGGGCGGGTGGGTCATGGCGGACGAAGTGAAGCTCCTCGAACACCTCAAGTGGGTGACCACCGAGCTCCGCCAGGCGCACCGACGCCTGCGGGAACTGGAGAGCGCCGAACCCGAACCGATCGCCGTCGTCGCGATGGCGTGCCGGTTCCCCGGCGGCGTCGGCTCCCCCGAGGACCTGTGGGACCTCGTGGCCGCCGGCACCGACGCGACCGGCCCGTTCCCCACCGACCGGGGCTGGGACCTGGCCCGGCTGTACGACCCGGACCCCGACCACCCCGGCACCTCGTACAGCGACCGGGGCGGGTTCCTCGACGACGCCGGCCACTTCGACCCGACCCTGTTCGGCATCTCCCCCCGCGAGGCCCTCGCGATGGACCCGCAGCAGCGGCTGCTGCTGGAGACCACCTGGGAGGTGTTCGAACGCGCCGGCATCGACGCCGGGTCGCTGCGCGGCAGCCGTACCGGCGTGTTCGTCGGCACCGCCGGGCAGGACTACGCCTCCGTGCTGCGCCGCCTCCCCGAGGGCGCCGAAGGCTACGTGCTGACCGGCACCGCCGCCAGCGTCATCTCCGGCCGGCTCGCCTACTCGTTCGGCCTGGAGGGGCCGGCCGTCACCGTCGACACCGCCTGCTCGTCGTCGCTGGTCGCGCTGCACCTCGCCGGTCAGGCCCTGCGCGACGGCGAGTGCACCCTCGCCGTGGCCGGCGGCGTCAGCGTGATGGCCACCCCCGGCGGGTTCGTCGAGTTCTCCCGCCAGCGGGGGCTGGCCGCCGACGGCCGGTGCAAGGCGTTCTCCGCCGACGCCGACGGCACCGGCTGGGCCGAGGGCGTCGGCATGGTGCTCGTCGAGCGGTTGTCCGACGCCCGCCGCAACGGCCACCCCGTGCTCGCCGTCATCCGGGGCAGCGCCGTCAACTCCGACGGGGCCAGCAGCGGCCTCACCGCGCCGAACGGCCCCGCCCAGCAGCGCGTCATCCGGCAGGCCCTCGACAACGCCGGGCTCACGCCGGCGGACGTGGACGTCGTCGAGGCGCACGGCACCGGCACCCGGCTCGGCGACCCGATCGAGGCGCAGGCGCTCCTCGCGACGTACGGCAGGGACCGGCCCGCCGACCGGCCACTCTGGCTCGGCTCGCTGAAGTCGAACCTCGGCCACACCCAGGCCGCCGCCGGGGTCGCCGGTGTGATCAAGATGGTGCTCGCCATGCGGCACGGGCTGCTGCCGGCGACCCTGCACGCCGACGAGCCCACGCCGCACGTCGACTGGACCGGCGGCGCGGTCGCCCTGCTCACCCGGGCCCGCCCGTGGACCGACGACGCCGGGCGGCCCCGCCGCGCCGCCGTCTCCGCCTTCGGCATGAGCGGCACCAACGCCCACCTCGTCCTGGAACAGGCCCCGCCGCCCGAGCCCGCCACCGCAGCCGAGGCCCCCGTCCGGGACCTGCCGGCGGTGCCGGTGCTGCTCTCCGCCGCGCACCCCGCCGCCCTCGCCGCGCAGGCGGGCCGCTGGGCGGCCTGGCTGGACGCCGACCCCGACGCCCGTCCTCTGGACGTGGGGTGGTCGTCGGTCACCGCCCGGGCCGCTCTGGACAGCCGCGCCGTGGTGGCGGCCACGGGCCGGGACGACCTCCTCGCCGGGCTGCGCGCCCTGGCGGCGGGCGAGCCGTCCGGCGCGGTCGTCGCCGGCCGCGCCGCAGACCGGGGTCCGCTCGCGGTGCTGTTCTCCGGTCAGGGTGCGCAGCGGGCCGGGATGGGTCGGGAGTTGTCTGCGGCGTTCCCGGTGTTCGCGTCGGTGTTGGACGAGGTGTGCGGGCACCTGGACCGCGGGCTGCCGCAGCCGCTGCGGCCGGTGTTGTTCGCGGAGGCGGGCACACCGGAGGCCGAGCTGCTGGATTCGACGGTGTTTACGCAGGCGGGGTTGTTCGCGGTCGAGGTGGCGCTGTTCCGCCTGGTGGAGTCGTTCGGTGTGGTGCCGGACTTTGTGGGTGGGCATTCGGTTGGTGAGATCGTCGCGGCGTATGTGGCGGGGGTGTTGTCGCTGGAGCATGCGTGTGCCCTGGTGGTGGCGCGGGGTCGCCTGATGCAGGGGTTGCCGGCGGGTGGCGGGATGTTGGCGGTCAACGCGGCCGAGGCGGACGTGTTGGCGTCGCTGGACGGGCTGTCCGATCGGGTGGGCATCGCGGCGGTGAACGGCCCGACTTCTGTTGTCGTGTCGGGTGCGGTGGACGCCCTGGACCAGGTGGAGCAGGCGTGGCGGGGTCGGGGGGTGCGGACGCGTCGGTTGGCGGTGAGTCACGCGTTCCACAGCCCGCTGATGGAGCCGATGCTGGAGAAGTTCCGGGCGTTGCTCGGTCGGTTGACGTTCTCCGCGCCGGTGCTGCCGTTGGTGTCGAACGTGACCGGCGAGCTGGCCGAGCCCGACGAGGTTCGTAGTGTCGACTACTGGGTGCGGCATGTGCGGGAGGCGGTGCGGTTCGCCGACGGGGTGGCGGCGTTGCGGGCGGCCGGGGTGGACACGTTCCTGGAGGTCGGCCCGCAGAGCGTGTTGACGGCGTTGACGGCGGACGCCGTGCCTGACGGCGGGGACGTGTTGGCGGTGGCTGCCCAGCGTCGGGATCGGCCGGAGGTGTCGGCTCTGCTGGCCGCGCTGGCGGAGTTGCACGTCAACGGGGTGTCGGTGGGGTGGCGGTCGTGGTTCGCCGACACCGGCGCGTCCCGGGTGGACCTGCCGACGTACGCGTTCCAGCGGGAGCGGTTCTGGCCCGAGGTGGGTACGTGGCAGGTGGGCGATGTGTCGGCCGCGGGCCTGGGCGTGGCGGGGCATCCGCTGCTCGGCGCGGCGGTGCGCCTGGCCGGTGACGACGAGGTGGTGCTGACCGGTCGGTTGTCGGTGTCGTCGCATCCGTGGTTGGCCGATCACGTTGTCGCGGGTGCGGTGGTGGTGCCGGGTGCGGCTCTGGTGGAGTTGGTGGTGCGGGCGGGCGACGAGGTGGGTGCGTCGCGGGTGCGGGAGTTGACGATCGCCGCGCCGCTGACGTTGCCGGCCTCTGAGGCGGTGCGGGTGCAGGTGCGCGTCGGTGCGGCCGACGAGTCCGGTGCCCGTGAGGTGACGGTGCACGCCCAGCCCGACGACGAGCCGGACGCGGAGTGGGTGCGGCACGCCGAGGGCGTGCTGGAGCCGGCCGCCGCCGAGGAGCCAACCGTCGGTGTGTGGCCGCCCGCCGGGGCGACCGAGGCGGAACTGGCCGGCTGGTATCCGGCGTTCGCGGAGCACGGCCTGGCGTACGGGCCGGTGTTCCAGGGGCTGCGTCGGGTGTGGACCGGCACCGACGGCGACGTGTACGCCGAGGTGGCCCTGCCCGACGAGGCGGCGGCCGACGCGACCGGCTTCGGGGTGCACCCGGCGTTGCTGGACGCCGCCCTGCACCCGATCGGCCTGCTCGACGCCGGCACCGGCACCGGGCCTCGGGTGCCGTTCGCGTTCACCGGTGTGCAGGTGCACGCCGCCGGTGCCCGCGCGCTGCGGGTGCGGTTGAGCCGCGCCGGTTCCGGCGTGCGGCTCGTCGCGGTCGACGGCTCCGGGTCGCCGGTGGTCTCCGTCGACTCCCTCGTCCTGCGGGAGATGGGCACCGCCCCGGCCCCGAGTGCGGCCGACCGGTCCCTGTTCGAGGTGACCTGGCACGCCGAGGACGTGACCCCGGCCGCCGACGTGTCCGGCGCGGTGGCGCTCGGCGAGGTCGCCCCGCCCGAGGTGCCCGCGTACGCGGACGTGCCGGCGCTGGTGGCGGCGGTGGAGGCGGGGCGGCCCGCTCCGGCTTTCGTGTTGCTGCCCGTCGGCGCTGCGGGGGCCGCTGTGCCGGACGCGGTGCGGGATGTCGTCGCGGGTGTGTTGGGTGTGGTGCAGGGGTGGCTTGCCGCCGGTCTGCTTGCGGGTTCGCGGTTGGTGGTGGTGACCCGGGGTGCCGTGGTGGCGGGGGACGAGGACCGGGTGTCCGATCTGGCGGGTGCGGCGGTGTGGGGTCTGCTGCGTTCGGCGCAGTCGGAGCACCCCGACCGCATCGTGCTGGCCGACCTCGACGGTCCGTTGGACGCCGACGCGGTGGCGCTGCTCGCGGCGGTGGCCGCCGACCCCGCCCCCACCGGCGGCCAACTCGCCGTCCGCGGGGGCGCGGTGCGCGTACCCCGGTTGACGCGGCTGACCGGCGACGAGCTGACGCCCCCGGCGACGGGCCTCTGGCACCTCGCGCCCGTCGCCCCCGGCACGATCGACGGCGTCGACCTGGTCGCCGCCCCGGCCGCGAAGCTGGGGGCCGGGCAGGTCCGCATCGCCGTACGCGCCACCGGCGTGAACTTCCGCGACGTCCTCATCGCACTCGGCATGTATCCGGACGCGGCGGCCCGGATGGGCAGCGAGGGCGCGGGCGTCGTGCTGGAGGTCGGCCCCGGCGTCGACGGGCTCGCGCCCGGCGACCGGGTGTTCGGCATGTTCGAGCCGGGCTTCGGCCCGCAGGTCGTCGCCGAGCGGCAGCGGGTGGCCCGGATCCCCGCCGGCTGGTCCTACGCCGAGGCCGCCTCCGTCCCGCTGGTCTTCCTGACGGCGTATTACGCGTTGCGTGATCTGGCGGGGTTGCGGGCTGGCGAGTCTGTCCTGGTCCACTCGGGTGCGGGTGGCGTCGGCATGGCGGCGATCCAGCTCGCGCACCACTTCGGCGCGACGGTCTACGCGACGGCGAGTCCCGGCAAGTGGGGGGCGTTGCGGGAGTTGGGGGTGGCTCCGGGGCGGATCGGGTCGTCGCGGTCGACGGAGTTCGAGCAGGTGTTCGCGTCCGCCTCCGGTGGTGCCGGGGTGGATGTGGTCCTCGACGCCCTTGCGGGTGAGTTCGTGGACGCGTCGTTGCGGTTGTTGCCGCGTGGTGGCCGGTTCGTCGAGATGGGCAAGACCGACGTGCGGGACGCCGCGGTGGTGGCGGCGGAGCATCCGGGGGTCGCCTACCGGGCGTTCGACCTGAACGAGGCGGGCAGCGAGCGCATCGGGCAGATGCTCGGCGAGCTGCTGGCGTTGTTCGAGCAGGGTGTGTTGTCGCCGTTGCCGGTGCGGGTGTGGGACGTGCGGCAGGCCCGGCAGGCGTTGCGGCACCTGAGTCAGGCTCGGCATGTGGGCAAGGTGGTGCTGACGGTTCCGGCCGCGGTGGACCCGGACGGCACGACCCTGGTGACGGGTGCGTCGGGTGCCCTGGCCGGGGTGGTGGCGCGGCATCTGGTCGCCTCGGGTCAGGCTCGTCGGTTGGTGTTGGCGTCGCGTCGGTTGCCGGTGGAGGGTTCCGACTATGCGGCGTTGGTGGCGGAGCTGACGGGGGCGGGTGCTCAGGTCACGGCCGTGTCGGTGGATGTTGCCGATGCGGGGCAGGTGGCGGGCCTGGTGGCCGGGATCGATCCGGCGCACCCTCTGACGGCCGTGGTGCACTGCGCGGGGGTCCTCGCCGACTCGGTCGTCACGTCCCTGTCCGCCGACGGCGTGGCTGCGGTGTTGCGGCCGAAGGTGGACGGTGCGTGGGCGTTGCACGAGGCGACGGCGGATCTGGATCTGTCGGCGTTCGTGGTGTTCTCGTCGATCGCGGCGACGTTGGGTTCGCCGGGTCAGGGCAACTACGCGGCGGCCAACGCGTTCCTCGACGCCCTCGCCCAGCACCGCCGCGCCATCGGGCTGCCGGCGACCAGCATCGGCTGGGGCATGTGGGCCACCACCAGCGCCATGACCGCCCACCTCGACCGCGACGACGCGCAGCGCCTGCGGCGGCTCGGCATGACGGGCCTCACCGCCGCCGAGGGCGCGGCCCTGCTCGACGCGGCCACCGCCAGGGCCCTGCCCGCGATCGCGGCGGCCCGCCTCCGCATCACCGGGGACGCCGCCCAGGTCCCGCCGATCCTGCGGCTGCTCGCCCGCGCCGGCGGACGCCGCCAGGCGGGCGGCGTGACCGGCGGCACCGGCACCTCCTGGGCGGACCGCCTCGCCGGTCTCGCCCCCGACGAGGCGCGTCGGTTGTTGGTGGATCTGGTGTGTGGTCAGGCGGCGGCGGTGTTGGGGCATGCGTCGGCGCAGGCGGTTGCGGGTGGTCGGGCGTTCAAGGAGCTCGGGTTCGATTCGTTGACGTCGGTGGAGTTGCGTAACCGGTTGGCGTCGGCGACGGGGTTGCGGTTGACGGCGACGTTGGTGTTCGACTATCCGACGCCGGAGCGCCTCGCCGAGCACCTGCACGAGCGGCTGGGCGAGACGCCCGCCGCCGCGCCGGCTGCCGCCCGCGCCGCCGGCCCGGCGGGCACCGACGAGCCCATCGCCATCGTCGGGATGGCCTGCCGGTTCCCGGGTGGGGTGTCGAGTCCGGAGCAGTTGTGGGACCTGGTGGCGTCGGGTGGGGATGCGATCGGTGGGTTCCCGGGGGACCGGGGTTGGGACCTGGATGCGTTGTATGACCCGGATGCGGATCGGGCGGGGACGTCGACGACGCGGCAGGGTGGTTTCCTGTACGAGGCGGCGGAGTTCGACCCGGGGTTCTTCGGGATCTCGCCGCGTGAGGCCCTGGCGATGGATCCGCAGCAGCGGTTGCTGCTGGAGACGTCGTGGGAGGCGTTCGAACACGCCGGCATCGACCCCGCCACCGGCCACGGCACCAGCACCGGCGTCTTCATCGGCGCCGCCTCCTCCGGCTACGCCGCCACCGGCAGCGACGGCCTCGAAGGGCTCGAAGGGCACCTGCTCACCGGCACCGCCGGCAGCGTCGCCTCCGGCCGGGTCGCCTACACCTTCGGCTTCGAGGGCCCGGCCGTCACCGTCGACACGGCGTGCTCGTCGTCCCTGGTCGCCCTGCACCTCGCCGCGCAGGCGCTGCGCTCCGGCGAATGCGACATGGCCCTCGCCGGGGGCGTCGCGTTGATGGCCCAGCCGGGCATGTTCTCCGAGTTCTCCCGCCAGGGCGGCCTCGCCCCCGACGGCCGGTGCAAGGCGTTCGCCGCGTCCGCCGACGGCACCGGCTGGGGCGAGGGCGTCGGCATCCTCCTCGTCGAGCGACTCTCCGACGCCCGGCGACGCGGCCACCGGGTCCTCGCCGTCCTCCGGGGCAGCGCCGTCAACTCCGACGGCGCGTCCAACGGGCTGACCGCGCCGAACGGGCCGTCGCAGCAGCGGGTGATCCGGCAGGCCCTCGCCAACGCCCGCCTGACCCCGGCCGAGGTGGACGCCGTCGAGGCGCACGGCACCGGCACGACCCTGGGCGACCCGATCGAGGCGCAGGCGCTGCTGGCCACCTACGGGCAGGACCGGCCCGCCGACCGGCCGCTGCTGCTCGGGTCGATCAAGTCCAACATCGGGCACACCCAGGCCGCCGCCGGCGTCGCCGGGGTGATCAAGATGGTCATGGCGATGCGGCACGGGCTCGTCCCGGCGACCCTGCACGTCGACGACCCGTCCCCGCACATCGACTGGACCTCCGGCGCCGTCACCCTCACCACCGACGCCGCGCCCTGGCCGGCCGTCGACCGGCCCCGCCGCGCCGCCGTGTCCTCCTTCGGCATCAGCGGCACCAACGCCCACGCCATCATCGAGCAGGCCCCCGCCGACGCCCCGACGCCCCGCCCCGAACGCCCGGCGACGCCGCCGCCCGGCCTGGTCGCCGCCGACGCCGTACCGCTGCTCGTGTCGGCCCGCAGCGCCCGCGCCCTGCGCGACCAGGCGGCCCGGCTGCGGGCCCACCTCGACGGCGACCCGGCCCTCGACCTCGTCGACCTCGCGTACTCGCTCGCCACCGGCCGCGCCCACCACCCGTACCGGCAGGTCACCGTGGCCGCCGACCGGGACTCCGCGCTGGCCGGGCTCGCCGCGGTCGCCGAGGCCGACCACCACGCCGGCAGCCCCGACGGTACGCCGAAGGTCGTCTTCGTCTTCCCCGGCCAGGGCTCCCAGTGGGCCGGGATGGCCCTCGACCTCCTGGCGTCCTCGCCGGTCTTCCGGGACCGGATGGACCAGTGCGCGGCGGAACTGTCCCGCCTGGTCGACTGGCACCCCGAGGACGTCCTGCGCGGCGCACCCGACGCCCCGCCGATGGACCGGGTGGACGTCGTCCAGCCGCTCCTGTTCTCCGTCATGGTCTCCCTCGCCGAGGTGTGGAAGGCGTGCGGCGTCCGGCCCGACGCCGTCATCGGCCACTCGCAGGGCGAGATCGCCGCCGCCTGCGCCGCCGGGGCGCTCACCCTGCCCGACGCGATGCGGCTCGTCGTCGCCCGCAGCCGGGGCCTGCTCGCCATCTCCGGGCTGGGCGGCATGGTGTCCGTGCCGCTGTCCGCCGCCGACACCGAACAGCTCATCGCGCCCTGGGCCGGTGCCCTGTCCGTCGCCGCCGTCAACGGCGCGGCCGTCACCGTCGTGTCCGGCGACGCCGGCCCCGTCGACGAACTGCTCGCCACCTGCACCGAGCGCGGCATCCGGGCCCGCCGGATCGCCGTGGACTACGCGTCGCACTGCGGGCACGTCGAGGCCGTCCGCGAGGACCTGGCCGCGGCGCTCGGCACGATCGAGGCCCACCCCACCGAGGTGGCCTTCCACTCCACCGTCACCGGCGAACCCCTCGACATCACCGCGCTGGACGCCGACTACTGGTACCGGAACCTGCGCGAACCGGTGCGCCTCGCCCCCGTCGTGGACGCGCTGATCGCCGCCGGCTACCGCACGTTCGTCGAGGTCAGCCCCCACCCCGTGCTCAAGGTGGTGGTGCAGGACGCGCTCGACCGGGCCGACGGCGTCCAGCCCGGCGTCGTGGTCGGTTCGCTGCGCCGCGACGAGCACGGCCCCCGCCAGCTCCTCGCCGCGCTCGGCGACCTGCACACGGCCGGCGTGCCGGTCGACTGGGCCGCCGTCCTCGCCGACACCGGCGCGTCCCGGGTGGATCTGCCGACGTACGCGTTCCAGCGGGAGCGGTTCTGGCCCGAGGCGGGCACGTGGCAGGTGGGCGATGTGTCGGCTGCGGGCCTGGGCGTGGCGGGGCATCCGCTGTTGGGTGCGGCGGTGCGCCTGGCCGGTGACGACGAGGTGGTGTTGTCGGGTCGGTTGTCGGTGTCGTCGCATCCGTGGTTGGCCGATCACGTGGTTGCCGGTGCGGTGGTGGTGCCGGGTGCGGCTCTGGTGGAGTTGGTGGTGCGGGCGGGCGACGAGGTGGGTGCGTCGCGGGTGCGGGAGTTGACGATCGCCGCGCCGTTGACGTTGCCGGCCTCCGAGGCGGTGCGGGTGCAGGTGCGGGTCGGTGCGGCCGACGGTGCTGGTGCCCGTGAGGTGACGGTGCACGCCCAGCCCGGCGAGGATGCGGACGCGGAGTGGGTGCGGCACGCCGATGGGGTGCTGGAGCCGGCGGTGGCCGAGGAGCCGGTGGTGGGGCAGTGGCCGCCGGTCGGCGCGTCCGAGGTGGACCTGTCCGGTTGGTACGACGCGCTCGTCGGGCACGGGCTGGCGTACGGGCCGGTGTTCCAGGGGCTGCGCCGGGTGTGGACCGGCACCGGCGGCGACGTGTACGCCGAGGTGGCCCTGCCCGACGACGTCGCCGAGAGCGCCGGCCGGTTCGGGGTGCACCCGGCGTTGCTGGACGCCGCCCTGCACCCGATCGGATTGCTGTCGGAGCAGGAGACGTCGGGGCCCCGGGTGCCGTTCGCGTTCAGCGGTGTGCAGGTGCACGCCGCCGGTGCGTCGGTGTTGCGGGTGCGGTTGAGCCGTGCCGGTTCCGGGGTGCGGCTGGTCGCGGTCGACGGGTCCGGGTCGCCGGTCGTCTCGGTCGACTCCCTCGTCCTGCGGGAACTGACCGGCGTCGCCGCGCCCAGCGCCGCCGACCGGTCGGTGTTCGAACTCACCTGGCGCGCCGAGGACGTGACCCCGGCCGCCGACGTGTCGGGCGCGGTGGCGCTCGGCGAGGTGGCCCTTCCGGACGTGTCGGCGTACCCGGACGTGGCGGCCCTGGTGGCGGCCGTCGAGGCGGGCCGGCCCGCGCCGGGCCTCGTCCTGCTGCCCGTCGGCCCGGGCGCGGCCGGCGATGCCGGCTCCGCCCCGGACCGGGTCCCCGGGAGCACCCCGGGCCAGCCCTCCGGCGACGACCTGCCCGGCCTGGTCCGGGCCGCGACGGCGGACGCCCTCGGGGCCGTCCAGGCGTGGCTGGCCGCCGACGCCCTCGCCGACACGAAGCTGGCCGTGACGACCCGCGACGCCGTGGCGGTCCTGCCCGGCGACCGGGTGACCGACCTGGCGGGTGCGGCGGTGTGGGGTCTGCTGCGTTCGGCGCAGTCGGAGCACCCCGACCGCATCGTGCTGGCCGACCTCGACGGTCCGTTGGACGCCGACGCGGTGGCGCTGCTCGCGGCGGTGGCCGCCGACCCGGCCCCCACCGGCGGCCAGCTCGCCGTCCGGGCCGGCACCGTCCTCACGCCCCGGGTCACCCGGCCCGCCGGTGACGCCCTCACCCCGCAGGGCGACCTGTGGCACGTGGCCGCCGTCGCCCCCGGCACGCTCGACGGCGTCGACCTGCTGCCCGACACCGCCCAGCCCCTCGCCCCGGGCCAGGTCCGCATCGCCGTGCGGGCGGCCGGGGTGAACTTCCGGGACGTGTTGATCGCGTTGGGGATGTATCCGGATCCGTCGGCGGTGATGGGTAGTGAGGGTGCGGGTGTGGTGCTGGAGGTCGGCCCGGGTGTCGACGATCTGGTGCCGGGTGATCGGGTGTTCGGGTTGTTCGAGCCTGGTTTTGGGCCGCAGGTGGTGGCGCAGCGGTTGCGGGTGGCGCGGGTGCCGTCGGGGTGGTCGTTTGTCGAGGCGGCGTCGGTGCCGGTGGTGTTCCTGACGGCGTACTACGCGTTGCGTGATCTGGCGGGGTTGCGGGCTGGCGAGTCTGTCCTGGTCCACTCGGGTGCGGGTGGCGTCGGGATGGCGGCGATCCAGCTCGCGCACCACTTCGGCGCGACGGTCTATGCGACGGCGAGTCCCGGCAAGTGGGGGACCCTGCGGGAGTTGGGGGTGGCTCCGGGGCGGATCGGTTCGTCGCGGTCGACGGAGTTCGAGCAGGTGTTCTCCTCGGCGTCGGGTGGCGCTGGTGTGGATGTGGTCCTCGACGCCCTTGCGGGTGAGTTCGTGGACGCGTCGTTGCGGTTGTTGCCGCGTGGCGGCCGGTTCGTCGAGATGGGCAAGACCGACGTACGCGACCCGGAACTGGTCGCCCGCCAACACCCCGGCGTGACGTACCAGGCGTTCGAGCTAAACGCCGCAGGCGGCGAACGCATCGGGCAGATGCTGGGCGAGCTGTTGGCGTTGTTCGAGAGTGGTGTGTTGCGGCCGTTGCCGGTGCGGGTGTGGGATGTGCGGCAGGTCCGGCAGGCGTTGCGGCACCTGAGTCAGGCTCGGCATGTGGGCAAGGTGGTGCTGACGGTTCCGGTCGCGGTGGACCCGGACGGCACGACCCTGGTGACGGGTGCGTCGGGTGCTCTGGCCGGGGTGGTGGCGCGGCATCTGGTGGCGTCGGGTCAGGCTCGTCGGTTGGTGTTGGCGTCGCGTCGGTTGCCGGTGGAGGGTTCCGACTATGCGGCGTTGGTGGCGGAGCTGACGGATGCCGGTGCGCAGGTCACGGCCGTGTCGGTGGACGTGGCCGATGCGGGGCAGGTGGCGGGCCTGGTGGCCGGGATCGATCCGGCGCATCCGTTGACGGCGGTGGTGCACACGGCGGGGGTGATCGCCGACGCGACGATCGGGTCGCTTACCGCTGACGGCGTGGACGCGGTGTTGCGGCCGAAGGTGGACGGTGCGTGGGCGTTGCACGAGGCGACCGCGCACCTGGATCTGTCGGCGTTCGTGGTGTTCTCGTCGATCGCGGCGACGTTGGGTTCGCCGGGTCAGGGCAACTACGCGGCGGCCAACGCGTTCCTCGACGCCCTCGCCCAGCACCGCCGCGCCATCGGGCTGCCGGCGACCAGCCTCGCCTGGGGGCTCTGGGCCACCACCAGCGCCATGACCGCCCACCTCGACGCCACCGAGCACCGGCGCGCCATCCGCGCCGGCAGCGCCCCGCTCACCGACGCCGAGGGGCTCGCGCTCCTCGACGCCGCGCAGCGGCACGGCGGCGCGCACCTCGTACTCATGAAGGTGCCGGCGGCCACGGGCGGACCGGTCCCCGCGCTGCTGCGCGACCTCGTGCGCCAGCCCCACGCCCGACGGCGGGCGGCGACCCGGGCCGCCGCCGACCTGTCGCTGGGCGAGCGGCTCGCCGCCCTCAGCCCCGCCGAACGACGCGGCCAGCTCCTCGACCTCGTCGCCGGTGCCGCGGCCGCCGTGCTCGGCCACCGCTCCGCCGACACCGTCGACCCGCAGCGGCCGTTCAAGGAACTCGGCTTCGACTCGCTCACCTCCGTCGAGCTGCGCAACCGGCTCGCCGCCGCCACCGGGCTGCGGCTGCCCGCCACCGTCGCCTTCGACTACCCGACGCCCGCCGTGCTCGCCGACTTCCTCGACCGGGAGGTCGGCGGCCGGGCCGCCCCCGCGCCGGCCCCCGCCGCTGCCGCCGCGACCGGCGTCGACGAGCCCATCGCGATCGTCGGCATGGCCTGCCGCTTCCCCGGCGACGTGCGCACCCCCGAACAACTGTGGGACCTCGTCACCGCCGGCGCGGACGTCATCGCGCCCTTCCCCACCGACCGGGGCTGGGACCTCGCCGACCTGAGCGGCGACGCCGGTGCCGACACGGCCACCCCGCAGCGCGGCGGGTTCCTCTACGACGCCGCCGACTTCGACGCCGCCTTCTTCGGCATCTCGCCCCGCGAGGCGCTCGCCATGGACCCGCAGCAGCGGCTGCTGCTGGAAACGTCGTGGGAGGCGTTCGAACGGGCCGGCATCGACCCGCTGACCGCCCGGGGCAGCAGCACCGGCGTCTACGTCGGCCTCATCTACCACGACTACGCCGGCAAGGCCCTCGGCACGTCCGACGAGCTCGACGGGTACGTCGGCAACGGCAGCGCCGGCAGCGTCGCCTCCGGCCGCATCTCCTACCTGTTCGGCCTCGAAGGCCCCGCCGTCACCGTCGACACCGCCTGCTCGTCGTCGCTGGTCGCCCTGCACCTGGCCGCCCAGGCGCTGCGGCAGAACGAGTGCCAGCTCGCCCTGGCCGGCGGGGTCAGCGTCATGTCCACCCCCGGCATGCTCGCCGAGTTCTCCCGCCAGCGCGGCCTGTCGCCCGACGGGCGGTGCCGGGCGTTCGGCGCGGGCGCCAACGGCACCGGCTTCGCCGAGGGCGTCGGCATGCTGCTGCTGGAACGGCTCTCCGACGCCCAACGCAACGGCCACCGCGTCCTCGCCGTCGTCCGGGGCAGCGCCGTCAACCAGGACGGGGCCAGCAGCGGCCTCACCGCCCCCAACGGGCCGGCGCAGCAGCGCGTCATCCGGCAGGCCCTCGCCAACGCCCGCCTGACTGCGGCCGACGTGGACGCCGTCGAGGCCCACGGCACCGGCACGGCGCTCGGCGACCCCATCGAGGCGCAGGCGCTGCTGGCCACGTACGGGCAGGACCGGCCCGTCGACCGGCCGCTGCTGCTCGGCTCGATCAAGTCGAACATCGGCCACGCCCAGGCCGCCGCCGGCGTCGCCGGGGTGATCAAGATGGTCATGGCGATGCGGCACGGCCAGCTCCCCGCCACCCTGCACGTCGACACCCCGTCGGAGCACATCGACTGGTCGGCCGGGGCCGTCTCGCTGCTCGCCGAGCCGCGTCCCTGGCCCGAGGTGGACCGGCCCCGCCGCGCCGCCGTGTCGTCGTTTGGCATCTCCGGCACCAACGTCCACACCATCCTGGAAGCGGCCCCCGAGGCGACGCCCGCGCCGACCGTGACCGTCCCGGCCGCCGTCACCACCGGCGACCTCACCACGCCCTGCGTGCTCTCCGCCCGCACCGGCGACGCCCTGGCCGAACAGGCCCGCCGGCTGCGCGACTGGCTGGGGGAGAACCCGGCCGTCGGCCTGCCCGACCTCGGTCACGCCCTCGCCACCGGCCGGTCCGCGTTCGAACACCGCGCGGTGCTGCTGCCCCGCGACCGGCAGAGCCTCCTCGCCGGCCTGGCCGCCGTCGCCGCCGACGAGCCGTCGTCCGTCGTCGTCCGGGGCACCGTCCGGCCCGGCCGGCTCGCCGTCCTCTTCTCCGGCCAGGGCGCGCAACGCCCTGGCATGGGCCGGGAGGCGTACGGGGCGTTCCCCGCGTTCGCCGCCGCGCTCGACGACGCCTGCCGACACCTCGACCCGCTGCTGCCCCGCCCGCTGCGCGACGTGCTGTTCGCCACCGAAGGCTCCCCCGACGCGGAGCTGCTCGACCAGACGGTGTTCACCCAGGCCGGCCTCTTCGCCGTCGAGGTGGCCCTCTATCGCCTCGTCGAGTCGTTCGGGGTCGTCCCCGACCTCGTCGGCGGCCACTCCGTCGGCGAGATCACCGCCGCGCACGTCGCCGGGGTGCTGTCCCTCGCCGACGCCTGCGCGCTGGTCGCCGCCCGGGGCCGGCTCATGCAGGCGCTGCCCGCCGGGGGCGGCATGCTCGCCGTCGCCGCCGCCGAAGCCGACGTCCGCGCCTCCATCGAGGGCCTGACCGACCGGCTCGGCATCGCCGCCGTCAACGGGCCGGCGGCCGTCGTCGTCTCCGGCGCCGCCGACGCCCTCGACGCCGTCGAGGCCGACTGGCGGAACCGGGGCGTACGCACCCGCCGGCTGCGGGTCAGCCACGCCTTCCACAGCCCGCTCATGGAACCGATGCTCGCCGGTTTCCGGGCCGTCCTCGACGGGCTCACCTTCCAGCCGCCGACGCTGCCCGTCGTGTCCAACCTGACCGGCGTCGCCGCCGACTCGGACGAGCTGTGCGACCCCGGGTACTGGGTGCGGCACGTCCGGGAGGCCGTCCGCTTCGCCGACGGGATCGCCTACCTGCGGCAGCGCCACGTCGGCACGTACCTTGAGGTCGGGCCCGACGGGGTGCTCGCCGGCATGATCTCCGACTGCCTCGCCGGCGACGCGGACCCCACCGCCGGGCCGGTGGTCGTGCCGACCCTGCGCCGGGGACGCACCGAGGCGTCCGCGCTGCTCGCGGCCCTCGCCGAGGCGTACGCGGCCGGCGTGCCCGTCGACTGGGCCGCCCTCACCGGCGGCGGCACGGCCGTGCGCCCGCTGGACCTGCCGACGTACCCGTTCCAGCGGCAGCGGTACTGGCCCGACGCGGCGGCCTGGCGGGCCGGCGACGTGTCCGGTGCCGGGCTCGCCGCCCCGGGGCACCCGCTGCTCGGCGCGGCGGTGCGCCTGGCCGGTGACGACGAGGCGGTGCTGACCGGTCGGCTGTCGGTGTCGACGCATCCGTGGTTGGCCGACCACGTCGTCTCCGGTGCGGTGGTGGTGCCGGGTGCGGCTCTGGTCGAGCTTGTGGTGCGGGCGGGCGACGAGGTGGGCGCGTCGCGGGTGCGGGAGCTGACCATCGCCGCGCCGCTGACCCTCCCGGTCTCCGGTGGGGTGCGGGTGCAGGTGCGCGTCGGCGCGGCCGACGACACCGGCGGCCGGGACGTGGCCGTGTATGCCCAGCCCGACGAGGACGCGGACGCGGAGTGGGTCCGGCACGCGGATGGCGTGCTGGAGCCGGCCGTCGCCGAGGAACCGACCGTGGGGGCGTGGCCGCCGGTCGGCATGTCCGAGGTGGACCTGTCCGGTTGGTACGACGCGCTCGTCGGGCACGGGCTGGCGTACGGGCCGGTGTTCCAGGGGCTGCGCCGGGTGTGGACGGGCGACGGCGAGCTGTGTGCCGAGGTGGCCCTGCCGGAGTCGGCGGCGGACGCGTCCGCGTTCGGGGTGCACCCGGCGTTGCTTGACGCCGCGCTGCACCCGATCGGCCTGCTCGACGCCGGCACCGGCACCGGGCCTCGGGTGCCGTTCGCGTTCACCGGTGTGCAGGTGCACGCCGCCGGTGCCCGCGCGCTGCGGGTGCGGTTGAGCCGCGCCGGTTCCGGCGTGCGGCTCGTCGCGGTCGACGGCTCCGGGTCGCCGGTGGTCTCCGTCGACTCCCTCGTCCTGCGGGAGATGGGCACCGCCCCGGCCCCGAGTGCGGCCGACCGGTCCCTGTTCGAGGTGACCTGGCACGCCGAGGACGTGACCCCGGCCGCCGACGTGTCCGGCGCGGTGGCGCTCGGCGAGGTCGCCCCGCCCGAGGTGCCCGCGTACGCGGACGTGCCGGCGCTGGTGGCGGCGGTGGAGGCGGGGCGGCCCGCTCCGGCTTTCGTGTTGCTGCCCGTCGGCGCTGCGGGGGCCGCTGTGCCGGACGCGGTGCGGGATGTCGTCGCGGGTGTGTTGGGTGTGGTGCAGGGGTGGCTTGCCGCTGATCTGCTTGCGGGTTCGCGGTTGGTGGTGGTGACCCGGGGTGCCGTGGTGGCGGGGGACGAGGACCGGGTGTCCGATCTGGCGGGTGCGGCGGTGTGGGGTCTGCTGCGTTCGGCGCAGTCGGAGCACCCCGACCGCATCGTGCTCGCCGACACCGACGAGGCCGTCGGCCCGCAGGCGCTCGCCGTCCTGGCGACCGTCGCGGCCGACCCGTCCACCGTCGGCGGCCAGCTCGCGCTGCGGGGCGACGCGGTGTGCGTACCCCGGCTCGTGCGCCAGCCGGGCGCGGAGCTGACCCCGCCGGCGGACCGTGCGTGGCACGTCGCCGCCGCGCGCCCCGGCACGCTCGACGGCGTCGAGATCGTCGCCGCCGCCCCGGCCGCCCTCGCGCCCGGCGAGGTCCGCATCGCGGTACGCGCCACCGGCGTGAACTTCCGGGACGTGTTGATCGCGCTCGGGATGTATCCGGATCCGTCGGCGGTGATGGGTAGTGAGGGTGCGGGTGTGGTGCTGGAGGTCGGGCCGGGTGTGGATGATCTGAGCCCGGGTGATCGGGTGTTCGGGTTGTTTGAGCCTGGTTTTGGGCCGGAGGTGGTGGCGCAGCGGTTGCGGGTGGCGCGGGTGCCGTCGGGGTGGTCGTTTGTCGAGGCGGCGTCGGTGCCGGTGGTGTTCCTGACGGCGTACTACGCGTTGCACGATCTGGCTGGTCTGCGCTCCGGTGAGTCTGTCCTGGTCCACTCGGGTGCGGGTGGCGTCGGCATGGCGGCGATCCAGCTCGCGCACCACTTCGGCGCGACCGTCTACGCGACTGCCAGTCCCGGCAAGTGGGGGACCCTGCGGGAGTTGGGGGTGGCTCCGGGGCGGATCGGGTCGTCGCGGTCGACGGAGTTCGAGGCGGTGTTCTCCTCGGCGTCGGGTGGTGCCGGGGTGGATGTGGTCCTCGACGCTCTTGCGGGTGAGTTCGTGGATGCGTCGTTGCGGTTGTTGCCGCGTGGTGGCCGGTTCGTCGAGATGGGCAAGACCGACGTACGGGACGCCGCCGTGGTGGCGGCGGAGCATCCGGGGGTCGCCTACCGGGCGTTCGACCTGAACGAGGCCGGCGGCGAACGCATCGGGCAGATGCTCGGCGAGCTGTTGGCGTTGTTCGAGCAGGGTGTGTTGTCGCCGTTGCCGGTGCGGGTGTGGGACGTGCGGCAGGCGCGGCAGGC